>JBGTFW010000050.1:0-8192 GCA_041747075.1 Pirellulaceae bacterium
CCAACGACCGCGATTTTGACGCACGAGCGATTCGCGCCATGATTTATCTCGAACAAGGTGATCGAAAGGCCGCCTTTGACGATTTGAATGAGGCGCTGAAGCTCAACAACGAGCGCCCCGTATTCTGGAACAATCGCGGCCTCGTATATATGCAACTGAACGATCTTGAGCGGGCGATCCGCGACATCAGCCATGCGATAAAACTTGCGCCCAAATATGCCAATGCATGGAACAATCGCGGCATGTGCTTCTATGCGCAGGGAAACATCAGCGATGCCATTCGTGATTATGACAAGGCGGTCGGCCTCGACGCGACGACGCCGGCGTTTTTTGTCAATCGCGGCGTGGCGCGGCTGGCGGCGGGCGAGCGCGATTCCGCCCTCGAGGACTTCGACGCGGCGATCGGGTTGCGAAAAAATCTGCCCGAGGCGTTCATTGGCCGCAGCAACGTCTTTCTCGGCCGCGGTGATCTGGTCCGCGCCGCCGATAACGCAAGCGAAGCGATCCGTCTCGACCCGAATTCCGCCGATGCCTTCAACAATCGGGGCTGGATACGATTCAAGTCCGGCAAGCCGGACGCCGCTCTCGCCGATTTCAACAAGGCTCTCGAACTGGACGAGGACTTCGCCAAGGCACTCAGCAATCGCGGTGTCGTGCTGACCCACGCGGGGCGCGTTGATGAAGCGCTGACCGATCTCGATCGTGCGATCAAGCTGGAGCAATGGTCCTCCGTGGCGTGGACCAATCGCGGCAATGCCTGGCTGGCGCGGAAGGAATACCAAAAGGCTCTCAATGATTTCAACAAGGCACTGGAAATCGCCCCCCAGGATATCGAAGCGCTCAACGCCAAGGCGTGGTACCTTGCGACGTGTCCGGACTCCTCGTTTCGCAATGGCGAACAGGCAGTCGAACTCGCCACGACCGTTTGTGAAAAATCGAAAATGGAGGACTGGAGCCACGTCGACACCCTCGCCGCCGCACAGGCAGAAGCGGGATCGTTCGACAAGGCCGTCGAGAGTCAGAAAGCAGCCGTGAATATCGCGCCGGACGACAAGCGCGAACTCTGTCAACAGCGACTCGCCCGGTACGAAAACGGCGAACGGTGGCGTTCCGACATCGGCAAGTGAAAACGGTCGGCGGTGCCTCGTTGCGCTGTCGCAATTGGACGGAAGGGGCTAGAATGAGCCTTTTCCAGTCTCTTTCAAAAGCGTCTTACCCATGTCCCAGCCGCTCAAGCTGCGTGAATTCGAATGGAACGTCAAGGTCCGGCGATTGTCGCTCGACGACTTCGATGCGCTAACCACAATGCAACGAGCCTGTTTTCCAGACATGAAAACCTGGAGTCGCGATCAGATCGCAAGCCAATTGGAGTTGTTTCCCGAGGGGCAAATCGCGATTGAATGCGACGGGCAACTGGTCGCCTCGAGCAGCAGTCTGATCCTTGAATACGACCCGGCGCTTGAATGGCACAACTGGGTCGCCGTCGCCGATAGCGGATTTATCCGCAATCACAACGATCGCGGCGACACGCTGTACGGCATCGAGATCATGGTGCATCCGGATTTTCGCGGTTACAAGTTGTCGCGCCGCATTTATGACGCCCGCAAGGAATTGTGTCGCGAGCGAAATCTTGAGCGGATCATCATCGCGGGCCGAATTCCCGGACTGGGCAACCAGCCCGAACACGTGACCGCGCGCGAATACGTCGATCGGGTCGTCGCCAAGGAGACTTTCGATCCGGTGCTGACCGCCCAGGTGTCAAACGGCTTTTCGGTTCAGGGGCTGATCGCCGACTACCTGCCGGGTGACAGTCAGTCGCGCGGTTACGCCTCGTTTCTCGAATGGAAGAACCTTGACTACCGGCCAAAACCGCGCCGCCGCTTTCACCATCCGACGGAACCCGTCCGCCTCTGTGTCGTCCAGTACCAGATGCGAGGCATCAGCGGATTTGAAGAATTCGCGAAGCAAGTCACTTTTTTCGTCGATACGGCGTCGGACTATCGCTGCGATTTTCTCCTCTTTCCGGAATTATTCACAACGCAACTTCTCTCCTGCGTCCCGTCGACCAAGCCCGGCCAGGCGGCGCGCCAGCTCGACCGGTTCACGCCCCAGTACCTCGAGTTGTTCACGGAACTGTCCGTCAAGTACAACCTCAATATCGTCGGCGGGTCGCATTTCGTGATCGAGCATGACACGCTTTTCAACATCTCATACCTCTTTCGCCGCGATGGCTCGATCGGCAAGCAGTACAAGATCCACATCACTCCGAGCGAAGCGCGATGGTGGGGCGTCGCCGGCGGGAATCGCGTCGAGGTCTTTGACACCGATTGCGGGCGGATCGCCATCCAGATTTGCTATGACATCGAGTTTCCCGAACTGACGCGAATCGCGACGGCCAAGGGCGCGCGGTTGATCTTTGTTCCCTACAACACCGACACGAGGCACGGATACCTGCGAGTCCGCCACTGCGCCCAGGCGCGGTGCGTCGAAAACCACTTGTACGTCGCCGTGTCAGGCTGTACGGGAAACCTGCCCTTCGTGGAAAACGCCGACATTCATTATGCCCAGTCGGGAATCTTTACACCCGCCGACATCGAATTTGCGCGCGATGCGATTGCCGCGGAATGCAATCCCAACGTCGAAACGGTCATCATTCACGATCTTGATCTGGAACAATTGCGACGGCACCGCGAAAGCGGCGGAATTCAGAACTGGAACGACCGCCGCAAGGACCTTTACCAGGTCCGCTACCACGAAGACAATATCGAGCACACCGTATGATAGCGTAGCCGGAACAGCGCAGCCCGACCGCAAGAGTGCGGGAGAGCGACTCGAATCGCACCTTCTAGACCTGGATAAAAACGGGCGCTGTTTTTTCGGCACCGCTTTGGTCGCTTGTGAGCATCAACATGAAACGTTTCGATATTTTAATGGCGGTTGTTTTGCTAATGGCCGTCGCGTGCGCGTCGAACGAGACAATTGCCCAGCCGCCGTCGATCCTCGGTGCCGAAGCCTGGCCGGGTCAGCCCTTCGGCGTGGGCAAGATCAGTTTCCGCACCGGCCAGGAAGGGCGTTTGATTCAGAACACGGGAGGCTTGTTGCTGCACGAGGCCGAGAACCGGGTGTTTTACCCGGCGTTCACCAGCGGATTGCTCAGCAAGGTCTTCGACCGGCCCGTTGTCGGCGGCGTCCAGTCCGTGTGGTTTCTGTTTCGGGGCGAACAACCGCTGACGATCTCGCTCCGCGCGGACGAGTCAGTAACCGTGACGGTCACGCCGGAAAGGCGCCGTCGACCGGCGCGTGAGCGGCTGGCTTTTCAGTCGTGGTGGCGGCAATTCAATGCTGCATCGAACGAACGGCGCGAGGCGGGCGATTATCCGCCCCTGGTCGAGACATATCTGGCATCAATGTTACAACGACGCCTTGGCCTGAACGAGCCTTTGCTCGAGCGCGCGCGTGAACGGCGCGGTGACGAGTTTCAGGAGACTTTCAATCTGCTTTTTGACGTCGAATCGATTCGCGCCGAGTCGATTCGCCAGTTGATGACGACACCTCCCGACGCCGACCTTGCCGTGATGCCGGTCCCTCCACCGGCAACGTGGTCCGCGCCGCCGCCGCTCGTCGTTCCGGTCGAAATCGAAATTGAAGCGATCGCGCGATTTGTCCCGGTAGAGTGCTTTTACCTGCGTTTCGGAAACTGGAATAACCAGTTGTGGCTGAAGCGCCTGATGAGCGAGTACGGCGGCGATCTTTCGCAAATGGTCTCGCTCCGCGGACATCGCGGCGGTGACACGCAAAAGATGCTTGACCAGTTGGTCCTTGAATCGAGCCAGATCGACGACTGGTTTGGAGGAAACCTGATCGAGGACGTCGCGGTGATCGGGACCGACTTGTATGTCGAGGAGGGGCCCTCCAACGCGGTCCTGCTCCTTGCAAAAAACGATTCGCTGGAGGATCGAATCAGCAAGCGACGCACGGCGTACGCAAGCCAGCACGCTGACGACGGCGTGACGTTGACCGAGGTGCCGGTCGCGGGACGGACGGTGACGCTGCTCGCGTCGCCAGACAACCGCGTCCGTTCGTTTCACGCGGTCGTCGACCGGTGCCACATCACGAGTTCGTCGCAAAGGATTATCGAGCGCTTTTTTGAAGCGGCTGACGGCTCCGGTTCGCTCGTTGGCAACGCCGAATTTCGCGGAGCGCGAACGGTCTTGCCGCTCGAACACGATCATACGGTGTTCATCTATCTGTCGCGCGCGTTTTTCGAGAACCTGCTCAGTCCCCGCTATCAGATTGAACTTGCGCGACGCAATCGCTCGCTCGCCAACATCCAGTTGCTGCAGCTCGCCCAGTGGGCGGCTGTTCACGAAGGCTACGCCGACGACGACATTGGCCAGATGATCCAGCATGGATTCCTGCCTGAGAGTTTCAACCAATTGCCCGACGGAAGCGCGAGCAACTGGATCGACGGTGCGTGGCACGATTCGATGCGCGGACGACGCGGTTACTATCTGCCCATCGCCGACGTCGACGTTCAATCGATCACGGCGGCTGAAAGTGCGTGGCTGAACGAGCGGCTCGCCTTTTTTCAGGAAGAGTTGCGCGAGGTTGATCCGCTGTTGCTTGCGTTCAAGCGTTTTGACCTTGGGAACAATGTCGAACGGGTCGTCGTCGACGGTCGCGTCGCGCCCTTTGGCAAGGAAAAATACGGCTGGCTCGGCAATCTGCTCGGCCCCCCGATGACGGTCGAAATCCGCGGTGGCCCCGACGACCTGATCGCGTTTCAGGCGAGTTTGTCGGGCAACCTGCTCTCACGCGGTGAGGCACATCAGGTATTTGCCGCCGTCCAATCCGACGTCCCTCCGCGAACCAGCCTGCAACCGGCCAGCTTTCTGGAAATGCTGCAACTCCTCCGGACGACGCCGGGATATCTCGGTGCATGGCCTACCCCTGGTTACCTCGACCGCCTGCCCGCCCTCGGCGCGCGTCCCGACGCGGCGGGTTACACCTACTCACGCATCCTCGACGTGTGGCGATTGCAGTTCGATGACTTCTCACTGATCTCGTTCGATCGCAACCGCCTGGAAGCGGCTCGCGGATGGATCGGCGTCCAGCCGGCGGAACGTCCCGCTCAGGTTCGGCTCCGCGTCGGCGACGTTGCGAATTCAAACCTGCGGCAATGGGCGAACGTCGTGTATTTTGATCGCGCGTGGCAAACTTCGATAGCCAACGTGCGACTGCTCAACCTGATGATCCAGCAATTGGGAATCCCGGCCGAAACGGCGCTCGACCAGGCCGAGCATCTGCTCGGCGTCACGCTCGTCTGTCCGTTGGGTGGCGAATACGTGTTTGCCGAAACAGGCGACCATTCAATGGCCTGGCAATCAACGGTTTGGCCATCGTTCGATGATCCGCAAATGCCGTCCGAGTACACCGCACCGCCAATCGCATGGTTCCGCGGCATGTCGCTGGACGTCTATCAGCTCCAGACCCAGTTCGTGGTCCATGCGACGCTCGATATCGCGCGGGGCGCGGGACCGGGAAGCGACGGCGAACGCGGTGGTTTTTGGGAGGTCTTGCCGGACTTCGGCGCTTTCAAGGGCTTTTCTCCCCTTGAGGAACTCCCCCCGGCTCGTGACCCCGCGGATACCGATGGGGAACTCCGCGCCCCGGGAAAGAGTTGAGAGTGGAGCGTGGAGAGACAAGAGACAGACAACACTGAACACTGAATACTGAACACCGAAAACTGAAAACATTCATCCGCAGATTGCGCGGATTTTCGCAGAGGACGAGTCTGAAGACGGAACCGGGAAGACAGATCCTCAACTTTCAACTTTCAACCCTCGACTCTCAACTCTCAACTCGCAACTCCCAACTCGCAACTCCCAACTCGCAACCCTCAACCCTCAACCCTCAACCCTCAACGCAGATGCTCGAAGAAATCCTGAATCCTGAAAACCTCTTCACCGTCGAAAACCTGATCGCGTTTCTCGCGCTCGCGGCGATGGAGATCGTTCTCGGTATCGACAACCTCGTTTACATTGCGATTGTTTCCGGGCGACTGCCGGCGGACCAGCAACCCGCCGCGCGGAAAACCGGACTGGCGTTTGCCCTCTTGACGCGGCTGGCTCTGTTGTTTGTCTTGAGTTACATCGTGCGGCACTTGCAAAGTCCAGTTTTCGAGTTCACACAAATTGGCCTGCCGGAAGGGCTGATCGAACGCTTATCCGGCGCGACGGCCGGCGAAGAATCCTTTGACGAGGCAAATGGTGTTTCCTGGAAAGACCTTGTGCTCTTTGTCGGCGGATTATTTTTGCTTTGGAAAAGCGTCCACGAAATTCACCAGCAGTTTGGCCACGACCCGAATCGCGATTTGCATTCCGCAAAAGGAGGATTCCTCGGTGTCGTCACGCAGATTGCGATCATGGACATCGTCTTTTCGCTCGATTCCGTGATCACGGCGGTCGGCATGGCCGAAAGTCTCGCCGTGATGACCGCCGCCATTGTCGCCGCGATGGTCGTGATGCTCATTTTCGCCGAGCGGATCAGCCGCTTTATCGAGAACCATCCGACCCTCAAGATGCTCGCACTGAGCTTCCTGATACTGATCGGCGTGATGCTGGTGGCCGAAGGGATCGGGGCGCACCTGGACAAGGGTTATATTTATTTTGCAATGGCGTTCGCGCTGATCGTTGAGGTACTCAATCTGGGGCTTCGGCGAAAGGTCAGTCCACAACACTCGGATAAATCTCATGAAGACAATTAGCATGTTCGTGTTGTTTGCAGTTCTGTCGTGTCTGAACGGTGCCATGAACGCGGCCCGGGTACCCGTTTGCCAGGACGATGCCAGGGTGCCTCCTGCCGGGGAGGAAACCCAAAAATGGCAAGGCGTCCTGGACGTTCGCGTCGCGCAACTGACGCTGAACTTTGAAGTCAGCGAGTCCGACAACGGTGCGTGGACGGGAAACATCTACAGCGTTGAGCAGGGAAACGCGAAAATCCCGATCTCGAAAATGACGGTCGAGAACAACAACGTTACGATCGAGGCGAGTTCGGTGGGTGCAAGCTTCACCGGAACGCTCGCCGAGGACTCGCAAACGATTACCGGCGAGTGGAAGCAAGGCGGGGCGAGTCATGATCTGACGATCCGCCGCGTCGAGAGCTTCAATCCGGGCGAGCATATTGAAACGTGGCAGGGCACGCTCGAAGCCGCCGGGAACAAGTTCGATTTCGGACTTCGCGTCTTTCGCGCCGCCGACGGAACCTGGTTCGCGCGACTCGACAGTTACAACGAAGGCGCGATGGGACTCCATGCGACCATGGAACGCGGCGAGAAACAGTTCGACTTTGAATTGAAATCAGTCGGCGCGGCGTTCAAGGGTACTATCTCGGAGACCGGCCAGTCGGTGGAGGGAACGTGGACGCAGGGCGGAGGAAGTTTTCAGCTCAAGTTCGAGAAAGTTGCGCTCGACGCCGGACAAAAGATCAATCGGCCCCAACACCCTGTACCGCCGTATCCTTACGCCGAAATGAACGTTGCATTCGAGAACCCCGACGATGAAGTTCGTTTGGCCGGGACGTTGACGCTACCACGGGGCGACGGACCGTTTCCCGCGATGATCCTGATATCAGGGTCGGGACCCCAGGACCGCGACGAGACGCTTATGAGTCACAAGCCGTTTCTCGTTATCGCTGATCACCTGACGCGAAATGGCATCGCCGTACTCCGCTTCGACGACCGGGGGGTCGGGGAATCGACGGGCGATTTCGCGGCTGCAACTTCCGAAGACCTCGCGCGCGACGTCGCCGCGGCTGTCAACTTTCTCAAGGCGCGAGCGGAAATTCGCGGCGACCGGATCGGGTTGATCGGCCACAGCGAGGGGGGAGTCATTGCTCCGATGGTCGCCGTCCGTTCTCCCGATGTGGCGATGATCGTTCTGCTCGCCGGGACCGGCGTCAACGGGGCGACGATCAGCATTTCCCAGTCTCGTGCCATCGCCGAGGCGGTCGGCGCGCCGGCCAGTGTGGTTGACGCCAACGAGAGATTTCTCAAGCAAGTACTCAAACGGCTCGATGAAAGCGACGAACCTCTGGATAGCGATTGGGTTGACGAGGCCGTCGCGGAGGTTATCAGCTCCCTCGAAAGTCAGGGTCAGGTCAAGGGAGACGGCTCGACGATTCTCGATGCCGCC
>JBGTFW010000051.1:0-13063 GCA_041747075.1 Pirellulaceae bacterium
CACTCACTCGCTTGCGCTTCGTGCTTGTATTGGCAACCAAAGTGGCGCTGTCCAGCTAATCAAACAAATAGTCACCCCGCGGAAATATCCACGCTTTGGCAAGCGTGGCTACGTCGAGAGGATTCGCTACTCAAACCAGCGGATGGCATTCCTGAAAATCCCCAGCCCGTCAGGCGTTCTCGACAAAACCTCGCGCGTCCAGCGCGGGTGGTGCGTCCGATCGACGTGACGCTCCGGATGCGGCATCAGTCCGAAAACACGCCCGCTCTCGTCGCAGATTCCAGCGACGTGCCCGTCCGACCCGTTGGGATTCGCCGGAAACGGAACGTTGCCGTTGCTGCCGTCATCATTGACGTAACGGAGCGCCACGCGGCCGCTTGATTGCAGATTCGCCATAATCTCCGCGTCGCGCGTCACAAAGCGCCCCTCCGCATGGGCTACCGGCAAGTACACCACATCGAGACCCCGCGTGAAGACACAAGGTCCTTTGCCGCTTTTCAATGTCACCCACCGGCACGTGTATCGCCCGTTGTTATTCCACGTCAGAGTGACCGGCAAGCCTCCGTGATCGAGCGGCACAAGAAACCCCGTTTTGATCAGCACCTGAAACCCGTTGCAAATCCCGAGAACGAGCTTGCCCGCGTCGCGAAACCGCTCGACGGCGTCGCGCAAATGATTTCGAAACTGGCTGGCGAGAATTTTTCCCGCACCGACATCATCGCCGTAACTGAACCCGCCCGGGATGCAGAGAATCTGGTATTCGTCAATCGCCTCCGGGCTTTCGACTAGCCGGTTGACGTGCAGGAATTCCGGGTCGCCGCCAGCCAGCTCGAATGCGTGCGCGGTTTCCATTTCGCAATTCGTGCCAGGCGATCGAAGAATCAGTACCTTGGGAGTCGTGGTCATACTCAGTTCCAGTCGAGGGTTCCCAACCACGCGGCCTTCAGTTCATTCAGCGAAATGTCAAGGACCGGATGACCCGCGTCAGTAAACGTTAACCGGTTACCACCTCGAACGAAGCCGACATCGGCGACTGATTCGGACCCAAAGCACTCATTGAACTTTTCAGCATTTTCCAAAGCGATTTCGCAGAGGAACCGCGAATTGGATTCGGAAAACAGTCGTACCAGCCGCGACTCGCCTTCGCTACCAGCCGTCATGAGGTCGCCGTCGACCCGCACAGGAGCAAGATCAATCTCGGCACCGAGATTACCCGCGAAGGCCATTTCGGCGGCGGCGACCGCCAGGCCCCCCTCGCTCAGATCGTGACAGGCGCGGACCAGCCCGGAGTCGATCGCCCGATGAACGGCGGCAAACGTCTCTCTAGCGCGATCGCCATCGACCGTCGGTGCCGTGCCCCCCGGCAGGTCGTTAACAAGGTGCAAGTGCGAGCCGCCCAGTTCATTCCGCGTGACGCCAATGAGAAAAATCCGGTTCCCCGCCGCCTTGAAATCCATCGTGACGCACTTCGCGACGTCGGCGATCTGTCCCATCGCACTGATCAGCAACGTCGACGGGATGCCAATCGTCCGCCGCTGGCCGTCGTCGCCGGTGTAGCTGAATTCGTTGTGAAGGCTGTCCTTGCCGCTGATAAACGGTGTTCCGAGTTGGACGGCGAGCTCCTGGCAAGCGAGCGCCGCGCGGACCAGCGCGCCGAGCGTCTCCGGCCGATCCGTGGCACCCCAGCAAAAGTTGTCGAGAATGGCGATTCGCGCCGGGTTGGCACCGACCGCCACGCAATTGCGAACGGCCTCGTCAATCGCGCTGGCCGCCATAAGTCCCGGATCGAAATCCCCGTAGTACGGATTCATGCCGCAGGCAATGACGACACCGCGACGGCTTGCGAGGCGGGGCCGGATCACGGCGGCGTCGGACGGTCCGTCGTTGGCGGCACCGACAAGCGGTTTGATAACGCTGCCGCCCAGTACTTCGTGATCGTACTGGCGAATGATCCAGTGCTTGCTCGCCACATTTCCGCTGGCAAGGATCTTCAACAACGACTTCTCCGGATCGATCTTGCGAAAGCGTTCTGAATCCAGGTTGTCGGGCGCGGGCGCGGACCAAACCGCGCGACGAACGACTTCCGGACGTCCGTTGTGGAGAAAGTCCATTTCCAGTTCGCCCACGGTCTGCCCCTCGTACGTCAATCGCAGTCGCCCCGTCCGCTCGAAGCGCCCGATCACGGTCGCCTCAACGGATTCGCTCGCGCAAAGTTCCTCGAATTTCTCCCACGCCGATTCCGGCACTGCGAGGACCATCCGCTCCTGTGCCTCGGAAATCCAGATTTCCGTATAGCTGAGTCCCTCGTACTTGAGCGGTGCGCGTTCCAGCCAGACTTCCGCGCCGAGCGATTCACCCATCTCACCGACCGCGCTGGAAAACCCGCCCGCGCCGCAATCGGTGACCGCGTGATACAGACCCGAATCACGGGCCTGCAACAAAACGTCAGCGACCATTTTTTCGGTGATCGCGTTGCCGATTTGCACCGCACCGCCCGAAGTGACTTCGCTGTGCTCGGTAAGCTCAGCGCTGCTAAAGGTCGCACCGTGAATTCCGTCGCGGCCCGTTCGCCCGCCAATCGTCACGATCAGGTCGCCGGGGTGCGGCTGCTTGGCGACGAATTTTCGGGGGATCAGCCCCACGTTGCCGCAAAAGACCAGCGGATTGCCGACGTAGCGCGGATCAAAAAACACCGCCCCGTTGACCGTCGGGATTCCCATCCGGTTCCCGTAATCGCGAACGCCCGACACCACCGATTTCATGATGCGGCGCGGATGGAGGACGCCAGGCGGCAGCGACTCGACCGGCGTATCCACCGGCGCGAAACAAAAGACGTTGGTGTTGCAAACCGGACGCGCGCCGAGACCCGTGCCTAGCGTGTCGCGAATCACGCCGCCAATGCCGGTGTTGGCACCGCCATACGGTTCAATCGCCGATGGCCGGTTGTGCGTTTCGACCTTGAACGTCAGGCACGTCTCGCCGTCAAAATCGACGATCCCGGCGTTGTCGCGAAAGACGCTGACGCACCAGTCACCGTCGCCCGCACGAGCGCGAACCGTCTCGGTCGCCGCGAAGATCGTCTCGCGAAGCATATTCCGGAACTGGCGGGTTCCCGATTCGTCGCGGTACTCAATCCGTCCGGCGAGCGTCTTGTGGCTGCAATGTTCGCTCCACGTCTGGGCGATCGTTTCCAGTTCAATATCCGTCGGATCGCGCTCCAGCCCCAGGAAATGATCCCGAATCGCGCGCATCTCCTCGTTGGAAAGGCTCAGGCCACCGTCGCGGCTGATCCCCGCCAGCCTGGCGTCGTCAGCGGTGCGTATCGGGACGTGACGAAGTTCGAAGTCCGTGGTCCCGGCGTGCCGAAGTGTGCGAAGAACCAGGTCGCCGTACACGACTTGTTCGATGGCGTCGTTGACGAGCAGACGCGTCGCGATGCGCCGCACCTCGTCGCGCGGATGGTCAAACTCGTAGCGGCGGCAGGTCCGCAAGGCGTCGATCGCCAACCCATGCGAACGAAGTTCCTTCAAAACCGATTCCGCTTCCGGATCGGTCACGCCTGGACGGGGAAGCACGTAAACGACGCGAGGGTCCTCGGCGTCGCCGCTTGCTTCGTCCACGCGACGCCAAGCTGCCTCCTCGACGACGGGCTCGACCAGCAGTTCGCGGGTAATCCCTTCGACGCTGTGCTCGTCCAAATCCCCTTCCAGCAGAAACCCCCGCGCCGTCCGCACACGCAAGTCATTGGTCAAATGCAAATCGGCTGCGTCACCGGCCAGCTCGCGGGCACGGCGGTCCTCGCTCCCTTGCGACGGAGTCAACTCAACGAGCCACAGTCGGCGCGTTTGCGATTGTTCTGACGGATGCGTGACCGGTTCAGCAGCCGGCTGGCTCATCGTCCCCTCGTGAATTTCGGTGTGAATTGCGAACCACCATCGATTTTATCAATCGTGCGACCCGCGGTCAGGGGGGCGACGGTGCGCGAGGAAAATGACTCAGCACATAGTCAACCGCGGGCAGCGAGAGCGAGTTTCCCACGAGCGGCCACAACCTGCGCGCGGGCAAATCAGGCAAGCGGAATTCGGCTGGAAAGCCAAGTTGCCAGAGAATTTCGCGCGGACTGAACCGTCGAATCGTCGATCCCTCGCGCAAGTACGATCCACTTCGTACCGGACTTCGGCCATAGGCGGCGGTGAAACACCCCGTCGTCGCACGACCGGCGAGGTATTCCTCCTTGTCCACGATATGGATCACGCCAAGGTAATGGCTAATGATCGATTCGTCGACGGTCAATTCACCAGGTTCGTCGATTTGCTCGAGGCGAGGACTTGAGGGACGACATACCGCAACTTTCCAATTCAGGAGCTTTTCCCTTGCGGCGATCAGATAAAATCGCATGCGTCGATTGGGAGCGCCCAGTTGCGTGGGACAAAGTTGAATCGACTGGCGATCATAGCCGCATTGATCGAGCATCGCGCACAACAGCCTGAGCGAGTCCGAGTCAGCGAATTGCGGCACGTTTTCCAGGGCAATGCGGTCCGGTCGCAGTTGTTCGATCAGCCGCACGACGTTGCGAAATGCCGCCGATCGCGGATCGTCAAGATCGCGCCGGAGTCCGCGCGCGGTGTGCGGCTGGCAAGGAGGCGACATCCACCACGTCGCGGGAAGCGCGTTGTGGTTGGAGTCATCTTTTTCAAAAAATGCACAAACCTCATCAGCGGTAAGCGATTCAATGGCCCTGCACCAGACCCGCCCGCCGGCATTCATTTGAAAAGTATCCAGCGCCCGGCGATTAATATCGATTCCCGTACAACGTTCGCCGCGCGTCCGCGTCGCGGCCAATCCCCCGATCCCGCAAAAAAACGCGAGAAATCTTTCGACGATCCGCCCGTTCACAGCACCTCCGTTCTTCAATTTGTGATTCGTTTCCCGTCAACGTTCCCGATAACGACGTTCATGGTGGCTTTGCGGAAGTCATCATTGTCGAGATGCCCAACAGGCCAAAAGGCCTGCACATCACTTGCACGAAAACCTCGTTAAGCAGATCGAACTCGGACTCAGCGAATGCATCGAGCCAGGCGACGACGGTCGCGTATCGCTGCGGTTCGATCTGCCCGACAGGCAATCGCTCAACCGACTGGCAAATACACTTGCCTCCCTGCTCGTCACCCCGGCAATGCGGGCGAATCGAAGCCTTCCTGATACTTTGAGGCCATCCAGAGGTCGGCCTTCCAAGGCCGACGGCTAAATTCGCGGTTTGCGAATTTGGAGTGCTCCGGCTTGGCGGAGCTTTGGATTTCCCGGGGCAATAGCGAATTCGCTGGGCGTATTTGTCACGTGGCAATTGACCACACTCCCGATTATTTCGGCCATCGCAATTCCAAAGCGGGGTCAAGTCACCTGCATTCCGAAAAAAGTGCAAAACTGGAACTAAAAGCCGGCGATACGCAACGGCCCTGGAAGGCCGTTGCACCCGATCATAGCAATTCTCCCTGCACTTTTGTTGGTCCACCCTGCTTCAATTCGCGCGCCAGTCGACTGATTTCCGGCCAACTGACAACCAGGCCGTTGTAACTGCGCGCTTCGACGGTTCGCTTGGTGTGGTCGCAGGTCTGGTAACTGAAAGATTGCTGCCGGCGATGAAGCCAAACGTCGTTGAAGAATCGTCAGTGCGAATCCGACAGTCCCTTTTCGTCCTCGACGAACCGCCGCATCGAGCCGGGGCCGGGGAGGCAGACGCGGCGGAGTCCATTGGCTGACCGGAATGCCGCGGCGAGCGTCGATTCAACAGGTCCCTCGAACCAGCCGACGCCTCGTGTCAGTTCGAACCGGGTGACGCCATTCGATTTCAGCAATTCGATCAATCGATTTTGGAACCTCGAAACAACTCTTTCATGGGCCGCCGGGTCGACGGCGACCCGACGCACCGCCTCAGCGAACTGGGCAAGCGAAAATGAATCGCCGTCCCACGTGCTGATGAACATCAGCGGTGTTGCGTCGAACCATTCCTCCCTCAAGTAACAAAGCGCCATCTGCCCGCCCATCGACATCATACCCGCGTCGGGAACGAACGCGCCGCTGCCGGAGGGCGCGAAGCTCTCGGCGGCATAACGCCAGAGCAGGCCCCCCGAATCGTGCGACACAAGAGGAACATCGTGCCGCGTACACGCATCGCGAATTTCATGAAGGACTTCCATCGGCAGGCGTCGCCCGTTTTTCCAGCCAAGCGGTTCGACGAAAACCGCCAGCACGTCGTCGGATTCGAGCGTGCGACTGAGTGCCTCGCTGATTGTCGTATGCGGTTTATGAGGAATTCGCGTTGCGTCGAAAAAGGATTCTCCGCGCCCCGAAAGCGAACGGGCAAGGAAACTCCCTTCGCCAAACCATGATCCATCGATCGTGACGAGCCGCGTCCGCGGACTTCGCTTCAGCCAAAGTGCCTTGACGAGCTTGTCGACGCACTCCGAAATTCCGTTCGCGGTGTAGCCGTGTCGCAGCGGTTCCGGCAGTAGCGAAAAGACGAATTCAAGATTTTCAAGAAAATCCGCCGTCACAAAATTCGACAGTGTGAGCTTGTTGACCAGCGCGGGAAGGTTCTCGTGACAGAACGTTTCCGTCAGGTCGCGATAGATCAGTGGCTGTTCGACTCCACCCGACAGATCGAGCGGGGGGACGGGCCATTGCAGGTCGCACCGGTACATGAGGCAATCGCGATGCGCGTGCTCGTCCATGTAGTCTTCGCGAATGACGCGCGTGCAATAACTTCCCAGAGACAGATTGATCGCCCACATGCCTCGCGCCAGCCGGTCGCGGTTCCGCCCGATGACGGCGGTCAGGCCGCGCTGGCGGGCGACCAGGCAAATCGCCTGTTTGAGAATGCGTCCCAGTTTCCCGCGATATTCGGGTACAACGGTGAGGTCGAGCATGTAAATTGCGCGGGGGTCCGGGTACAGCGGATCGCCGCGCAGGCCGCGTTCACGGGGAAAATTGGCGGGAGGCGCCGCAAACGCCATCCCCACGATCGAGGCGCCTTCGCGAACGAGAATCGCAATGGAATTCTCCGCCTTGACAAGCCGTTCGAATTTCTCAATGGGCGTCTGGCGAAGCGGCTCATAGACTGAGGATTCGAGTTCCTCGATTTGCAGCCGGTAGTCGTCGAACGTATCCGCCGAGGGGAAATCGACTTGCAAGTGGTCAAGTCCCGCCTCGCAAAGCGATTGCAGCACCAGCGCCGCGGCATCGGTTTCTGAAAACGCCGGTGGCCGGGCAAGGTCGCCAAGCTTGCCACTGACCAGCCGCTCGTGGAATTCGTAGTGGGGGCGCGGGCTGGCCGCGTTGACGACAACACGGTCTGGCGGATTCGCGGCGGAGGGATCGAGTGTGGCATCGAGCGCCGCGTGAATCTGCCGCCACGCGGCGTCCAGCAGTTTTCCCCGAAAGGCAAGATTGAAGCGGAATCGCGCGGCGCGCTCACCCGCCGGATAATACATCAAGCCGTGCTGAAAGCGGCGATCAACAAACGATTTCAACATCGCCGCGTCCGCAAAGTCAAAGGCAAAACACAGCCCCGCCGCGCGAGGCCGCTGGACCTTTTCTCGATGCCGCTCGACGACGCGGGCCAGTTCATTTTTCGATCGCACTTCGATCTCCTCGATTGCGGATCGATACTGGTCGATCATCGACGCCTGGAGGAATCCGCGAATCAGCGACGAGGCATTGAATTGTTCTTCATAGCGGCAAACATCGCCGGAGAGCACCGCGCCGACCTGGGCTTTCTTGGCGACCACGACGTAATCCGCATTCACGGGCTGGCCGAGATGGTCGAGCAACCCGAATTTCCCGTGCCAGAAAAATTCTCCGCCAAGCCCAAACCCTGTCTGAATTTCGTCATACACCAGCGGAACGTCGAAGGCCCGGCAAAGATTGACCAGTCCGTGATGAAAGCGTGCCGTCGAGTAACGGTCCCCCCCTTCACATTGCATCGGTTCGACGATGACGGCGAAGTGACTTCCCAATCGCAGCAGTCCGCGAACCTCCAGCAAGCTCTCGATCTCCCGCGCGAGCAAGGGGTCTGGTGAAGAAATTGCGCGCTCGATCATGGCATCAAAGCCGGTTCGCGGAGCCGCCGACCAAAGCGCTTGCCAGCCGGCGGGGATCGGAGCGCGGCTCACGTCGTCATCATCGGATTCTGGATATTCGGCGAAGTCCGTTCCGTGACTGGGCCATTCAAAGGGCGCACGCTTGTCGGGATTCCACGTCGAGGCAAGAGCGATCTTCATTCGTCCGTGAAAGGAGTTCTTGAAAGCAATCACCCGCCGCGCATCGCGGTTCGCGCGCTTCTCGTAACACATCCCCAGCGCGATCTCGACGGCTTCCGCGCCGGAGTGGCAGAGGTGGACGCGAGCTTCCTCGCGCCCCAGCCGCCGCGCCAGCAGTTCGTTAAACGCGCGGCGAACCGCGACGACTGGCGGCGTATCCGTTCGGCCCGTCCACGATTCGAGAAACTCCGCGACGCCGAACATCACGCCCGAATTGAATCCGAGGCCGAGCGTGGCGATCTGGGAGGCGACGTCGAGAATGGCGGGACCTTTCTCGACGGCCATCAGCGGTCCGGACGAATCGCGGAGCGAAACAAGAAACGGCTTTTTTTCCGCAGGAATGCGGCGATTCGCGTAGAATGTCTCAAGTGCCGAAACCGACGGCGCGTGCGAGTCGTGATTGACCAGACGGGTATTTTCGTTCATGCCTGATTGTCGAATCGGGACCAAGAATTGTCGAGACCGAATTCCACTCTTGCACCGATTCGCTAGAATTGACCGGATGCAATTCGAACGAATGAAAAAAAAGGGACGGGAAACCGCCATGATGACCAACTTGCAAAAAGTGGAGATTTTGCGGGCCAGTTGCTGTGTTGCCAGCGCCGACGGCGAGACGACGCCCGACGAGCGCGCGCGGCTGAAATCGCTTGCCGACGCGATGGGAGTCGGCGATGCCTCGCTCCAGGCGATGATCGATCGTGCCACGCGCGATCCGGAATTCTACAAGACGCAGTTCGGCATGCTTCGCGACGAGCCGTTGAAAACGCTTGATATCCTGATCGAATCAGCGCTGGCCAACGGCCAGATCAAGCCGTCGGAACTGGAAGTGCTCAAGAAGCTGGCGGATCGACTCTCGATTTCCGACAGCGATTTCCGGGAAAGAATCGCGAACCAGGCGCGAAGCGCAAGCGAGTGAACGACCGTGGTCAACTCCCCGCGCGAACTGGCAGTTCGCTCAACGTTAGCGCGAACTGGCAGTTCGCTCTGCGGTGCGCTCTACGTTAGCGCGAACTGGCAGTTCCCTCTGCGGTTCACTTTCCAAAGATTCCACGGGACCCAACGTGCCGGACGCGCTGCTTGTCGCTGAATTCGAGTCGCTCAATGGCGGCGAGCGGTCGTTGTTGTCCGTGTTGCCGCACCTGCGCGATCACGGCTGGCAATTTCAGACGCTCGTCACGGCACACGGTCCGCTCTTTGAAGCCCTCACTGTCCTGAAGATTCCGGTCGTTCCCTGGAGAATGCGGGAACGCGGCGGCCGACGCCTTCCGCTGGAGGAGTTAAGAAAACAAGTTGCCGACGCGATTGTCCAGTTCCGGCCCGATCTCGTACATGCCAACAGTTTGGCCGTCAGCCGAATTGCCGGACCCCTTTCGAAACAGTTTTGCGAGGTTGCTTTTCTTGGATACCTGCGTGACATCATGCGGCTGAATCGTCGCAATGCGGCGGACCTGAATCAATTGCACCGCATCGTCGCGGTTTCAAACGCGGTCCGCGACTTTCACATCGGCCAGGGACTCGAACCGTCGCGCGTCGTGACGATTTACAATGGCATCGACGCGGACCATTTCATCGCAAGTTCCCGCAATCGCGCGAGCCAGAACGGGATACGTTCTGAGTTGGGAATTCCCGACTCGTCGCCGCTGGTCCTGTTCGTTGGCCAGATCGGACTTCGCAAGGGTCTGGAGGTATGGATGGCCGCCGCGGAACAAATTGCACGCGGGATTCCCGACGCGCGATTCCTGATCGTCGGCGCGCGTCATTCGATGAAAGAGGAATCGGTCGTCTACGAGCGTCGTCTGCGCGAGGCAAGCGAAAGTGGCTGCCTGGCCGGGCGAGTCCACTGGATCGGCAACCGCGACGACGTGGCGGCGCTGATGGAGGAATCCGCTGTCCTGTTGCATACGCCATGGCAGGAGCCGCTCGGGCGCGTTTTGCTGGAGGGACTGGCGATCGGACTGCCGATGGTCGCGACCGACGTCGGGGGCACGGCGGAAATATTCCGCGGGCCGCTATTGCAATCGCTCCTTGTTCCGCCAGGCGATTTTGCCGCCGCGGCGCGACGGGTGACGGAATTGCTTTCAGCCGATTCGCACCGCGATGAAATTCGCCGGACGATGAAGTGCGTGGCCGGTGAACGATTCACGGCGCAACGCGCCGCGGGCGAATTGCTCGATCTGTACAATCGGCTGCTTGCGGAAAAACCGGGGTTTCCATCCGCGCGGATTGAAAGTCCATCGGGCTGCTGCGAGAATTGACGCAAATGACGTCTTCCCTCAACGGGATTTGCCCATGGCGACTGCTTCGACAAACGACTACTGGACCAGCCTGGAAAAGAGCAAACTGCTCGATCCGGAGCGCCTCGGGGAACTGCGAAACGAGCTTGCGGAATTCGGTGACGCTCCACTCCTTGCGCGACGGCTGGTGGACCTCGGTCATCTGACGGACTGGCAAGCCCGCTATCTCCTTTCGGGTCGGCATCACTTGACGATCGGCCCGTATATCTTGCTCGACCGGTTGCCTGCCCGGACGTTCGGCGAACGGTTTCTTGCCGTTCATCGCCGACTGGACCGAAAGGTCGAGGTCGCCCTCTTTCCCTCAAGCGTTTCGCGCGACGAGGAGTTTTTCCGGCAATTCCTCGAACAGGCGTCACGGGCTGCGCGCCTCGATCATCGCCACCTGGTCCATCTTTACGATATTGATCAGGAAGGCGGGCGTTATTATTTTGTCTACGAACACGACAAGGGCATTGCGCTCGAACAATTGCCACCCCGCCATCTGGACGCACGGGCGGTTGCCGACGTAACGCGGCAAATGCTCGACGGGCTTGACGCGGCTCACCGCGACAATCTGGTTCATGGCCAGTTAACCGCCGCGCAGGTTCGTATTGACGAAAAACGACATGTCCGTATCGCCAACATTGGTCTGGCGCGGATGATCGACGAGATGAATACCTCGGCTGGCGAGTCCCGATCGTTCGCGATTCAGCCAGTCCCCGCCGATGACATTGCCGCAACGGGTCGCATCGGCAACGAAATGTTTTCCACGCACATCGGCCAACAGGGGGACAGCGCCGAGCGGCGTTTGTCCCGGATTCTGAATAAGCTGGCGCGATACGTGGAAGGCTCCAGCGATTCACCGGCCCGCTTTCAGGAAAAACTCGCGGCCTGGATCGAGGAACATGACAAGGCCGCGGCGACTCTTCCTCCGACTGCGCCAGCCGGAGGAATAATCAAACAAAACGCGTCGAAGGCCCAGTCGCCCAAGCGTCGCGCACCGGCCACGGCAACCCATGCTCGAAAAGCAGCGACAGCGCGAAACCAACCGGACAAGAAACCGATCCCCGTCGAAGCACCTGCCAACGTCCCGAAATCAACGCAAAAACTAATTGGCGCAATCGCTGGAGCCGTCCTTGCCGTGACACTGGCGATTGTCGCGGCGTGGCTTTGGCTGGGAAACCACGAAGCAACGCGATCTGATTTGTCGCAAGCACCGTCGCTGGAGGAAGTCACAACACGCGGCGGTGCCGTTAGCGAATCGAACCGGTCTGGCCTGGAGACTCAGGAAAAGATCGACGAGCCGGACAAGGACAAACCGGCGACCACCGATCAGGGCGACTCGAATTCAAGCGAACCGCCGGCGATTTCCGGTGACCTGGACTCTTCGACACCCGAAACGACGTCCAACCAGGAAGAAAGCAAAGGCGAACCTCAAGAGGAATCCCCGCCCGCGGATTCCGGTACTTCCGGCAATCCGATGACCGGTGGCGAGATGTTCGGCGATTTGCCCATCGTCGGCTGGCAAGCGGCGGCCGAGTACGCGGGGGAGACCGTTGCCGTTCGCGGAACGATCGTGAGGACCCGAGCGGTGCCGGGGATTCGGTTTTTTAATTTCAGTGAGGCGCGAGACGATTCCGCGTTCAGCGTGATTATTCGCGAGAGCAGTCTCGACAAGTTTTCCAATCAGCCAGTCGAGGACCTGTACATGAACAAGGAGGTCTTTGTTACCGGCACGATCGAAATGTACAAGGAACGGACGCCGCAAATCGTGGTCACGTCTCCGGACCAGATTCACCTGGTTTCCGAATCGGCCGCGATGATCAAACCGGCGGCGATGGCGGGCGGCAATCCGGACGTGACGTCGCCGCCATCTTCTGGAACGCCTGACGCGCAATCGCCGGAAAACCGGGCCACTTTCGCCGACCTGCCGCCAGCCGTCGAACTGCCTTCGATCGACAACGCGGCGGCAAGTGGTGAGCCAACGGTCCTCGGCGAGGTCCATAGCGGCGACCAGTTACTGGCGATGGAACTGGTGATGCCTCCAGGGTTCGCGCCTCGCGACAAGGTTTTTTCCATCGTGCGCGACGGCGGAAATACCAATCGATGGGAGATTCGATTCGCCGAAAAGGCTTCGGAGACACCCGTGCCTGTCGCCGAAATTACGAAAGCGGGCGACGAAGTGCGATTCGCGTGGACGACACCGGGGAGTGACAACAGCCCGTTGAACTACTTGCGCAATTGTCAGTTGCGAATCCGTACGCCCAATGAATCGGCGACCTGCTCACTCCGGACCGCCGTTGAAGTGGAACCCGTTGTACTGACGCTGCGAAAGCCGTCGTGGCGCGAAGCGATCGAGGTCGACTGGTTGCCCGCGGATGAAAACCTCGTTGTCGAGGTTCAGCCCTTTCCCGACGAGGAATTTCCCGACCAGATTTCGGAAATTGGCTATTCGGTTTCGGAAAGCCAGCC
>JBGTFW010000052.1:0-3466 GCA_041747075.1 Pirellulaceae bacterium
TGACTAATTGGACTGCGCCATGTTCGACGTTGCCACGCTTGCCAAAGCGTGGAAATTCATTCGCGAAACCGGAAATCCCGCCTTTTGGCAACGGCAGCTACAGCTAATACCCCGCACTGTTGGCATTCATGATACCCCGACCCCTGGCACCGAGTTGCGTCGCCGAAGCGATGGGCACGTTCCTCCTGGTTTTTTTCGGATGCGGCAGCGTTCACGTGGCGGTGCTCATTGGCGATCTGACCGGTCTGTGGCAAGTCGGAATTGTCTGGGGTGTGTCGATCATGCTCGCCATTTACATTTTTGGCCCGATCAGCGGTGCGCATATCAATCCGGCGATCACGCTGGGGCTCGCCTGCTGGGGACTCTTCCCGATGCGCCGCGTCGCACCGTACATCGTCGCGCAACTTTGCGGCGCGATCGTCGCCGCGCTCGTGCTCTTTGTCCTTTTCCAGCCCTATCTGCGGATCAAGGAACAGGTCAAGGGCGTGGTGCGCGGCCAGCCGGGAAGCGAGATCACGGCAATGTGCTATGGCGAGTATTTCCCCAATCCAGGCGTGCTGGCCGGCGGCGACCTGCCCTATGACGCGGCGACCCACGAGCGATTGAACGAACTGGTGACGACTCCCATCGCCTGCCTGGCGGAGATGCTTGGAACGGCGATTCTCGCGCTGGTCGTGGTTGCCGTCACGGAGCCAGGCAACGTGAACGGCCCGCGCAACCTGGCTCCGGTGTTTATTGGCCTGACGGTCACCGCGCTGATTTGCATCATCGCACCACTGACGCAGGCGGGCTTTAATCCGGCTCGCGACTTTGGGCCGCGGCTCTTTGCGTCGTTCGCCGGTTGGGGTTCAATCGCATTGCCCGGCCCGCGCGGCACCGCGTTCGTGACCGTGTACATCATTTCCCCGATCATCGGCGCGATTGCCGGCGTCGGTTTGTTTCAGACCTTTCTCAAACGCTACGTCCTGTTGCCCTCCGAAGAGTTAAACCCGTGACACCAGCTACCGTGCAGCGAATCTTCCTTTTGATCGCCGTGTTGATTTTCGCGGCGACTTCCCGCTCGTCAGTTGCCCAATCGCAAACCGGGTCTCGACCGCCGACGCCCGACGCGGACTACACCGCCGCAAAAAGCGATCCGATCGGGCACGAAGCCGAATTCGCAATCGTTGTCACGCCTCCCTGCGACTGCGAAGTGCTGAAGGTCTGGGTACCCGTTCCGCAATCAGACGCCGGACAGCAGATCAGCGACAGCCGCTTCAGCACGTTTCCGATGGAGGTTGAGCCGCGAATCGAGAACGAAAACGTTTATGGAAATCGATTCGCGTACTTCGAGTTTCACAAGCCGCAAGGTGCGCAGATCATTCGCCACGATTTCAAGGCGCGGGTCTGGAACCTCACGTGGGGCCTCGACGACAAGCAGGTCGACGAAGTGGCCGAGTGGCCAGAGTCATTCGCGCCCTGGCTGCAACCCCAACCGGTGGACGATGCATTGCGGTTTCGCGAGGTGTTGAACGAACTCGTTCCCGAGCCGCAGGGGGTCAAACCGGACCTTGCCAGCGTCATGCAGTGGATCGATGCGAACATGACCTATGATCACGTGAACGCTTCACTTCAAGCCGATGCGAATCATGCGTTTGAGACTCGCCGCGGTCATTGCAGCGATTACCACGGCCTTTGCGCGACGATGGGCAAGGCGCTCGGATACCCGGCTCAGGTCACGTACGGGCTGGCCCTTTACCCGAAAAACTCCCCCTCGCATTGCAAGATCGAAGCGTATTTTCCACCGCACGGGTGGGTCAGTTTCGATCTGTCGGAAACCCAAAAGCTGATCCAGTCGATCGATGCCGACGAGAGTCTCGACGAGGAAGACAAGGCCCGTCTGACGGCCGCCGCGCGGCACCGGTTGCATTCCGGATTTCGCGAAAACAGTTGGTTGCTGCTGACGCGCGGCACCGATTACGAACTTGCTCCCAAGGCGTCAAAGCCCGTCCGGGTCGTGCGGACCGCCTACATCGAGGCGGATGGCGTTCCGCTGCCGGAGCCTGATCCGGCGAACGCCGAACAACTCAAGTTCGCATGGATGACGGCACATCGATACCGCGCGGACAAGCCGTTCACGCTGCCCTTCAAGGACTGGTCTTCGCTGACGCCGGAAACTGAACGGTGACGATTTTCCCTTACTCTTATTTCCTTTCACGATTTGAGACGGTAACCACCATGGCAACTCCCATTCGATTCATCATGATTGGCGGCTTTCTTGGAGCCGGCAAGACAACGACGATTTCCCGCCTTGCACAAATGTATCTGGATCGCGGCCAAAAGGTCGGGATCGTCACCAATGATCAGGCGACCGATCTCGTCGATACGCATACACTGCGCGAGCAGGGTTTCAACGTTGGCGAAGTTCCTGGAGCGTGCTTCTGTTGCAATTTCAATGAATTGACCGCGACGGCCGACCGGATTAGCGCAGTGGAACGGCCGGACGTAATGCTCACCGAACCGGTCGGCAGTTGCACCGACCTCGTGGCGACCGTCATCCGTCCGCTGCAAAACCTCTTTGGCGGCCAATTCGATGTCGCCCCTTACGGTGTCATCGTGAAACCGAGTCATGGACAGCGAATTCTTTCTGGTGGAGAGAACGCCGGGTTCTCACCGAAGGCGGAATACATTTTCCGGAAGCAAATCGAGGAAGCCGATTTCATTCTGCTCAACCGGATTGATGAACTTCCGGCCAGCGAGGTCGATGACCTGGCGCGGCTCGTCGAGTCACGGTTTCCCGACAGGCCGCTGCTGCGGATTTCCGCCCGCTCCGGCGATGGCTTCGACAAGCTCATTGAATTCCTTGACCAGTCGGGAACGTTCGGGCGGCGCGTCATCGAGATGGACTACGACCTTTACGCCGAAGGGGAAGCGGAACTGGGCTGGCTCAACAGCAGTCTCACCGTCTCCGCCGACAAGCCGTTTGAACTCGATTCCCTGCTCGTGAAAATCGTCGAGCGGATGGGCAAGCGGCTGGAGAGACTGGGTGCCGAGACGGCGCACCTCAAGACGATTGGCATGGCCGACGGGGGGCACGGCGTTGCGAACCTGGTCAGCAGCTTCACGCCCGTTGAGTTGTCGCTGCCGTCCGATTGCCGCACGAAGCATGCGAATGTCATCGTCAACGCCCGCGTCGCTATCGATCCGGCGGACCTCGAGCGGGAAGTCCATTCGGTCGTGACGGAGGCAGCTCGCGAGATCGGGGGAACCGCGGAGTTTCGCCAGACGCAGAGTTTTCGGCCTGGCCGGCCTGTCCCGACGCACCGCGTCGCACAACTCACGAATTGAGTGTGCGCGTGCAGGCGCGGGTCATCCCCGCGAAGGCGCGTCATCCCCGCGAAGGCGCGTCATCCCCGCGAAGGCGCGTCATCCCCGCGAAGGCGCGTCATCCCCGCGAAGGCGCGTCATCCCCGCGAAGGCGGGGATC
>JBGTFW010000053.1:0-19646 GCA_041747075.1 Pirellulaceae bacterium
CCAGAAACAAGTGACAAAGGTCACATCGTTGTACGTTTGCTGGTGGATGCACAGGAGAAACAACACGCCGAGCATGGGGACGCGCATGGCCAGGGCGAGGCGTCGGGAATCAATCACCAGGCAAACGGCGACGAGAAAAACCGCGGCCAGGTACAGCGAAATGTAGACCAGCGAGCTTTGCAGGAACCGCGGGAAAAACGGGTCATGCAAAGGCAGTTGCCGGTAAACGACGAACCCTGCCACAAATAACGGCAGCTTGACAAGGAGTGAGACGAGCAGGCCCGCCATCACAACCCGGTCGACCCGCCGCAATTGTCCCGTGATCAACTGACTGGCTGGCGACGTTTTCACGGTGAATTCACGAGTTCCAGATGCAACTCGTTTCCAATCCGGCGAATACGCCACCGTGTCGTAAGGCTTTGGTCGCGATATCGCGACGTGACGACCAGGTTGCCTCCGTTCCCGGCGTGAAATAAACCGTACCGGTAGTCAAAATACGTCACGACGCGGAGCGGAAAATGGTTCAGATACCGGACTTTGGTGTAACCGGTGAGGGATTCCGCGGCCGGAACGTCGGATTCAAACTCAAACTCGTTTTCCAGATTGTACATGGACGGAATCAATTGCTGCGCCGACCAGAAGGCGAACGACGGCGTTTGCAGATGAAAGCGCTCCATCGTCGCGCGGGGAATCGACCGCGTAAACGTCATGCCCACGAGCCAGCATGAGATCATCAGGAGCATCGCCAGAAAAACCGCCGAGCGAAAATCCCGTTCCTGGGCGATAACCTGGATCAATCGGGCGAAGCGGGACATCCGGCGACTACCTTGCGGAGGTTTCCGCGGAAAATCGACTTCGAAACGTGCGTGCAAGCCACCGCAGCGGCGTCAACCAGATCAGCCCGCTGGCACCGAAAAGCGAACCGGCAATCAAACCGACGACTTCCAACAGTTCCTCGCGAGCATAGTCGCCCGACACGGTCGCCACCAACGGGGAGAGGAGCATCCAGCCAATCAGCGCTCCGACGAGGGTAATCCGGTAGTCATCCGAAAGGGGCCAGGTAAGCAGGCCGAGGATTGCGCAGCAGAGAACGCCGGATATCGTAAAGCCGACAAGGTTGTGTCCCTGAAAGTCCGGGCACATCAAAAGCCCCATCGCAATCGCAATGCCCATCCACGCGGCCAGGTGAGCGCGTATTGGCCGGTCGCGAAAATGGTTGGCAAGACCCTTCCAGAGTACCGCGAATTCGTCCCGCTCGCGAGCATCGCGTTCGATCAGTCCTTGATCCATGGGATGGCATCCTTGCAAGTTCACGAGCGGGAATTGGCCGTTGGTAACTTATCGAATATCGGCGTTCCGCCTCCCAATGTTGAATTTTTCCCGGCACGCCGAGTGAACTGGCGCGATCGGCTCACATTCGGCTCGGGTGCCGGAGGGCAAATTTCCCGCGAGCGGCGCGCCAGAAACTGGGACTCGTAACCATCCAGATCATCGCTGTCGTCCCGATCGCCAAATATCCGTCAACGGCATAGTGCCAGGCGAGATGAACCGAGGCGATCACGGTCGCCATCAGGAAGAGGAACGAAATCCAGCGCCACGGTGTGCTCGACCGCCAGCCGAGGAGAAACAACAACATGGCAATCGATACGTGCATCGAGGGCATCGCGGAAATACCCGAACCCGGTGCCAACGTATGTTCATGGTAGTAACTCATGAGCATTGTCTGACTGGTCAACGACCACAACGCATGTTGATCGTTGATTGCCGATAATCGATTCATGAGTGGGTCAAACATTCGCCCGTCGGCGATACCCGCATCCCCGCAAAAGCATGGTCCCACCGAAGCAAAGTGAAACGCAAGGATGGTCCCGTTGATGATCCAGCACAGGTAAAACGCCAGGAAAAATCGCCCCCTTCGCTCGTTCCGCGGCAACGAAATCGCTTGCCAAAAGACCGCGCCCATCATGACGAGGAACCACGACCGGTAAAAAAGGTCGGCGATCCACGTCGTCGTAGCGTTGCCAAACAGCGAATGCGTGATGCGCCAGGGTTCAACGCCCCAATGCAGTTGCCGGTCGATCCGGATCCAGAGAGGGTCCCAACTGTACGTCGTCCAGTGGGGAATCAGGCTCTTGAAACTGGTGTAGGCGGACATCGTGAGCGCGACCAGCACGAACTCCACGATAGCCTGTCGCAGCCGGGCGGGTGGAAACCACTGGCGGCTCGCTCGTTCGGCGAGAAAATGAAAGGGACGTTCGGGGCGCTCCACGAACAACGTCCGCAACAACAGCCAGACGAGGACGACCAGCAGACACATCCAGGTTGCCCCGGCAATCACCGGCAGGTAAACCCCAAGCGAGAAGCGGCACGCTTCGGCCGTCAGCGCGGCGAGCGTCCAGACTGTCGCGACATACAGGAGGGTGACGGCGATCGAGAGGCGCTGAAAAACTGAATACGCGGAATCGGACGGCGGGGCGACGAGCATGCTTTTTTTGGAGTGCGGTGATTTAGCACCGCTTTGGATTGCTTTTGGAGTGCGGTGATTTAGCACCGCTTTGGATTTCCGCACGCATCGCTGCTGACTCCAAGAATCCAAAGCTCCGCCAGGCCGGAGCACTCCAAAGTTCGGGTACTCCAAAAATCCAAAGCTCCGCCAGGCCGGAGCACTCCACATTTGCGGAACGGAAACCGGCTCTCCTCACTACCTCCGATGATAGCGGCGGAGCAAGTTATATACCGTCATGCGGCTGACGCCGAGCTCTCGTGCGGCCTTGCTGCGATTGTTGTTGTGCTTGGCCAGGGCGCGAACCAGGCGGCTCGCCTCTCCGCACCGCGGATTCTCGAGGCCGGCAGGTTCCCGTTCCTCTCCCGTTTCACCAGGAAATTCACTTGCGCCGAATTGCGCGACCGATTGGAGAAGTCGCCTGTGGAGATGACAGGGGTGGACCGCTGACGCCTCGCAGTCAATGGCGGCGTTGCCGACGATGTTTCTCAATTCGCGCAGGTTTCCCGGCCACGCGTAGTTTTTCAGAATTTCCATTGCCTCATCATCGAACGTTACCGGCTGGCAATTGTTTTTCCGGGCAAATTCCGCCGAAAAATGTTCGCAAAGCCGCGGGATTTCCTCGCGCCGTTCGCGTAACGGAGGAATGTGAATCTGGTAGCCCTCAAGCCGATAATACAGGTCTTTGCGAAAACTGCCGTCGCGGACGAGCACCTCGAGATCACGATTGGCCGCCGCGATCACCCGCGCGTTCATGGCGATCGGCTTGACCTCGCCAAGCGGGCAGAACTGCCGCTCCTCGACGACGCGCAAGAGGCGCGCCTGGGCTTCGAGAGGCAGCGAATCGACTTCATCCAGGAAAATGGTTCCGCGATCGGCGTACTGGAACTGTCCCGTTGATTTGTCATCCGCACCGGTAAACGCCCCCGCCTTGTGGCCAAAGAGCTGGCTGTCGACGAGCGTCGGCGAGACGTTTCCACAGTTGACCACGACAAACGGCTGCTCGGCGCGACAGGAGTGACGGTGGATTTGTTCGGCCCAGTACGTCTTGCCGACACCTGTCTCCCCCGTCAGCAGCACGTTCGCTTCAACACGCGCCACTTTTTTCATTTGCCGGTGGACCTCGCGCAAGTCGCTTCGTTCGGGCACCGCGGCCGGTGCGGACTGCTTTTGCCGGAAATCAAATTCAATCCGCGATGATTCGATCTGGTAACGCAACTGCTGGATGTTGAGGGGACGCTCGAATATCTGGACCGAACCAAACTCCAGAAGCTGTCGCTGGAAACGGACTGATTCCTGATCTCCCAGTTGGCCGAGCACTGCGATGATCCTTCGTTCAGGCGACGAGGTGCGAAGGGCCTTCAGCCAATCGAGAAAAGGGTCGCTTCCCAGCCTGATTGCCCGTTCATCGAGGTAGACAATCGCAGCAAAGATGTCCGCTGATTCGGACTGCGCGACACTGGTCGCCCACGGGTAATGGGAGTGTACAACCGACTGACAGCGCGGAACGAGCGCAACCGCAGCCGAAAGCGTTTCGCTCATCGTCTCATCAGTCGAGAATATCTGGACGCGCCACAACAGTGCGCGCCCCCGGATACGGGACGTCAAATAGGCGGACATGTGGTGCAAAGGGGGAGACGGAAGGGCGAGCGATTTGGAAAGGCGAAAGTTTAAAAGCTGTCCCCCAGCTTTAACCGCAAAAACGAAAGAGAAACTCCCGTCCTCACGGTGAAGTTTTCATTCTACATGACCTGTTTTCGTTGTCAAGGAAAACGTCAATTCGCCCGTTTTATCGTGGAATCCCGCGGAAACAGGCGCCCTTTTCCGTATCGCGAACTCCGCCAGCTCACGTTTCATCCGCCTGATTTCTGCCTGGGAACCAAGCCGAATGATCGCCAACGTCGGTGACTACCACCCCAATCAGCCCGCGGCTAGCGCCGGCGGTTAACGGAAAGCACTGGTTGAGCCACACGTCGGTGACTACCAGGGCTTGAGCTTCCAGCCGAGCACGAATCCGATGCCGAGGCACCAGAGCGCAACGACGTCGGGTCGCTCGCGCGCGTATTTCTGAAAGGATGCCACGGCGTCCTGTGCGGCGTCGGACAGACTGGCGGGGTTGGCGGACGACGCGGAACGCGGGTTTGTTGAAGCCGTCCGCGGCCAGTCACGGGTTGTCGGGGTTGTAGCAGGCATGAAATTCTCCTTCAAAAAATTGTCTTTCGGATATGAAAATCAAAGAGCGTTCAGGGTTTACGCACGTGCCGATCCTGTTCGTGCGATCCGGCGTTAACCGTTTCTTCCTCCGATGAATCGCCTCCAAGCGCCATTTTGATCCAATGCACGTTCTCGACCAGTTCCGTCCGTGACCGGTCAAAAATCCCGATCCCCTTGCGCAAGCTCAGATATGCCGCCAGGCAAGTCAGACACGTGACGACCAGCCCGATAAGGAAACTGAATAAAAAGGCAAGGGCATGGGAAATGCCAAACCAGCCAGCCATTCCGAGGGCAAGCGCCACGAGGGCGACCGGAAAACAGGCCAGCGCGAAAACCCCCGCGACTGCCAGGAGGATCGCCGACCCGATGATCTGCCGGCTTCCGTCGCGCACGTCGGCCTTGAGCAATTTCAATTGCAGTTCGACGAGCGTCACCACATCGGAGGCGGCAATTCGAAATCGGCCCGCCACCGCTGAGGGTGGAAGCTGATGTTCGTCGTTTCGTCCGTTGGTTTTGCTCATGGCTCTTGATTATCGTCTCTTGATGAGATAGCCAAGAGTGACACCCGCGGCCGCCGCCACGGCGATCAATAGCGCAGGGTGTCGCGCGGTAAACTCTACTGCGCTGGACCAGGCTGAGTGCATCATGTGAGTGATCGAACCGGAATTTTGCTCTTCCCGCATCACCCGGTTGTAATCGAAACGAGGCGATCGCGAGTAATTTTCCGCTGGATTACGAGTTGGCATAATTCAAACGGGAGTTTCTGTTTCGGAGGGAGAATAGTTTTCTGTCGGATTCGTCGCCGCGGTGGCGTCACCCATGACTTTGCCAAATTGCCCGCCGAGCCAGGTCGCCGCCATGCGAACCAACGCACCGGTGACCAGCACCGCGATCGGGCCGGGCCCCCCCGCGTGTGGTTTCACCTTGGCGTCCGACGCCACGACAAGGTTTCCCTTGCGGGCCATGCGCTTCAGGGACGCCGGGTCGACTTCGGAATACATCGGGCGTGAAGGAACGAGCAGGTAACCCGCTAGCGCGGCAAGTCCGGCGAAGGCGACCGGCTGGGCCTTGACGTACTCGCGCCAGTCGCCGAGGGTCTTCGAACTTTCGACAAGTTCATCGACATGTCGATCGAGTTTGCGGCGCACACGAACCATTCGCCGACGAATTGCGTCGGCATCGGGCTTCGGCTTGTTGGAGTCAGTCATGTTCTTGTGTGGGCCGACACTCGGTGACCGGGCCAATGCCCACCCGAATGAGAATGGATCGTTCCAGATGCCTAAAGTTCAGATAAACCGATCCGGAACGACGCTCCGGAGTGACGAGAGCAACTGATCACCGAGCCGTTGCGCGGCGTTCCGCTGTTGGACATGCGATGAACCGCTCAGCAGCGTGACCGCAAGAACTCCGACGCCTATGCCCAGCGCAAAACTCACGATGCTGGAGGAAAACGGATGATCCTCAACGCAGTCAATCGCCGCTTTGCTGTACTGGTGGGCAGTTTCGTTGACCGCCGTTGCGGTCTCTTCAAAAAATGTGGTTGACACGATGACCTCTCCTCGTTTCAAAAAAAACGGTGAAACTATTCAATATTAAGTCAAACCCGATACATGTTGCCGGCTTCGCAAGGATTCCGGTTGCGAACCAGCGCGGGCTGCCGTGAATTGTTGCCAATCGGCGACGATGCTCACGGACCCTGAATTGTTGCCAATTCAGTTACGGTTCCCTAGCGCCGGACAATCAGGCCGACGATGATCCCGGTGACCAGTCCGGCCCCAAAGCAAACCGCCAACGACTCCACCGGCCTCTGGCGCACAAGGTCGCCTGCCTGTTCGACACCCTGTTGTATCTGGTCGCGCGCGGCCACTGCCGTATCCTGGATTGCGTGCCCGGCGGTCGAGGCATAGTCGCGAACCGTTTCGGTGGCCTGGTTCCAGATGTTCTTGCCCTCGTGCGAGAGATTCTCGAGAAAGTCCTCGATCGCTTCGCGGCTCTTGCCGGTTTTACGCTGCACCAGTCCAATCAGTTGTTCGGTATTGCCCTGAACACGATCAAGTTCGTCGTCCGTCAGTTGCCCCCAGGCCTCCTGCAATTTTCCCTTGATTTCGTTCCAGTGGCCTTTGGCAATTTGTTTCGTAGCGGGCATGGTCGTTTCCTTTCTGTGGACCGTTACAACTCAGGCGAGTCAAAAAGACCAGCATTCGATTGAACGGTCATAACGCGATATGGCAATTCCGAGCCAACACGAGCCCGGTGTTTCAAAGACTAGCCATTCCCAGTGCATTTCGCGGACCAAAACTCGTCAAGAGCATTCCAGCCCGCGAATTTCCGGCAATTCCCGTTTGACTGGCCCCACGGAACCGAATTGTGGTTGCCGCTCGACCAGTGTGGTTTCCCACTCGCTCGTGCCCTTACTCAACCAGCGCATTGGCCCTGAGAAGCGAAATGCAAGTTGGGCATGCCTCCCGGCAAGTTGGAATTCCCGCGGAGGGAGCGGGGACGCACAGGAATGTCCGCTCAGGTAGAATGTGTGACGATTCCCGCCGACTTTCGTCGGGGGCGTCTGTTGCATCACTGTGCCTGTTTTCAGATCATTGAGTCGGGTTTGTTCATCCCCCCTGTCGTCCCGCGGTCGTCCCCGTGCTCGTCGGTCCCGTATTCACTCGCGAAGCAGTCGTAGCGCCGCGGCGGACGCGGTTTTACATTTCGCGAACGGTCTATGCCATTGCGCTGTTGCTGTTGATGTGTACGGCGTGGATGGTCCTCGCGGGGACCCAGATCATCCGCAACCTGGGGGATATGGCGCGTTTCGGAACGATCTTGTTTCAGATTCTGGCGCCGCTGCAAATGGTCCTTCTTTCGTTCATGGCGGCCATTCAGGCGGCAAGCGGCGTCGCCGTCGAAAAGGACAAGCAGACCCTCATCCTGCTTCTCATGACTCGGCTGTCCAACAGTGAACTGGTGCTCGGGAAGTTGCTGGCCAGTCTGCTTCACATTCTGGTTTTGCTCGTCACGGCGCTGCCAATTTTCATGTTGATTGTGCTCTTCGGCGGAACGTCGTTTCACCAGGTTGGCTGGACGTTCGCACTCACGGCACTGGTGGCGCTGGCGGCGGGCAGTCTCGGTTCGACGGTCGCGCTGTGGCGCGAAAAGACCTTTCAGACGCTTGCCCTCGTCGGGCTTGCGATCGTCTTTTGGGTCGGTATTGCCGAAGTCACCGGGCTCTGGTGGGGAACGACTGGCGGCGTCGAAGGGAACCAGATCGCGGCGGCCATGAATCCGTTGCGCGCGATCCTTGCGGCGAGCCGCCCCGGCGTTGTTTACGTATGGCCAAGCGACGTGCTCCCTTGCCTGTTAGTCATGGCGGCGCTGTCGCTTGCTCTCAATGGGCTGGCGATCGTCCGCATTCGCGTGTGGAACCCCAGTCGCGAGATGCGTCCCCGTCATGACGGGCAGGCTGCAAACGCGACGATCTGGTCGCGCAAGGTCGTCGAGGGAGAAACTCCGGCGGCATCCAGCGACATTCGCGCGCGGACGGCGCGCGACGAATCGCTTCGCGAGGAACATGTGGACGCGCGGACTCGCGCGACGAATCGGACCAGCCGCGTTGTCTGGGACAACCCCGTTCTCTGGCGCGAAGCGCGAACGTGGGCGTACGGCAAGAAGATTATCCTGATTCGCGTTGCATGGTGGATTCTTGGCGGGCTGGTGCTTTACGCGCTATATGCGATGGCTGCGAACCACTCGCTGTACCAGCGGTCCGATGGCACAAGTGTCTCAATTCCGCCGGCGACGTGGGTCCTTGGGCCGTTCATGCTGTTGAGCCTGGTGATGATCAACGCGCTGGGCGTTACGTCGCTGACCAACGAGCGCGACGGGCGCTCGCTCGATTTGCTGCTGGTAACCGACCTCTCGCCGCGCGAATTCCTCATCGGCAAGCTTGGTGGCGTACTCATTGTCACGTTCGACGCCGTCCTGCTGCCGATGGTGATGTGCGTCTTTCTCTGGTTTGCTGGAGCGTTGTCGCTGGAATACCTCGCGTACCTGGTGATCGGACTTCTGGTACTCGACGTTTTCGTGGCGATGCTTGGCCTGCATTGCGGCATGATTTACGCCAACAGCCGGCAAGCGATTGGAGTCAGCCTGGGGACCGTGTTCTTTCTCTTTCTCGGGATCGTCACGGCGATGGTGATGATGGTTTCGTTCACCGGGAACGTCGAAGCACAAATCACGCCCTTCCTCGCCTGCATGGTGGGCGGCGGCGTGGGGCTGTATGTCGCCCTTGGATCGAGGAATCCGTCACCCGCCCTTGCGATGGCGGCCGGGCTGCTGCCGCTGGCAATGTTCTTTTCAATCACCAGCCTTTTGCTTGAACGCTATCTGTCCGTGCTGCTGGTCGTCGCGTTCACCTACGGCTTTACCACCACGGCGATGATGATCCCCGCGCTGGGTGAATACAACATCTCGATGGGCCGGGCGAGGACGCTGGACGAATGACGTCGTTTGCTTCGCGGTTACTTGCGATAGCCGAGCGAGTGGATCACGTTGAGCATCTCCTCATACGTAATAAAGCGGCGGCGATGGACGAGTTTGTACTGGTCGATCGCCTGTCCCAATTCACGCGCGGGTGGCGACAGTTCGCTGTGCGTATTTCCAAACTGCCGTCGCTCAATCACCGGCGGCGCGGTGGCCGGGAAGCCGTTTCGCCGATCCGGAAAGACGACTTTCGCGCCCGGTTGAAGGACGCCATTCACTGGAACTTGCGGTACAGTGAGGGAGGGATTGGTAACGCTCATGAAAATACTCCGCTTTGAATTCGTTGCCTGGGCGGCGTGAACGTCCGTCGGCGTTCGCGAAACAATACCCCGGTTTTCCGAACTGTCAAAACCGGTTCCGACGGTTGTGCCAAACCGGAGAAAAGAAGCGGGGAAAGCGCTTCGGATTCTTCCGGTCGAGCCGTTTGTCGGACTCAGCGAGTCGCCGCCCTGAACAGGCTCCTGGAATACGGAATCGGCTACTTCGACCGTCGAATTTACCGGGAGGCCTGTAATGCCGAATCGAGGTCCTCGGCAATTTGTCGCTCCCGTTCCCGAAGAGCCTGGTTTTCAGGAAAGACCTGGCGAGCGGACCGGATCGCCAGTTCGGCACCCGACCGGTCCCCCGATTGCAGCAACGACCGGCTGAGCAACAGCCATACGTCCGCGGTCGAATCCTCGCGTCCGGTCGCTGCGGTGAGCATCCGCGTGGCGCGTTCATTTTGTTGCAACTCGACCAGCGCCAGCCCCGTCAATTCGACGGCGCGTATCGGAAGCTGCTCGTCCGCGAATCCGCTGTTGTGAATCTCAAGGGCCGTCAGGGCACGGAGCGGTTCACCGCGCAACAGCCACGTATCGGCTAACTCCAGTCGAGTCCCCATATTGTGTGGATCATGGACCGCGGCGCGATGAAGCATGTCGAGAGCCTGATCAAGTTGTCCCGTCGATTTCTCGCTCAGTCCGCGCAACAGCCACGCTTCGGAACTTCGCCGATCGAATTCGAGAGCGAGCATGGCGTGGTGCCGCGCCTCGTTGGGCCGGGAAACCCGCAAGTACAACCGGCCGATCTCGACGTGCAGTGCGGGATCGTCGGGTGCCTTCTCAATCGCCAGCCTGAGTTGCGCAATGGCCGGCTCGATTTCGTTTTGTTCAACAAGGGCCGCGGCCAGATGTCGGTGAACACGCGGGTCGTCGGGGGTCGCCGCGCATGCCTGGCGGAGGAGGGTCGTCGCCTCGTCCGCGCGGCTGCGATGCAACGCCGCCAGTCCGTGCGCAGTTAGTTCTCTCGCCGCCGCCACGTTCATCTGCTCATGGCGGTTGCCAAAACTGCAACATCCCGCCGCCGACGCGATCACGCCCGACAGCATCAGCAGAATCAATCGGAGGGTAGCTATTTGGCTCAAATGATTTTTCCGGCAAACATTGTCAGTCCACCCCCCAAAGCCGCATTCGTGTATCATGCTCCTCGTGGACGCGGCACGATTCCGAATCCACTGTGCCCTCCGCGGGCGGGGCGGGAATCGTACGAACGTCGGGCTTCCAGGAATATATCGATCCGGAAAATCCCGGAAATCCAGCATGCTTTAGCAGTTGAGGTCGAGGACACAAAAGGCGTACGCAGGAAGGTGACAGCAGTATTCAAAAAGCATGGTTTGAATTTCCAGTATCCGGAAAACTGGGAAGTCCAGGAAAGCTACGCACCTGACAAAGCCATTGAAATCTGGCTGCTCGCTCCTTCAGGTGCCTTTTGGTCGGTGCTGGCATGGCCCGTCCACGCCGATCCCGATGAACTCATGAGCAGCGTGCTCGGTTCACTCCGCGAGCAATACGACAGTTTCGAATGCCAGAAGGTCAAGGGCCAGCGTGAGGGGTTGGCACTGACCGGTTATGACTCGCACTTCTTTTGTCTCGACTTGCTCGTGACCAACCAGATGCGGTCGGTTGCCATTGGCGAGTTTCAGCTCCTGATTATGGTTCAGGCGGAGAGTCGCGAGTTTGAGCAAATGGAACGGGTCTTTGACGCGATCACGACGAGTTTGCTGCGCGGTTTCCAGACGGGTTACGAGACCGTATAGTCGTGCGTCGTCTTTGGAGTGCGGTGACTCGGCACCGCTTTGGATTGCTCTGTTGACCGGAGAAATCCAAACCTCCGCCCGGCCGGAGCACTCCAAAGCCGGAGCACTCCGACGCTCCGCGAGGGACGCAAAAGCGGGGAAGGAATTGAAAAATTTACAAACGGCGCGCGATCAAAAATTTCCTGTTCTGCCGATTGCGGAAAGTTTCCATCACGGATTCCCGGCACATTCGGAAAAACGGCCAACCCGATTCGTCTGGCACGCGAACTGCATGGAGAGGGATTGACTCAACCACTGTCACGGCTCACCACCTGCTGGATCCGTGTGGCAGGGATGTCGACCGTGAATCTTAGGCAATCCTCCGCCGGTGTATTGGCGGAACCACCAAAGCAACCCCCCGACTTGCGGGTCAGGTCACGCAGCCACCTTTTCACGGTGCAGAGTTGAGGTACTTCAGGGTACTTTCCAGACGATAATCGAGTCGTGGATTCCGGGCCATAACTCGGTGTCGGCGACAAAGACAACGCGATCGCCGCTTTCCAGTTCCCCGGCCTCGACGAGCCACCGCCTCAACCGGTCGCGCAACTCGTTTATATCGAGCGTCGGAGCGAACAATGGAGAAATTCCCCAAAGCAGGCACATGCGATTGACCACTTGGGGCTGATCCGTTACCGCGATCGTGGGTATAAAGTCACGTTGTTTGGATTTGACGATCGCCGCGTCGGCGCTATCGGTCGCAATGACCACCATCCGCGCCGCGGATTTCCGGGCCACGACCGCCGCGCCAAAAATGATGGCTTCGGTGACGCCCAGCGCGACGGGTCGCTCGCGAGCAAAATCGCGCGAGGGGCGACCCTCAAGCGCCGTCTCGGTCTCGGCCTGAATCTTCCGCATCATGCGGACTGCTTCGACCGGCCAGTCGCCGATGGCGGTTTCCCCGGAGAGCATGCAGGCATCGGCACCGTCAAGAATCGCGTTGGCAACGTCGCTGACCTCGGCGCGAGTCGGGTGGCGATTCACGTGCATGCTTTCAAGCATTTGTGTTGCTACGATCACCGGTTTTCCCAACCGTGCGCACGCGCGAATGATCCGTTTTTGCGCCAGCGGCGTTTTTTATATTTAAATTTAGACCCCCAGGTCGCCGCGCGCGACCATCACGGCGTCGGCCGCCGCGACGATGGCGTCGAGGTGGTCAAGGGCCTCTCGTTTCTCGATCTTTGCGATGATCATCGCCGCGCTCCCCCGTTGCCTCAAGCGGGCTTTCAGGTCCTCCACTTCACTGGCGCGGCGGACAAAACTGAGGCTGACGAATTCGATTTGGTTGTCGGCGGCCCACGTCGCGTTGTCGATGTCCTGGGGCAAGAGCGCCGCCACACCCATCCGCACCCCCGGCAGATTGACTCCCTGGCGTGAACGCAGCGTCCCGCCATCGACGACCTGGCAACGAACGCGCTGATGCCCCTTGTCGAGCACTTTCAAGCGGATCAAACCGTCGCTGAGCATGATGTCGTCGCCCACGGAAACCTCCTCCATCAACGATTCGTAACTGCACGTCAACTCGTGACTCGCTGCCGGGGAGTTGCCAGATACAAAGATCACTTCGTCGCCAGGACTCAGTTCGAGCGGGTCGGTATGCAATTGACCAAGCCGGATTTTCGGACCCGCCAGGTCGACGAGGATTCCGGCGGGGCGACGTGCCTCGCGGCACGCCTCGCGAATCGTATCGACCGCCCTCTGGTGGTCCTCGCGATGTCCGTGCGCCATGTTGATCCGGAAGACGTCGACACCGGCTGCCAACAATTCCTTGAGAACGGACAGGGAACCGGAGGCCGGACCGACGGTCGCAACCGTTTTCGTCCGGGTGAAACGCGACTTGCGCTCGATCGAGAAAGGAGATGCCGCGCTGGACGAATGAAGTTGACTCATGTTTCCGGGCCGCCAAACGGGGGGAAAGCTGGGAGGATTGAGAAATGCCGGTTTGAACGTTCTACACCCTTAGCCCGGAATTGCCGATAGCCGGAAGTGGTCCCCTCAACGGCCCATACGTTACAGGTTGTCACGCTACTGAAAAACGGGAAATTCAAACGAATTTTGTGCCGAATTGACCCTCAAATACGCTTCTTTTAATACGGAAAAAAAGTAGCGCGGAGCCTGTACGGCGGCTGGACTTGTGGTACACTAAGGATGCACCAGGAAACGTTCATCACTGATTTCACCCTTGTCGAACCCATGTGTCTGCGAAGGATTCTGCCGCTCGTTGTCCTGACTGCCGCCATCGCGGTCGCGGCGACCGGGCATGCGGATATCGTTGTCGGTGCCCACAATACGGAAGTCGCATCGCATGATTTGCCCGTCGAGGAGCCAGTTCAGTCCAGTCCCGATTGGCAACCCCGGCATCGCCTCTTCGCCGTTCCCGAACCGGCGACATTCGGAATGATTTCACTCGGTCTGGCGCTTGGCGGCGGATTGCTGGTCCGCAACAAGCGTCCTGCCTGACCTTGCCGGGACTTGATGGTGCCTCATTCCCGTGGCAACGAACGGCTCATCATTGACGGCTACAACGTGCTTCACGCATGGGGTCTGTTGCGCGGTGTCGGTCCCGGTGCCCTGGAGCGTGCCAGAAATAAACTGGCGGGTGTACTTCATCGCCATCTTCCCGAATCCATAAGGCGTCGCGCGACGATTGTATTCGATTCGCGGACGGCCGACGCAACGACAACGCGCGCTGGCGAGATTCTTGTCGAGTTCGCGGGTGATCATCGATCGGCGGACGAGCGGATTATCGAATTGATCGGACGACACTCGGCACCGCGGCAACTGCTCGTTGTTTCGTCGGACCACGAGATTCAAAAGGCAGCTCGCGCGCGGCGCGCGAATTTCCTCGACAGCGACCAGTGGCTTGAGAAACTCGTTGGCGAAAAAAAAAGCTCGCGGGAAAGCAATCCGGAAGGCTTGAACCTCCAGCCGCCCGTCGATGTCGATTACTGGATGCGTGAGTTTGGACTCGACGACGAAACCGCCGATTCCGCAATCGTGGAGGAGGACGCCGACGCACTTTCCCTGAATCGCGACGACGCGATCTTCAATCCCTTTCCGCCCGGATACCTTGACGATCCGATTGAAGAGGATAATTAGCCGGCAGTTCTCCACATTTGAGGTGCGAGGCAAGCTGGCAGCTTGCCCCACGTTTTTGAGGCACGCAGCTTGTCCCACGAGGTTCACTCGCTGGCGCTTCGGGCTTGTATGGTGAGGACTGCGGTCAACGGACCATCGTTTCGTAATCCATGGCCTTGTCGCCAATGTCCTTGCGGCACCAGGCACCGTCCCACCGAATGCACTTGACGGCCCGATAGGCACCGAGCTTTGCCGAGGCCGTCGAGTCACCGAGCGCGGTGATTCCAAACACGCGGCCGCCGCTGGTGATCACATTGCCCTCGCCGTCGAGCCGCGTTCCGGCGTGAAAGACTTTCACATCGGGAATTTGGGAAGCACTTTCAAGTCCGCGTACGACATGGCCCTTCTTGTAAAAGCCCGGATACCCCTCGGCGGCCATCACGACGCACAACGCCGTTCGAGGGTCCCACTGGAGGGGAGGCAACTGATCAAGTGTCCCGTCGACGGCGGCCATCAGTAGTTCCAGCAAGTCGCTTTGCAATCGCATCAGCAACGGCTGGCATTCGGGATCGCCAAACCTCACATTGTACTCCAGCACTTTCGGTCCACCCGGCGTGAGCATCAGTCCCGCATAGAGAACTCCGTGAAAGGGGACCCGCGCACGCTTCATCGCATGGATCGTCGGAACAAAAACATTCTCCTCGATCCAGTGAAACGTTTCGGCATCAACCAGGGGAGTCGGACAGTACGCGCCCATGCCACCCGTGTTTGGACCGGTGTCGCCGTCGCTGGCCGCCTTGTGGTCCTGCGCGGCGGGCAGGGTGACGATCGTTTTGCCGTCGGTGATCGCAAGCACGCTTGCCTCGACTCCCGGCAAACGATGCTCGATGACAAAGCGCCCGCCCGCCGATCCGAACTGTTTTCGCCGCGCGACAGCGTCGATCGCCGCAAAGACTTCCTCGCGATTGCCGCAAACGATGACGCCCTTGCCGGCGGCCAGCCCGTCCGCCTTGACGACCAGCGGCACGTCGTCGGGCGTTTCGCCGTAAATCGTATTGATCCACGATTCGGCGTCGCCTGGATTGTCAAAGACGCGAAAGTCCGCCGTGGGGACGTCGGCAGCGCGAAGAATTCTCTTGCAAAACGCCTTGCTGCCTTCCAGTTGTGCCGCGGCACGGCTTGGCCCGAACACGCGAATCCCCTGCCCCGTCAATGCGTCCGTGATGCCGTCGCAGAGCGGCTGTTCCGGCCCAATAACCACCAGGTCAACGCGATTCTGACTGGCAAATGCAACCAGTCCACCGATATCGCCAGCCTCGATCGGTACGTTTTCGGCGTCGACGCCGGTCCCCGCGTTTCCAGGCGCGCAAAAGACCCGATCGACGCGAGTGCTGCAAGCGAGTTTCCAGACGAGCGCGTGCTCGCGACCTCCACTGCCAACGACAAGGACCTTCATTTTCGGACGATTCCCATTTCGTCCAGCAGGCAGGTCGCTCCGTACACCTCGCCGGTAATCCACAGCGCGTAACGGACATCCACGCCGATCGAACGGCTGTAGTTGTGGTTCCACGCGAAATCGTTGATGGTCGCCTCGAACGTCCGGTCGAAATTGACGCCGACAAGTTGCCCTTTCGCGTTGAGGATCGGGCTGCCGGAATTGCCGCCCGTCGTATCGGTACTGTAGAGAATGTTCACGGGGACTTCCCCGGCACCGGCATCATACAATTCGCGAATCCTTGCCGGTGTCGCGAAAGGTTCCTCGCCGGTCGTCTTTTCAATCACTCCGTGCAGCGTCGTGACGGGAGTTTTCAGGACGGCGTCCTCGGGCGAATACGACTCGACATAACCGTACGTCATGCGCAAGGTCGAGTTGGCGTCCGGCACGAAGTCGGTCTGGAGATAGTCCTGTTTGACGTCGATGAGCGAGCCGTAGAGCCGGTCAAGTCGCCCGTCGCGCTGTTTGCCAAGTTCACGCAAGCGAAGGTATTCCGGATAGAGGTCCAGCATCAACCCGATAAACGGGTCCTCGACGTCGGACAATTCGTTCGGAGTCAGGTCGAGCCAGGCCGAGACCCTGTCCGGATCGCCGAGCGGCGTGTTGGAAAGGGCCTCGTCACCGTAGCGGTTCGACTTGTCGTGAAGAAGTGGTTGCAAGGCGGGCAGCTCGCGAGCGGTTTTAGTCGCGGCCAGCCGCTCGCGCATTCCGTCCAACAACACCTTGTCGGTTGCCGCGTGCCAGTCGCGCACCGCGAGCGACAATTGCTGGCGTGTCTGGTCGAGGTTGCGCTCCATCCACGGCGGCTCGCGGTCGAGGTCTTCCTTTTGCCGTTCGTGGGCGGCGTCGACGATCGCAAAAGCCGTTGCCATCGCCCGGGAAACACTCTTCAGGCTTTCCAAATTCATTTCATGATCCGCCGCTTCCGCCATTTCGTGATAAACACTGGCGATATCGTCGATGATCGTTGCGTATTGCACTTTCCGGTCGGTATCGGATTCAATGAATTCCTGCAACCCGTTTTCGGAAGCCTCGCGCGCGGCGACGATGTCGGATCGCCGCAACCCCTGAAGCTGTCCGCGCGAACGCTTCTCGACATTGGCGAGCGACTTGATGCGCGACGAATGCTTGAGTGCCACGTCGCGATCGTCGTTACCCGCCGCTTCGAGGACACCGATTTGCCACTGGTAGAGTTCGACGATAAATGGCAGTCGCACGTTTTGTTCGTATCGCAGAAATGCCGTGGTCTTGTGTCGCGCGGTGCGGCCGGGATATCCGAGCAGAAAAACAAAATCGCCTTCGGCGACTCCCGCGGCGGCGACCTGGATATGCCGCCGGGGATGGTAGGGAATGTTGTTGTCGGCGAACGTCGCCGGTTTGCCATCCGGCGCGACGTAGGCCCGCATGAACGTAAAGTCCCCCGTATGCCGCGGCCATTCCCAGTTGTCCACTTCTCCGCCAAAGTTTCCGACCGACGACGGCGGCGCAAAAACAAGTCGCACGTCCTTGATAAACGTGTATTGAAAGAGCACGTAGGTCTTGCCCGCGAACATCTCGGCGACTTCGGCGCGAATTCCGGGCTGATCGGCTTCCGCCTGTTTTTCGATTTCCTTCTGGCGCTTCTCGATCGCCCGCGTTCGCTGGACAAAGTCCATTTCGCCGGTAACCGCCGAAAGCACTTCCGTGGATACGTCACGATACGTCTCGGTGATCCGTACTTCATAACCGGGTGCCGGAATCTCGGAATTACGGTTCGCCGCCACGAACCCGTTGGCCAGCAAGTCGTTGCTCGCCGTGCTGGCCGTCTGAATGGCGCGGTAGGCGCAGTGGTGGTTGGTGATGATCAGCCCGTCGGGCGAGACAAACGATCCCGTACATCCATTGACGCGACAGATGCCGTCAACCAGACACGGCTCGCCGGGATTCGGGTTGAATATCTCCAGTGGCGAGATTTCCAGGCCTTTTTCGGCGAGGTTTAGCCCGACAATTTCGTTGACCGGGAACATCCCCTCTTCGGGAGGCACGAGAACGCCTGCCACCGGGCTTGCCAGAATCGCGGTTGTGACGACCAGAATGATTCGGTACACAGGTTAGCTCGCTTGAATGGGTAATCCTTGGTTGCCGGAAATGATCGTAAGGCGGCGCCGCGCGTTTGTCGAGATGCTGGGCACGGGGAACTCCGAATTGCGGGATGGTCGCCGTTGGATTAAAAAAAAGGCATCAAGAACCGAACCACCCGTTTCAATGGAACCGCAAACAACGCTGCGCTGGAGAAGACCCGATGACCAGGGAAAAATGGGCTTACGTCACGATGGTCGCCTTGCTGGGCCTGTGCCTCTTTCTCGTGGCGAATTGCATCGGCATCGCACAAGTTTTCTGGCGGTAGATCGGCAGCGGCTTTGCGGCGGTTTCCCTGGTTTCCCGCCTTCGCGGGGATGACTCGCTACTCATCAAAACCGGCTTCAATGATGTCCACGATCCGTCGCGACGCCGAACCATCTCCGTAAGGATTCGCCACCGAAGTCATCTTTTCCCGCGCCAACTTGCTTCCGAGCAAGTGATTCAATTCCCGCACGATCGTCTCGCGCCGGGTCCCCGCCAGTTTAGCATTGCCCGCCGCAACGCCTTCGGGCCGTTCCGTTGTCTCGCGCATGACAAGGACCGGTTTGCCAAGCGACGGGGCCTCCTCCTGAACGCCGCCCGAATCGGTCAACACCACGGTGGACCGGTCCATCAACCAGACGAACGACTCATAAGAAAGCGGCTCGATCAGGTGGATTCTCCGATGTCCGGCAAGAATCCGGTTCACCGGCTCGCGCACGTTCGGGTTGAGATGAACGGGATAGACAAAATGCACCGATGGATTCTCGTCAGCCGATTCGCGAATCGCCCCGCAAATCGCCTCGAACCCCTGCCCAAAACTCTCGCGTCGATGAGCCGTCACCAGCACGACGGGGTGGCCGTCGAGCGACCCGGCAAGTCCATCGGGAAGGTCCGGAGTCTGGCGTCGCACCCGTTCGCGAACCTGGAGCAGCGCGTCAATCACAGTGTTCCCGGTCAGATGGACGGTTACCGGATCGACTCCTTCGGCCAGCAGCGTATCTCGTGCATGTGGCGTGGGAGCAAAATGGGCGTCGGCGAGACGACTGATGAGCCGACGGTTCATTTCCTCGGGAAACGGCGCGTACTTGTCGCCGGTACGCAGTCCCGCCTCGACGTGACCGACCGGAGCACGCCGGTAATGCGCGGCAAGTGCCCCGCAAAAGGCCGTCGTCGTGTCCCCCTGGACGAGCGTCATGTCCGGCATGACTTTCCCGATCACTTCGTCAATTCCCGCGACGGCGCGCGCGGTGACTTCCGCGAGAGTCTGTCCGGGAGACATGATGGCAAGGTCAAAGTCGGGTTCGATCTGGAAGAGAGTCATGACCTGATCGAGCATCTCACGGTGCTGGCCCGTCACGCAAACGAGCGCGCGAAACGAGTCGCCCCGCCGTTTCAGCTCGAGGACCACCGGACAGAGCTTGATCGCCTCGGGTCGCGTTCCAATGATCGTCAGGACAGTGCGCGGCATTTTCATCGGTCAGTATGTTCCGTGGCGCGTCATATTATTGGTTTTTGCGCGTCGATCTGCCTCCTCTCCCCCGCTTCGGGGGGAGAGGGTTGGGGTGAGTGCCCCCTCTCCCCCGCGTCGGGGGGAGAGGGTTGGGGTG
>JBGTFW010000054.1:0-7683 GCA_041747075.1 Pirellulaceae bacterium
GTCAGCAACGCCGCGACAACGGTCAAACTAATGCGGAAATCGTCAACCAGCAGGAATCCAAGGGCACCGGAAAGCCAGTAACTGGCCGCGATCGCGCCGACAACGACCAGTACGTCGTGCAGGAGTGCGACAATCGCCGCCAGTCCAAACGCCACGTTCTGAAAACGAATCCAGACGTAGGCCACGATTCCGATGAGGCTGGCGATCATCGCAACCAACGCGTCAATCTGCGTTTCGGCGGCAACCTGGCCTCCGACGCCGCTGCTGCTTGCAAAATATGGTTGATGCGACATCGTGTCGCGAACCGCGGCGAGCACGCGATCGGCGTCGGCTGCCTGATAAACCTCCATGACAACATGCCAGCGCGTCGACTGGTCTTGCAGCGAGTCGACGCCTTCAGCCGTCAATTTGATGTCGCGTTCCGAAAGTGGAATATCACCCAGTTCCGTCGCCGCCTCGACCAGATAACCCTTGACGGATTCACCGGTAATGGGAAACGCAAATTCCAGATCGGTTTCCGCCGTATAGCGCTGGCGAGAAACGCCTTCCGCCTCTCCCGGCCTTTCCCGGTTCTCCTGATTGGTCTCGCCCGTGCCGGATGGGGCGGGGATGGCCGGTCGAGGGGGCGCATCATCCTGGGGGTTCGCGATTTCATCGGGTGATATTGGAGGCGCTTCCGGCGAATTGGGTGGCGCGTCACCGGGATTCTCCGGCGGCGAAGGAGTCTCCTCCTGGATAACGGCCCCGGGCTTCCATGAATTCCACGAACTTGTACCCACTCGACCGAGCGAGCCGGCGTTGGGTCCACCGCCCGAAGGGGGTTGCCCGGCGTCTGGATTCCTGTCGCGAGAGTTGTCGTTGGTCTCGACACTTGATCCATCGGCTCTGGCAATTCGAATGGCAGAGGGATCGTAAGTCATATTCAGCATCTTGAGCTTGCCTTCAAAGACTTCCTCAATGATCTCGTCGAGGCGTTGCTGATCGGGACTGGTTTCATCCTCGACCACGGCGAGGCTGGAATCGATCTTGAAGGCGAGGCTGTTGTCCTTCATTTGCGTCACTTCATAGCGAATCGGTTCGTCCCCAAACCGCCTGTTGGCGTCTTCCAGCGCTTTCCGGACATCGTCAACGGACGTTTCGCTGACAAACTCCACGCGCGCCGTCGATCCGCCCGCGAGGTCCGTGTCAAGGATGCCGTGCCCGCGAACGAGAAAGGCACCGATTCCAATGAGAATGACGAGGATCGAGGCGAAACCGGCGACATACCGCTGCTTGAGAAAATCGATGAGGCGGTTTCCCACGATGCTGCGCATGTTGAGGCCGGTGATCCACCGGTTGCGTTCCGCGACGGCGAACATAAGGCGGGAACAGAAAATCGCCGTGAACATGCACATCAGAATGCCGCAGATCAAAGTCACGGCGAAGCCGCGAAGCTGCTCGGTGCCGATCACGTAGAGAATCACCGCCGTAATCAGCGTGGTGACGTTGGAGTCAACAATCGTCGTCGTCGCGCGGTCAAAACCGTTGCGGATCGCCATGCGAAGCGCCGCGCCGCGTTCGAGTTCCTCGCGGATTCGCTCGAAGATCAACACGTTCGCATCGACCGACATACCGATCGTCAGCACCAGTCCCGCCAGCCCTGTAAGCGTCAGATTGGCGTTGATCAGCATTAGGAGCGAAACAGTAAACAACATGTTTAGAGCAAGTGCCGCGCACGCGACGATGCCGCAGAACCGGTAGTAGACAAGCATGAAGACCAGTACCAGCGCCAGTGAAATGCCGATTGCGAGGATGCCCTTGACCTTGAGTTCCTCGCCCAGCGTGGAAAGGATTTGGTCCATACTGATCCAGTTTTTTCGCAGCGCGACGTCCAGCTTGCCCGCCTTGAGGACCGTTTTGTAATTCTCGATTTCCTCGTTGGTGAATTGCCCCTCGATCACGCCGTTGGTATATATGGGCTCGTTGATTCGCGGCGCGGCCTGCAACTGGTTGTCAAGCACGATCCCGAGCAGACTGTGCAGACCGCCCGCCGGCTTGTTTCGCTGTGTGAGCGAACGCAAACGCTTGCCCCCTTCGGAATTGAGGCGGAACTCGATTCTCGGTTGGGCCGATTCGTCGTACCCCTTGGTAACGCTCGTCAGGTACTTGCCCTCGACGTTCTGGCGATCGGGCGGGTGGACCATGAGGATTTCCACGTCCACGATATCCTGCCCTTCGAGCCAATTTGTGAACTGGATGCGTGCCTCCGCATCGTCGCCGGAAAAGTTAAGCCTGCCAGTATCGATGGGCTGGCCGGTTCGCAAGTCGCGAATCAGGTGGCTGGACGAAGGCAGAAACTTGAAGGGGAAAAACGCATCGTCTTCGACCGTTTCCACCGGCCCCGCTTGTTCCCGCGCCAATCCGAACCACTGCCCGATTTTTTCCCCATTGGCGTCAAGCACTTCCTCGCGACGGTCGGACATGGTGTCGCGAGCTCGCTGTATTAGCGCCGCATGGCCGGGATTGTTCGTATCGGCCACGATTCGAAAAAAGAGCTGACCCGCCGATGTGAGCAGCTTCCATTTCCGGGTTGCTTCCGCCGCGTCAACGTCGGGGATGATGACTTCCAGCTTGTCGCTGCCAAGGGCGCGAATGACGATTTCCTTCGTGCCCGACGCGTCGATACGCCCCTTGAGCCTCGGAATCATCGACTGGACGGTGATTGGCTCCTCGCCACGTTCCAGTTTTTGCTCATTCAGTTGGCCGATGATGGTGACGCCGCCCCGCAAATCAACCCCGAACTTGAGCGGCTTGGTGGCAACGGTGATACTGCTGGCAACCACAAGCCACAGGATCAATCCGATTCGAAACGAGTAGTCAGGGACCTTCAGCCTCTTGCCCATCCATTTGGCCAAGGCACCGATCAGCACCGTCACGAGGGCGATGGCAACGAGGACTCCAATGACGCGCACTGTATTGTCATCAAAGAAACCCGAAAAGTTTCCGCCATCGGTTGCGGCGTCCGCGGCCTGTTTCGCGGCGTCAGCGCCGGGCTGAACTGCTGTCGCGGCTTGTGCGAGAAAATTCATTTGAAAAATTCCAGTTCGTTCGTAAGTTCGTCAGCGGTTTCCAAAAGGAAGACTCGCGATCAGGTCCCGTCGGACGAGGCCTTCTCGTCGCCCAGTACACGGACAATTGAGGCCTTGAGGACCTGCATTTTGGTATTCGTCGACTCGTCAATTCGCAACGTGACCGATTGATTGTCGTCCTTGAAGGCGACGATCGTGCCAATGATCCCGCCGGCGGTCACCACGCGATCATTTTTTTTCAGTTCAGCGAGTCGCTTTTTCAATGCCGTGTCGGTCTTGCGGGGTCGCATCATCAACATGATGAGGACCATTGCCAGCAACATCGGCAGCCAGAAACCGATCCCGAACGGACTGCCGCCCGGCGGATCGGCGGGCGGCTCGACGCCGTTGACGACGTCCGCGGCACCTTTTTCCGGACCGAGTTGGGCCAGCCAGCACGAAAGGTTCTGAAACATTGTGGGTCCACGGGATGGATGAAACTGGTCCCGCTCGACGATCAAAGCGGTTACCAGCCGCCAAACATCCTAAAAAAATGGGTTTTCGACAACAAGGGCACATTGATTTTCCCGGCTGAAACGGACGTGCCTGACGGGTCAGTGCCAATTTTGTGAGCGGTCAGGCATGCCACCCGCTGCGGATTCAATCGCGAATCCAGGCTTTGGGGTGCGCCTGGCGAAGTTCCGTGATTCCCTCTTGCGAGACCCGGCAGCCGGAGAAAAACGCGCGCTTGAGGTTCGGCAAGTTCTTGAGGTGTCGAAGTCCAGCGTCCGTTGCTTTCGTGTCCACGAAAGTGATGTCCTCCAGGGAAGGGCACTGCTGCAGGATTTCGATCCCGGCGTCGGTGATCGCCGTGTCGCATATGGACAATCGCTTGAGTTGCGGAAGATGTTTGAGTCGCAAGAGGTCGGCATCGCTTATCATCGTCGAATCGAGGTTAAGGAACTGCAGATTCGCCATCCCGGACAAATGAGCGAGTGCTTCTCCGGCGATGCTCGTTCTGCTCAAATTCAACTCTTCGAGCCGGCCGAGTGCTTTCAGATGCGCCATGCCGGCGTCGGTCACCCGTGTACCGCCCAAATTCAACTTTCGCAACTCCTTCATGTTGCGCAACTGCACTAGTCCTTCGTCCGCGATCTGGGTCGATTCTGCATCCAGATCCTGGAGTTGAACGAGCGGCTGCAAGTGCCGCATTCCCTCATCCGTGGCTCGAGACGGTAGCTGAAGCCTTTTTAGGTTTGTCATGTTGCCTATGTGGGCAAGGCCCGCGTCCGTTATCGTATTCTCGCCCCGGCACGGACCCCGTGGATTCAGGTCAATCGACTGAAGGTTTTTCAACGCGCACAAGCTTGGCATGCCCGCATCGGTGACCTTGCTGAGATCGGCGCGTAGCGTATGCAGCTTCTGAAGCCCTTTGAGATGATTGAGGCAGGCATCGTCGATCCTCGCTCGCGTTTCGAGCGATTGAAGCTCCGTCATTCCGTTGAGGTGAGCAATACCGGCCGCCGTTAACCGCCCGCCGCCGATTCGGAGAGAGCGCAGCTTGACCAAGCCATCGACGTTCGACATGACCTCGTCGGTCGGTTCCAGATTCGTGTTCAGCACTTCGAGATTTTTCAATTTCCTCAGGTGAGCCATTGCCTCTGGCTTGACTACGATCTGGTCGATGTCGAGTTCAAGGCTTTGAAGGCTCGTAAGACTCTCGAGATGGGCCAGCCCGGCCGCCGTGACGGCCTTGCTCCGCAGAGTTAGCGTCTTGAGGTTGGGCAACGCGTCGAGCAAGGCGAGATCCTTGTCGTCCACCCAGACCGGTGCCAGCGGGTTGAATTTCGTGTAAGGAGACTGGAGCGACAACTCGATTACGGGATGGTCTGGATGTTCCTTATCGACGTCGTATTTGCCACTGAATCGTAAAATGGCGGCGATGACTGCCTGGCGGTCTGACGTGGGACCAACCGGTTGCCCGCATCCAAGGAACAAGCAGGAAAACAGGATTCCCGAGGAGCACATTTCAAATCGGCGTCGATTGATTGCCATTTTGACGTCTCGCGTTTGTTTGAGCGGACTCCGTCGCACACGACCTTTTTTGCCGGCTCAAGTATACGCCATGATTGGTATTTGCATCGAACCAAATGGACCGAAGTACGGCCTTGGGTTTCCCCACATTCGGTGTGACGCTGTATTCGCTATGTCCTTGTCCCGCAGGGACATCTGAGAATTACCCAGCGATTTGAGCGGGCGGCGCTGTTCGTGGGTCGGTGGGGTTGCGACACCGGCGCAATTCAGTCCGCGATTTTACCGATAGCAATTTTCCCGAATAAGTGCAAAACTGGAACTTCATCAGCGCGCGGCGGAGTCTTGATCCTGGCGTGGAGTGATTGCATGTCCGTTCCCATTCTCGACATCGACAAGGTCCGGGAAACCATCGAGAAACTTGGCGAACGAATCCAGCAACGGTTTCCCGGTTCCGGCTTGCTTCGCGTGTGCGGGCAACTCGGCGCGATCGCGGCGCAGACCGCTGAGCGGAGCCGCAAGATCAACGAACCGATCTGGCCGATTCGGCTGGTCGGATGGGTACTCGTTACGTTGCTGACCCTCGTGATGCTGGTCCTGCCTTGGGTCCTTGCGGGCGGCTTCAGCGGCGAGGAACTGACGCTCAAGTATTTTGTCGAAATCGGCGATCCGGTGCTGAACGAGATCGTCATCGTTGGGGCGTTGGTCTTTTTTCTCTTCACGCTGGAGAAGCGCTTCAAGCGGCATCGGGCGCTCAAGGCCGTTCACGAGTTGCGTTCGATTGCCCACGTCATTGACATGCACCAGTTGACCAAGGACCCCGACCGCGTGACTTCGAAAGTCTTTATAGAAACCGAGAACTCGCCCAAACCACAACTCGACCGGTTCCAGTTACGGCGTTATCTCGACTATTTCAGCGAAATGTTGTCGCTGACGGGCAAGCTTGCCGCCGTGTACGTCCAGCACTTCGACGACGGCGTCGCGCTCTCCGCCGTCAACGAAGTCGAATCGTTGACGACTGGCCTGTCGCGGAAAATCTGGCAAAAGATCATGATTCTCCACGGTGCGCCTGAGACGAATGAATCGTAACAGGACGAGGTGATCGACCTATCGCAAGCGAATGAGTACGAGGACGAAACCCCGGCGGATGGAAACGTCAGGACTGATCATCTCCCTTGTGCAGCACGGCCATAAAGGCCCGTTGCGGGATATCGACCGATCCGATCGATTTCATGCGTTTCTTTCCCTCGCGCTGCTTGGCCCATAGTTTTTTCTTGCGCGAAATGTCGCCGCCGTAACACTTCGCGGTGACGTTCTTGCGCAACGCCTTGACCGTCTCCCGCGCGACGACGCGCGTGCCGATTGCGGCCTGTACGGCGATTTCAAACATGTGGCGATCGATCTCCTCCTTGAGTTTTTTTGCAACGGCACGGCCGCGGCGCTCACTGTCGGCGCGGTTGCAGATGATGCTCAGCGCGTCGACCCGGCTGCCGTTTACGATAATGTCGACGCGCACCAGGTCGGCGGGTTCGTAGCCCTTCAATTCGTAGTTCATCGTGCCATAGCCTCGTGTCGCACTTTTCAGCTTGTCGTGCAAGTCGTAAATGACTTCGGCCAGCGGCAGGTCGTACGTCAGCATGACGCGCGTCGGACTGAGGTACTCGGTGCCTCGCGCGACACCGCGACGTTCCTGACAAAGCTTCATCACCGGGCCGACGTACTCCTGCGGCTGGATCAGGTTGACGAGGACCATCGGCTGGCGAAATTCCTCGATCTCCCCCTGGTCAGGGACTTCCTGCGGGCGATGCACGTCGATCACTGATCCGTCGCGCTTCAAAATCTGGTAGCTGACGTTGGGCGCGGTCTGAACCAGATCGATGTCCGATTCGCCTTCGAGGCGCTGCTGGACGATCTCCATGTGCAACAGTCCGAGAAAGCCGCAGCGGAAACCGAAACCGAGCGCGTCGCTGGACTCCGGGGCGAACTCAAAACTCGGATCGTTGATCGAAAGTCGCGTCAGTGCGTCGCGGAGTTCGGAAAAATCCTGGCCGTCGGAAGGATAGAGTCCGCAATACACCATCCGCTGCGGCGGAGAGTATCCGGGGAGCGGCGGTGCCGGGTTGACCACGGTACTGACGGTGTCGCCAATGTGCGCCGCGTCGAGCGACTTGATGTTGCAGATTAAATAACCGACCTGTCCCGCGCGCAAAGTCGCCGCGGGCGTCTTCTGAGGCGTGAAATGGCCCAGTTCCTGGACTTCGTGGGTTTCCCCGGAGCGAACAAACCGCACCTTGTCCCCTTTCCTGACCGTTCCGTTCATCAACCGACAGTAGGTGATCGCGCCGCGGAACTCGTCGTAGACAGCATCGAAAATCATCGCCTGCAATGGGCCTTTGGGATCGCCCGTCGGCGCGGGAACACGCTCGATTACCGCATCGAGTACCTCCTTGCAACCCATACCGGTCTTGGCGCTGCAACCGAGCACTTCGTCGGGGTGAACCGCCAATGTGTGCTCCATCTCGGCTTTCACTTCGTCCGGCCGAGCGTGATTCAGGTCCACCTTATTCATCACCGGCACGATGGTGAGATTGTGTTCCATCGCCGC
>JBGTFW010000055.1:0-1592 GCA_041747075.1 Pirellulaceae bacterium
GGATAGTCCATCTTCGATTTGTTGTTTTCCAAGTAGGTGATTGTCTCGGCTAAAACTTTGCGAGGATCTTTTTCCTGGCAATCTTGCGGTGGCGATCCCAGCTGCTGTTGGTGCGTGCGCAGTTGCTCCACCACCTCGCTCACCCGGCCTTGCCAACAGGCCGACGCCCAAGGGACATAGCACTCCCAGGCTGCGTCGGCATCAGACGTCACGGCGCGGGCCGCTGCGTAAACACGCTCGATGGCATGCGGGAAATCGAGGATCGGAACAAACGTCGGAAAGTGTCGCTGCTGAATGGTCCAATTGTAAGGCAGACCATCGCCCACGAAAGCCTGTTTTTGCGCCTTGAAGAAACCACGCGAATCGGCTTCCGCTTCCATCATGCGACCGAACGCATTGCTGTCGCACAGCGAACTTAAACAAGTCCGAAAGACCCGCTCCGGTCGCCAACTGCGCAGGTCCGATTTCTCGGCGGGCGGGTCGGCTGTTTCCGCGAAGTCATCCGCTTCGCTCACGCCGGCCAGCAGTTTCTTCATGTATTTACGATCCGCATAGCAGGCCGGCAACTCAGGATGAGGGTCTACTTCCAGCGACGGGCTGGTCATCCGCATGAACAATGCGTTTTTGGTTTCCCGCCAATGGGGCTGTTGCACACCGTTGGGGCCGCCATCCAAACGGGTCTGTATGCGGCCCCCGTCGACGCTGACGCAGGCCAGCGGAATTGGGATGGCTGGCTCGGTCGCCACACGAGGCAGTGATTGCTCAAAGTAGGCGGCGGTTCGCGCATTGCGCTGCTGTTCTAATTCGCCCCCGATACGCACGCTGAGATTTCGCAGATGCCGACCAGTGATGGTGATGTCGCCGACGTCTTGCAGGTTGGCCGCCGCCAAGTGATAAGCCTGATTGCGCGCCACGCTGAGCATCGACTTTTCCAACACCCGCGGGCTGTAGGAACGACCATCAATCTGCAATGGCAGACGCTGAGGGAAAAAAATCTCGGTGACAAACCGAGCAATGACCGACAGGTTCGCGAAGCGGTATCGCGCCGTGGCAGGTTTGATAATCGCGCTCGGTCGGCGTTTCTTTCAGCGGACAAGCCGTTCCGCAGGTTGGGCAATCCGCTGCCTTTTGGAAATGCGCCGCGTGTTGCTGCGTCAGTCGTTCATCGATCGCACAGGCCACCAACTGCGCCACTTCGTGGCCAAAGTCTTCGATCTCGGCGAACGTCGTATTGAGCGGCGGCCCATCGGCACCGAAGCCGCAAGCTGCCATGGCAGCAACGCATTCATCGAACTTTTGTTGGGCCTCGGCGGTCAAAACAACCACCTTGAGAGCGTCCTTGCTCATGCTAGTTTCCTTCCTAAACAAGCTAATTGCCCCAGTTGACGCCCAACTATACCAAGCTCCGGCAATTTCGCGAATCCAAATCCCCAACCAGCCCAAAGACACGGAACCATGTTCCTGCACCCGGGGCCGGCCGGGCGGTTGTTTGATCTGGCTTTGGAGGAGGGAATGTTGTACGTTCCGGGGCAATTTTGCTTTCCTGGCGACGGCGAACGGATCGAGCGAAACACAATCCGCCTGAGCTTCGG
>JBGTFW010000056.1:0-11974 GCA_041747075.1 Pirellulaceae bacterium
GTGCGCCGCCGCCGCTGACGGGCTGAAGCCACCCCGCCCGCTGCGCCAAACCAATGACGATGATTCCGGCGATCAGCGAACCGAGCAACAGGGCCGGGATCAGCAATAATCGCATGCCTTCCCAGGCGGCTCGCGTAATCGCCAATCCTGGTGACGGGTCGGGACCGGTTCGCACACCGGCCAGGCCATCAACGACTTGAACCGCGCCGTTGGGTTCACTTTCCGGGGAGGATTCGACGCGGTCAAGCAGTGGCGCGCCGGGTTGCTGGATCAAATCAGTATGTTTGAGAGTTTCGAGATTCATTACTTCACCTGTTGTTCCCGGTTTTCCGCTCCCCGCGCTTCGTAATGGGAATCGCACGAGTTCGGAGCCTTTACGTGATGCGTCCGAATTCCTGGGAATCCGGGTGTCAATGTTGGGTGCGGGCGAACCGTGATAGAAAACCAAAAAGTAAAAACTTCCACTCGCGCGCACGATTTGGTGATGCACCCGCGGCGAGTGATTGCGAAAGCGCGCGGAATCAGCGCTGAAGGGTGCCTAACACTGGAATCGCGAGAGAAGGGCGCACGTTTCCTGCGCCGTCAGGCCGGTCAAAAGATTTTTCGAGTGACCGCAGGCGAACGGTGCCTGCAAGTTCGCGCGCCATGAACAAGCCGTCGATAACGACGCGAACATCGACGTCGAATGGGTCTTGCTGCCAGTATCGAGGGGCAGGGCAGGGGGGAGGTCTTGCGGATCAGCCGCCTTGGCACAATGGCATTCGACGCACGAGCACGCTGTGCGAGCCTGCGCGCATGGGCACTCCGATTTCTCCGGGCAACTGGTTTCGGCCGACTCGGCACAACACTGGCCGCGATTGGTCGCGGGGACCATCGAATTCGATTCCCCGATCGGTGCCCGGTCGCGGCAACACGTTTGTGCAACCCCCTCGTCATGGTCGCCGTCGATCACGGCAGACGCAGTATGCCCGGAACGTTCTCCGCAACGACAAATTGTCGCGCAGGCAAGCAACGGCTGGGCGCACAATGCCGGCACAAGCAACCAGGCGACCGCGGCAGCCAGGCATTTTCGGGTTGAACGGGACTTGATCATTCGAATTGGTTCTCGGCGTTGCGGCTTCCAGCCGCGGTGCTGGGGGCATACCCCAGCCATTCGTTCACGGGTGCAAGACGCCCCAGCCTTTCGTTGAACGAGCGATCCTAATCGTTTCAGGATACGATCCGCAGGTCAAGGGAGAGACCACTATATTGTACCTTCGGAAGCGCCGCCCTGGCGGACCAAAAAGCGGCGGTTTTCCCGGAATGTCCGTGCATATCCATGCATCCAGGCGGCGCGGTCACGTGGGGCAAGCTGCCAGCTTGCCTTCCGACGTGGGGCAAGCTGCCAGCTTGCCAACTTTCAGTTAAGATGACGCGCGCCATCGAGGACTGAACAACTGTTATTGGGGGACCATGTTGCAACGAATTTCGACGACTTTCCGGGGTGCCAGTTTGCCGGCCGGGTTCCTTGTGCTGTCGTTTGTTTGCGGGTGTCAGCCCGTAAACAACGCGAAGCCCGCGGACGGGGCACCGAACTCAATTTCCACAACGACTCCGGTTATCGGAAAAGTGGTTGACGCGTCGTGCGGCCAATGCCAGTTCGAAATGGAGGGCACGGGCTGTGAACTTGCCGTCCGAATCGATGGCAAGAGTTATTTTGTCGACGGAGCTTCGATCGACGACCACGGGGACGCCCATGCCGCTGACGGGATGTGCAATGCGATTCGCAAGGGCAAGGTCACGGGCGAGATCAGGAACGACCGCTTTTTCGCGACATCGTTTGAGTTGCTACCCGCGGAACCAGCCGGTGGTGCAGGTGCGACCCGGCAATAGCGCCTGGCCGTCATACAGCCTCGTGGGGCAAGCTGCCAGCTTGCCAACTTTCAGCCACGTGGGGCAAGCTGCCAGCTTGCCAACTTTCAGCCACGTGGGGCAAGCTGCCAGCTTGCCAATCTTCAACGCGGCTGCCCTTTGCCCGTTCCCCGTCTATTTGACTTGACGCGCCGGGCGGGTTGCTCCATGATCCCGCGCGCGGCGTTGCGCCCGCACATTCCACTCACTCGACTCTCCAGTTTAAGACTGCGCCGCGGGGGCGGGCCAAGCGGCTCGAATTCCGCGCCGGAAACTGCCGCATGAGACATTTCCTGCCAGCCATCAAGCTGTCACTTCACTACCGATGGTCCATGACCGGGGCTTTCGTTTGTTCGGTGATGGTCGCGTTGATGTGTACGGCAAGTATCACGACCGTTTATCCGATAGTTGAAAGCGTCTTTCAGAAAAAGACCTTTGCCTCGTGGGTGGCAGAGGAAATCTCTGAAGCCGCCTCGCGCGAGCGCTCGCTCAACGCCCAAATCGACGCGCTCCATCAACAGATTGCGAAGACCGACGAACCAGGCGCGCGGTCCGCTCTCGAATCGGAACTGGACCAGAAAGCCGGATTCTTGAAGGCCGAGCAACGGGCCGCGAAGTTCTACCAGCGCGTCAAACCGTGGATCGACAAGTACGCACCCGCCACTCCGTTTGGAACGCTTGTCGCGGCGATGGTGTGGCTCCTCGTGGCGTCGGTTTTCAAGGGGTTTTTCCTGATCGTCGGCAGTCTCTTTGTCGCGCGGATTTGCAACGGTACGGCCCGTGACATGCGGCGAATCTATTACCGGAAGGCACTGGAACTGGATCAGGCCCGGCTCGACCGGATGGGGACGTCCAACATCCTCACGCACCTGTCGCACAACATGACGCTGGTCAGTAGCGGTCTAATGATGCTCTACGGCAAGTCGATTCGCGAGCCGTTGAAGATGCTCGGTTGCCTGGCCGTCGCCGCGTGGATTTCGTTTCCGCTGCTCCTGATTTCGCTGGCAATGCTGCCGGTCGGAGCTTGGGTCGTGCATCGGCTTGCGAGGGGTATGAAGAACGCCACGCGCCGGGAAGTTCTCGGCATGGCGGACATCTTTGACACGCTCATTGAAACGCTCAGTGCCATCAAGACCGTTCGAATGTTCAATCGCGAAAGTACCGAGCGAAAGCGATTCAAGGAAAACGCCAACATGCTCTACCGGATGGGCATGAGAATGCGCTTTTACGACTCGATGGTTCATCCGGTGACGGAGTTGCTCGGGATTCTGTCGATCACGCTGGCGATTCTTGCCGGGGCGTGGCTCGCGTTGAGCGGAAGCCAGACCCTCCTTGGCATCACGATCAGCGACCGACCCCTCTCGCCAGGAAAACTCATGCTGTTCTACGCCATGCTGGCTGGCGCAAGCGATCCGGCTCGCAAGTTGAGCGAAATAGTCAACGTGCTGGTTCGGGGCGGGACGGCCTGCGAGGCGCTGGTCAACCAGTACGATGTCGCGCCGCGCGTCGCCGCACCCGCCAACCCGGTTCCGGTTCCGTTGCACTCCAGCGAAATCAGATTCGAAAACGTTACCTTTGCCTATCTGCCCAACCAGCCTGTCATCCGCGGACTCTCGCTGGCGATTCCGTGGCGCCAGACGATTGCAATTGTTGGCGAGAACGGGTGCGGCAAGTCGACGTTGATCAACCTGCTTGCGCGGTTTTACGATCCGCATATCGGCCGCATTCTCATTGATAACGTCGACATCCGGATGACCAATCCGCGAAAGCTGCGCAGGCAATTGGCGTGGGTCACCCAGGAGTCGCGGCTTTTCCAGGGAAGCGTCTGGGACAACATCGCCTACGGACGACGCGGGGCGACTCGCGAACAGATTCTTGAGGCGGCCCGCCTCGCGCGAGTCGATTCGATCGTCGATCAACTGCCGGACGGTTACGAAACGGAAGTCGGCGAAGCGGGCAACCAGTTATCCGCCGGTCAGCGACAGCGCGTGGCACTGGCGCGAGCGATTGTGGCGGACCCGCGAATCATGATCCTCGACGAGGCGACGAGCCAGCTCGACGGACACACGGAAACGCTTGTCCACGAATCGCTCAAGCCATTTCTTGCGGAGCGAACGACGATGATTATCACGCATCGCCGCTCGACGATCGGTCTGGCGGATCGGGTGATCGTCATGGATCGCGGCCAGATCGTCAGCGACGACATTCCGGAGAATGCGGAGGCTTCGAGCAGCCAGTTCAATCACCTGTTTGCCAAGAGTGCCTGACGGGGCCAGGTTGGGAAGCGGCGGCACGTGCGCGTGTGTTTTGCTGACAGGGTGAGAGGCAGCAAAGCCGGGCGCGCGGCACAGGGCACTCGATCCCCGCCTTCGCGGGGATGACGCGCTGGAAATTCAGCGTGTTTGAAGCGCCGCCCAAGACGAAACTCTCCGCGAGTTCCGCTACCCGTGTCGCCGGAAAACGGTCATTTCCGTGTTTGATAGCACTCTTGCAACCGGGCGATTCCCCTTTTTCCTGATCGCCGCTTTGGCTATCTTCCCGGCCAACGTCCCGCGAAGCCATGCGGGCCACGGCCCGCGATGCCATGCGGGTAAACCATCGAAGGAGCGATCGTGCGTTTGTTCAAAAACCGAAACCGGCGGCCGGCACCGGGGCTGAAACTTCACCTTGAAACGCCCGCACCGGACGGCCCGCGCATTCTTTTTGTCTCGCACGAGGCGACTCGCACGGGCGCGCCGCGGATCATCCTCAGCGTGTTGCGGCATTTTCGCGACAAGACCCGGGCGAACTTGCAGACGATCCTGCACAGTGGCGGATTTCTCGCCGAGGATTTCGTTCAGCTTTCGGAAACGGATTGCCTGAACCTGCCGCGTGAGTCGAATGATTCGCTGTCGCGGAATGTCCGCAAGCTCTGCGCGCGGCACCGCAACAATCCGCCGAAGCTGGCTATTTGCAATTCAATGGAGTCCCGTTTTATCGCCTTTGAGCTATCACGCCTGGGCATTCCCGTCATCTTCCTCGTTCATGAACTGCCTTCATCCTACGAGCCAGACGACTACCAGCAGGTCTACGATTGTTCGCGAAAGATCATCTTCCCGGTCGCCGCCGTTCGCGACGCGGCGCACGCGCGGTTGCCGCTTCCTGAAGACAAGGTCGAGGTCCTTTCCCAGGGCCTCCTCGATTCCGATTTTGGAACGCGGATTCCGGTGGAAGTCGCGCGCGAGGAAATCCGCCACGAACTGGGACTTTCAAGAGAGTCGCTGATTGTTCTTGGGTGCGGCACGCTCGACTTGCGAAAGGGGATCGACCATTACGTCGCCGTCGCGCGACGCATGATCCAGCGGAACCGGCTCAATCGCCCCGTTCACTTTGTCTGGCTGGGTGAAGGAGATCGATGGACCCACTCGCCTTACCATTACGTGATGCTCGACGTGGAAAAGACGTCGGCGTGCGGTCATGTCCACTTCATCGGCGAACGCCGCGACGTCGAGCCGTGGTTCATGGGTGCCGACTCATTCGTGTTGACGTCGCGGGTCGATCCCTTTCCCTGCGTCATCCATGAAGCGATGGCTGCCCGATTGCCAGTCATCACATTTGACCGTTCCGGCGGTGCCGTGACCGCTATCGGCGAGGGGGCCGGGATGGTCGTTCCCTTTGCTGATTACGACGCGACCTGCCACATGATCGAGACGCTCGCGACCCAACCGGCGCTGGCGAACATGATCCGCGACCGCGCCGAGGCACGGGTCCGCCAGGTGTACCAGTTCGATCACTACGCGAACCGGATCATTCGCATGGCCGAGGAGTATACCGAGACCCACCTGGCCCTCTCGGATCTTGAGCTGGGGCCACGCGACGAGTCGCCCGACGAGCTGCGTTCGCCGCGTACACGCGCCGCCTGAACCGACGGCGGCTGGAAGCCGCCACATTCAACCTCCCGTTCGCCGGATATTGAAACGCGCTGTCAACCGCGAGTCCATTCGTCGAGCACTTTCTCGTACACGGTAGCGACGCCTTCCGCCATGCTCGTATCGGAGAAACGGCATCGCTGGCGTTCCAGCGCGGAATGGCGGATTGAATTCCAGTCGGCCTGGCCTGAAACGAGCAACTCGATCCGCGCGGCGAGGTCGTTTGCATCGCCCGGTTCAAAAACCAGACCATCGACGCCGTCACGAATCGCTTCCGGAATCCCTTCCACGCGGGCGGCGACGACGGGCACGCCACCGGCCATCGCTTCGAGAACGACCATCGGCAGTCCTTCACCGAAGAGACTTGGCAGAACAAAAATGTCCATGCGGCGCAGTTGAGCAGGGACGTCGCGGGTAAAGCCCGTCCACTCGATTCGTCCGGCGACGCCCAGATGTTCGGCGAGCGACTTGATCGTTTGCTCGTACTTCGCCGACTCGAATGGACCGACGGCCAGCAAGCGAACGTTAACGCCGCGGTTCCGCAACGCGGCCAGGCCGTGCAAAAGGACCTCAGTCCCTTTTCTCGGTCGAAAGAGTGCCGTTGTCCCGATCGTCCATTCGTCGGTGGGAGTCGAACGTTCGCCGACGTTGTCAACAACCGGGACTCCGTTGGGAACGGTCGTCAGTCGATGCGCTGGATGGCCCAGCCCGGCCATGTACGCGCGGATACTTTCTGAAACACAAACCAGGTGATTGACGCGCCGCGCCGACCACGACTCCATCCACTGGTTCAGGCGATTTGGGAAAGAACGCGTCGAATCCCGGCCAACGGGACTGTGAACGTGGTAGACCAGCGGCCTGCCGAGAAATCTACAAGCGCGGCTGGCGACCATCAGCGTTCGCGGTGTATGGGCGTGAAGGATTTCATAGTCGCCGGAAGTGATGATCTCACACAACGGCCGCGTCACGCGTCGGTCGAATTTGCCGCGCATGGGGATTTCAAACAACGGGCAGTCCCGCGATTGGCGTTCGGCGGGGAACCGGTCCGGCTTGACGCACGCGAAGCCGGCGGAAAATCCAAATTCGGGCAGGTTTTGCCCCAGCAAGTCCTGAACTCGTTCGGCACCGGAGTAGTGCTCGCCGTTAATCACATGGAGCACCCGGATCGTCGAAGGCTGTACGACACCGCGAACGGCCCTGGTCGTTGCGGGATATTGGTGAAAAAGAGGTTTGTTCATCGATTGCGATTCCGGGAATGGACTCATTATCCAAGTCTACATCCCGACGGGCACTACGACGAAACGCCTGGCCGATTTAATTCCGGCGGCATGCGGAACCGCTGAAATCGGAACAAGCCGGCCGCCAGCCGTCAGAAACCGCAAAACTGCAATCAACCGAACCGGACCATCAATCGTAACAGGTCTACGCCCGCGACTTGACCAGTTGCAGCAGTTGCGAGTCGAGGATTTCGAGAACGGCTCGCACGAGGGAATGGCCCTTCACGACATCATCGATTGTCGCGGCATCAAATGCCGCAAATAGAAGCCCGAAGCGCAAGGAGCGCGAACGAGTGATTGATGGTCGTATCGCCTTGAGGCGGAATCGAACCGGCTCAAGCCGGGACTACGAGCAGCCTTGGGCCGAAATCGCGTCATCAACGTCGCGGTGGGGTCAAAGCGACCGAATTCGCCGAACCAGATTGAGAATGTGCTGGGCCTCGTTCATGCCCCCCGCCTTCCGCACAAATTCAACCGCCAGCTCCAGCAAGTCAACTTCGATTTTCGCGTCGAGCGAAATGGGAAGCACGGTTGAAGGCTTCGCCGCCTTTGCCGCTTTGCCGGCTCCAGCGCTGCTTGTGCTGGTCCGGGACTTCTTCGACTTTTTCCGCATTTTGGTTTTGACGTTCGAGACGTCGCCCGCCGTGACGCCATACTCGCGAAGGGCTTCAACGACATCCACGTTGCGGGTCTCGGGATTCTCCTTGAGGTATTCCTGCACTCGTTTGCTCTTGCTCAACGATTTCTCCGAATCGGGTTCCGTCGGCTCGTCCTCCGGCGGCGGTGGCGAGTTCTTTCGTTCCTCATTGATCATTTCCATCAAGTCGTTAGCCATTTTGAAAGACGTCCTTTTTTGAAATGCAAGATGATTCTTTCGTCGCCACGGATTCTCTCTCCCGTAACGAACTCCGGTCGCTGGAAATATTGTAATCAGCGGTCCAGGGACAAGCCAGCGGAGCGGCGGGGCAACCGCCTGATAATTTAGTGTTCAATTAACGGGAATATCGCGGCGAGCCAGGACGATGCTCGCAGCGCCGAGTGACGCAGCCGACACAAAGCCGAGTATCGCCATGTGGCCGACCGGCCAAACGCCGTCGCGGACCACCGCGCTGGGCCGGTAATAGTTGAGCAAGTTCAGAAACCGGACATGTTCGACAAATGTGAGAAAGGACTCAAGGAAATTCATGGCGACACAGCCAATAAGCAGGGCCGCCACGAGGGAAACAGCGACTCCGCGCCGCATTACGCAAGTCCCCGCCAGGGTCGCCAGTGCCGCAACGGCGAGATTCAGCGCGAAAAAATTGACCATCACCTGTGCGAACCGCCCGAATTGAATCGTATCAAATGGTTCGAACAGTCGTGAGCCGATAAACACGCCGGCAAGCGGAGAGGCGGAGACAACGGCCGCAACGGCCATCCATGTCACTGCTCCGCTCAACAAGACGGAGAGGCGAGAAACCGGTAATGTCAGCAACAATTCCGCCGTGCCCCGTTCGATTTCGCCGGCCGTTTGGCGCGTTGCAATGGCGATCAGGACTCCCCAGCTCAACGCCAGCACAACTGGATGGAGCCACGCGATTGAGTAGAGGACGTTGCTGGAGACTTCACCCGACAGGCTGATACCATACGCGAGTTCGAGCATTTTCTTGAGGAACCCGACGCTGGAGAGAAAACTCATCAGTTCGGGTCCCATTTCCTGCATCGCCCAAACAAAGAGGACGACGAAGAAAACAATTCCGACGCACGCCGCAAGGGCGGGCCACAGTGCCTCGCGCAAGAATCGTCCCGTGATCGCACGATTCATGCCGGCTCCGGATTGCCGGAAGCAGGTGGAACGGCGAAACCGTCATCGTCGTCGGAGTACCATGTGAGAAACAGCTCCTCAAGGTCGGGCTTGTCGATCACGACGTCGCGGAGCGGCAGGCCGTTGAGCCATTCGAGCAGGCTGGCAATTCCGTCCGACCACGTCGCGGTGACCCTCCCCGCGCCGCGATCGAGAATTCGGAAGGCGGCGGGAAATGAGTCGGGAACGTGCGGCTCGGTGCCAAAATCCATCGTGATGCGTCTTAAGGCGCGCTCGCGGAGCACGGTGATCGGCTGACTTTCGATAATATGGCCGTCTCTCAGGACAATCACGTCATCGCAAAGATGTTCGACTTCCGGCAACGAATGACTGGAAAAGAGTATCGTTCGGTCCGCGTGGACGTACTCGCGCAGTTCCCCGAAGACGTTTTCCCGAATCAACGGGTCGAGGCCCGACGTCGGTTCGTCGAGGATCAGCAATTCGGGTTGATGCATGAGCGCCTGGATGAGTCCAAGTTTTTGCTTCATGCCCGTCGAGTATTTCCGGACGGGCTTGTCAAGGTCCAGCCGCAGCAGCTCCGCCAGCCGATCCGACTCGGCGAGGCAAACAACCCGCCGCGCCCGCGCGTACAATCGCAACACGCCGCGCCCGTTCAGTCCGGAGGGAAACCTGACGTCGGCGGGCAAGTATCCAATTCGGGCGCGCAGTCGATGCTCGCCCGCGCCCGATTCCTGTCCGAAGAGCCGTATCGAACCGCCTGACCGGTGGACCAGTCCGAGCAGGATGCGAATCGTCGTCGTCTTGCCCGCGCCATTGGGGCCGAGGAAGCCGGTCAACCGGCCGCGGCGCACGGACAGGCTGATCCCGTGAAGCACTTCCTGCTCCCCCCAGGTTTTTCGCAAGTCGACTGTTTCAATGACGAAATCGATTATAGGAATCCCGGACAGCCGCCGGATGCTAGCATGACGAACCATCTCGTTCCGATACGTTGCCCCATCATAGCGTCCACGTAGGAGCGTCGCTTCGAGACGCTGTTTCGGGTCCGAGACACCGGGTCCGAGTCTCGGAGAGACTCGGCTACGTGCTTCGGCTACGTGCTTCGGGTACGTGCTTTCACTCCGACTTCCGCTGGCGTTGACTCAGGCCGTATTGTGACTTACAAAACCCTTCCCGTCACTGCCGACCGTTTCGCCATGGAATGACCGCCGAGGGTTGTTCTCTCCTTCCTTTGACCCGGGGGAACCGCGAGCATGACTCGATTCAAGTTGCCAACGCCGTCGGCCAGTGAAGTGCTTCAAACGGCAACCAGTCTTTCAAGTCATCTTTTCGGGAATGCGGGTGCGACAGCAAGTCCGGATTTCGCCTGCTCGATTTATCTGCCAGTCCATTTCGAAATCGCGTATTCGTACCCGCTTGTGGTCTGGCTGCCTGACGAGCCGGACGATCATCGTTCGCTGACCGAGGTGATGACGGCGATCAGTGATCGAAACTACGTCGGCGCGTCCATCGGCGGTAATGGTTTGCTTTCCGGCGGCAAGGTTGGCTGGCGGCAGACTCCTCACGCAATTGAAGAGGTTGCCAATCGGGCCTGTGAAGTTCTCGACCAGGCGACACGTCGGTTCAATATCAATCACCGCCGCGTTTTCATTGCCGGGGCCGGTCAAGGTGGAACGATGGCGTTGCGACTGGCATTCCGCCGCCCCGACCTGTTTTGCGGCGTCGGTTCGTTTGACGGACCGCTACCCAGACAGTTCAACCCGCTGGGCAACGTGCGGCAATGCCGGAGCGTTCCGGTTTATTTGGCGCATTCCCGTAACTCGCAAACGTTGCCGGAAGGGTTGCTTTGCCGCGAGCTCAAGATGCTGCATTTGGCGGGGTTCAACGTAACGCTGCGCCAGTATCCATGCGAAGTCCTCTTGCCGGACCAGCCCTTCTCGGACTTCGACACGTGGATCATGGAACAATTGGCCGACCAGCCAGATTCGGGAATTGTCCTGTAAGATGGACGTGTAAGATGGACGTAGCGGCGTCTCTCCGAGACGCCGGGTTCGAGACTCGGCTAGTTTCGGACCTATTGGCTATCCAAGCCGCGCTCTTGCGGCAAAATCGGCCTTTTTTGGCGTTGCCCCCGTCTCCGCGATTTTGCTATCTCACCAACCGGATAGACCGCGCCGCGCGGTATGCTCGCGCCAGTTCCCCGTCCATTACGTCTTGCGGCGTTGCAAAACACGCTCAATCGCATGTCCCAAGCCAACCGCTCCTCCGCCAATCGCGAACCCCGTGAAAATGGCGTGACCCCCGCGCCCCGAAAAAGCCGCTTCAGCAAGGCGCTTGCTCTTCGACTTAGTGCTATTGGCCTGTTTGTTTGCCTCGGTTCCTTTGCCGTGTTGCACTCCGTCAAAAGTACCGACTCACCGGAAACCGCTGACGAACAGGCCGAAGGCCAAGGGGCTGACCAGAACCCGTCGGTTGAATTGAAGCCGGAGTCCTCCGGAAAAAGCGGCTTCGCTGCCTCGCCCGATAAACAACCCGAAACGAAACCGCCGGGCGATCTTCCAAAACTCAGTTCTTCCGGTTCAAACTCCGCCAACAACAACGGAACCATTGCGTTTGGTGACCAGGCGGCACCGGCGGGTACCGGGTCAACAGCGGGTTCGAACAGCACTTCCCCGCCCCTTGCGCCGCTGTCGAATTCGCCCCAGACAAACGGGCTTGCATTGCTCCCTGACCGCGCCCCATCGACACCATCCACTTCGCAACCTCCAGTGATCCCCGCAAGCGACGCCAGGACCAGGGCCCCCGGTGGTCTGGCAAGTTTGCTGCCCGGACTCCGCCAGCCTGAATCCTCGCCGAACGACTCGAACAATGACGACGACCCTTCATCAACCAGCCCCAATCCGCCGCCGGCCACGCCGGGACCAGGTAGTGGAGGTAGTGGATGGAACGGCATGCAAATTCCGCCGCTGGTCAGCAGTTCGCCCAACAGGGGCAACGACGCTTCAACCGGTTCCGTCAACTCATTCCCTCCCGCGGCCCCTCCGATCCGTCCCGCTCCGATGAACGGTTCCTTTGCAGGCGGCTCGTTCGGTGATAAT
>JBGTFW010000057.1:0-28301 GCA_041747075.1 Pirellulaceae bacterium
GATCTCCTCGTGTTGAATCCGTTCCCGCGGGAGTTCGCCGGCGTTGCGTCCGTCCCGGAGGACGAGGACTCGATCGGCGATTGCTTCGACTTCGCTCAAACGATGGGAAATGTAAATGATCCCCGTGCCGCGATTGCGGAGCTCACGGATGATACGGAAGAGCTTGTCGGTTTCCGCTCCGGTAAGACTGGAAGTCGGCTCGTCCATAATGAGCACTCGCGCGTCGATCGAGAGAGCCTTGGCAATTTCAACGAGTTGCTGGCGGCCGATCGCGAGCCGTGACACGACCGTGCGCGGGGAAACGTCGAGACCGACGCGGTGGAGCAGCGCGGCGACACGTCCTGTCGACGTCCGGGAAAGGAATCCGAACCGCGACGGCTCGCGACCGAGCATGATGTTGGCGCCCACGTCGAGGTTGTCACAAAGATTCAATTCCTGGTGGATCAGCGCGATCCCGCAGTTCCCCGCTTCGCGCGGCGAAGGCAACTGGACCGGTTTTCCATCGAGGAGGATTTCACCGCCGTCGGGTCGCTGGACTCCGGCAAGGATTTTCATCAGCGTGCTCTTGCCCGCGCCGTTTTCACCGACAACGGCAAGGATTTCACCCGCATTGAGCTCCAGACCGACCTCGTCCAGCGCGACGACGCCCGGAAAGGACTTGCGAATTTGGCGGGCGGCGAGCAGCACGGATCCCCTTTTTTTTACGGCCCTGGAAGGCCGTCGTACTCTTTATTACGACGGCCTGGAAGGCCGTCGTACCTAAAACGCGTTCCACGCATTATCCAACCCGAAACGTCACTCATCAAGCCGGTCGGTTGCGGCATCCATTAATAAACCCGCACTCAGTCACGCCACACTGATTATCTCGCAAAACAATTTGGCGGATCGGAGGCGGCAATCATGCTCTTGATTTCGGTTAACAAAAGCAACCGGCCAGTTCCATCCGAGATCGTACCCGGTGGAAACAAGCTGAGCCTGACGATTACCTCATCGAGGAGTACTGTCCATGTTCGCGAAAACGATCATTTTACTGTTTGCAAGTTCCCTGCTGACGTGCGCCCTGTCGAGCGACGTGGCGGCCCAGCGAGTCGAGTTGCGGGCGCGCCTTGTGAGGGCAGGCGCCGAGCCGGTCGCGTCCGGTAACGCCCGCTACGAGCAGCGATCGGATCGAATCCGCTTTTCCGCCGAAGCCGAGGACTTGAGAACAACGACCCGCATCAACGTCTTCGTCAATAGGGCATTCGTCGGTTCGGCTGCGACGAACGCCTTTGGAACCGCCGATCTCAACCTGGACAGCCGTGACGGACAAAAAGTTCCGAGGATGGCCGACGGTGACACCGTTACGGTGTTTGACCAGAATGGCGCATTGATTTTACGCGGCGTCCTGCGAAGCCGGAGAATCGGCGGGAGGTCGGGCAACTGATCAGGCGGCGATTGACTGGAATCCTCTCGTCGAACCTGACTCGGTGCAACCAGCCTGGATGGTCTTTTCGGTCATCCAGGTTTTTTTGGTTGGTGAAAGTGGTTCACTCGCTTGCGCTCTTGCGCTTCGGGCTTGTATTGGCCACAGGTCGGCGGTTCGTGAAAGTTGCGAAAGCCGTTCACTCGCTGGCGCTTCGTGCTTGTATTGGCCACAGGTCGGCGGTTCGTGAACGGTGGTTCACTCGCTTGCGCTTCGGGCTTGTATTGGCCACAAAACGGCGCCGTCCAGCTAGAATAGCCCTTGTCGTTCCATTTCAACCGACAACATCCAGCACCCTTTACGAAAATGACAAGCGACCCGGCGGAGAGGCCCGCACCGGAATTCGCCGAACTCACCGACCAGTCGCTTATTCGGCGATTTCGCGAAGGCGAGGATGACGCCGCCACGGAATTGTATGTCCGGTACGCCAGCCGCCTCGTGAAACTGGCGGACCGCCAGGTATATGACGACGTCGCGCTGCAGGCGGACCGCGAGGGGATTGTGCAATCCGTCTTTCGCACGTTCTTTCGCCGCGCCGCGGTCGGTCAGTATGACGCGATCAGCGGCGACGACTTGTGGAAGTTGATGCTCGCAATCGCCCTCAACAAGATTCGCTCGACCGGAGCATGGCACCGAGCCGCGCGCCGCAGCGTCACCCGAACCCGCGCGATCGACGACAATACACCGGTGGTCGACCGCGCCGGTGGCGACGAGGAGATGGCGCGAATCCACTTGCGAATGACGATTGACGAATTGCTAAGCCGGTTGGACGACGATCACCGTCAAATCGTCCTGTTGCGGATCGACGGCTTTGAGATTGCCGAAATCTCCAGTCGCACCGGTCGCGCGAAGCGGTCGGTCGAGCGCATTCTCCAGCAGTTTCGCCAGCAACTTGAACGCGTCTGCCGCGAGGAGAACTAGACCATGAGTAAATCCGGAATTTTTGACTCGACGGCTCATTCGGTGGTGGAAGACCACTTGCGGAATTTTGAACTCGGATGGTCACCTGACAGTCTCGCCGCACTGCGCGGCGAGGTGGCGGAACTGCCGGCTGAGGTTCGGTTCAGCGCGCTGGTCGAACTGGTCCGCGTCGATATGGAATTACGGTGCGAAACGGGTCGTTCGGCGGACGTCGCGTTCTATGTGTCACTGTTTCCCGAGCTGAAGGAAAACGAGGACGCCCTCTCCGCGATTGCATTCGAGGAATATCGTCTCGCCTGTTCCGACGGTGGGGCGGATCGCGCGAGTTCAACCCGCCGGATGCCCGATCCCGAGGAATATGCCCGCCGGTATTCCATTGATGTCTCGCGCTGGCCGGTTCTCGAGCGAGACGGGGGATCAAGCGGATTACAATCCCGGCGCGGCCTCCAGCGATTGCCCCGGATCGGCGAGGAATTGTGTGGCTTTCGCCTGGTCGGGCTGTTGGGTACGGGAGGATGCGGCAAGGTATTTCTGGCGCGGCAAGGCGATCTTGCCAACCGCCTCGTGAGCCTCAAGGTCACCACGCAACAATCGCGCGAGTCACTTTTCCTGGCACGCTTGCAACATTCGAACGTGGTCCCGATTTATTCGGTTCACCAGGTCGGCGGGTGCAACGCGATCTGTATGCCGTTCCTTGGACTGTCCACGCTCAAGGACCTGCTTCAGGGGGCGCGGGGTCCGCGGAATGCCGAGCCGTTGCCGCGTTCGTCCCGAGCACTCCTTTCCACGATCAACCAGCAGCGAGTCAACTCGGTTCTCGAGACGATCCCGGACGGAGAAGATCGAGACCGGTTTCGCGTTCTTTTTTCCGACGGGGACGAGGAGCCCGTTCGAGATAATCAGGCGACGCGCGAGGCATGGACGACGACGGCGCTCAACATCGCGGTCGAGGCGATGGACGGACTTGCCCACGCACACTCCAAGGGGATCGTGCATGGTGACGTCAAACCGGCCAACATCCTGATTACCGACGACGGGCATCCCGTACTTCTCGATTTCCACTTGTCACTGCAAACCAGTGCCGGCGGCCTGCCGGGGGCGTGGGTCGGTGGAACGATGCCGTACATGGCCCCTGAACAATTGCACGGGTTCCAAAGCGGTGTGCCTGTTGTCGATCCGCGCGGCGACGTCTGGTCGGCGGGAATCGTCCTGTATGAAATGCTGGTCGGCCGGTTGCCGTGGGAATTACCCGCCACAAGCGGCGACTTCCAGGCCCTTGCGCCTCAATTGATTTCGCAGCGCCAATCGACCGAAGGCGTTTTTGACGATCCCAACGCGAAACGCCTCAACCCCGATCTGAAGCGGATGATCCACAAGTGCCTCGCTCCCGATCCTGCGCGCCGCTACCCGAGTGCAAGCGAGCTTCGAGAGGACCTGTGGCTTCATCGGGCCAACCGGACGCCGCGACACGCCGGCTCATCAGGAATGACCGAACGAACGCGAAAGTTTCTGCGGCGGCACCCCAAACTCACGTCGATCACGACGCTTTCACTAATCAGTTTGCTGACGATCGCGTTCCTTTCCGGATTGTTGGTAACGCGTTCGTCACGACTGGCTCGAGCCGACGCGCTGGCGGAGAGCAGGGCGTTTGTCGAAGCGGTGCAACGCGACCCGCTTGACCTGGCGATCATTTCCGGCAATCTCTCGCGCCTCGAGAGGGCTGCGCGGGAGACCGAACGGTTGCTTGGAACATGGCAAGCCGATACGCCCGAAAACCTCGTTTCCGGAACGCGATTCACGCGACTCTCCAGCGAGCAACAGTCAAATGAACTGGAAGCCGCGCGAGCGACGCGGTTTTGGCTCGCCGAGTCGTACCGTCGCCGGGCGACTCTTGCCTCGGCTGAAGAGGAAAAGACCCGGCTGCTCTCGGCGGCAATCGATGAAAACCGGGAAGCCGAAAAATTGCAACACGTGGGCGAGCGGCGACGCGGTCTGGACTTGCAATATGCGCAGATCCTTGGCGAGCAGGGAAAGGCCGGCGAGGCCCGGCGACTTGAAAACGAGGCGACGTCGCTGCAGCCTGAATTTTCGGACGACTGGACGATGATGGCCTGGTTGTTGCGGGACAAGGATGCGTCGATCGAGTTTGCGGAGAAAGCCGTTGAGAACACCCCGCTTGTCTTTGGCGCGTGGCTGGTCGCCGGCAACGTGATGGTTGGACATCAGCGGTTCGATGAAGCAAAGGCGTATTTCTCGGTCGCGACACGCCTTGCTCCCAGGGAACCGGTCGCCCATTACCTGGCCGGACGCGTCGCCATGGACCAGGGCAACCTCGCATCGGCGCAGTCGTTGCTCGAAACGGCGCAGGCTCTCGATTCTGACAACGATACGATCCTCCTTAATCTTGGACTCGTCTACATGGGGCTTGGGCGATTTCGCGACGCGGAAGCGCTGTTTGAACGAGCGATCGAACTGGGGACTCCCTTTTCACGCGTCTGGTATCTTCGCGCGGACGTCCGGCGTCGGCAGGGAAACGAGCTGGGCGCGGCGAAGGACTTTGAAAAATTCCTTAAAACCAGGCCCATGGACGAGATCAGTTACGTCACGCGCGGGGCGGCTCTTGTCGCGTCCGAGCCGGACAAGGCGATTGCCGATTTTCGGCAAGCCCTCCGGCTGAACCCTCGCTCGGCAACCGCATTGCAAAACCTTGCCCACGTTTTTTCCGAAGTGCAGAAGGATTTGCCCCAGGCTTTGGAAACGATGGATCGGCTGGTTGCCCTGAATCCCGGCGACCCCGTACCGATTGCGACTCGCGGCGTATTGTATGCGCGCCATGGACAACGGGAACTGGCTCACGATGACGCGCGCAAGGCGCTTCAGTTGCGAACCGACGCCGAAATCCGCTACCGTGTCGCCGGCATTTACGCCCAGACGTCGACGATTGAATCGTCAGACGCCAACATGGCCTTTGAATTGATAGCCCGGGCGATGCTGGAAAACCCGGCGCTGGTGATGAATTTGATGGCCCGCGATCCCGACCTTGAGCCACTGAAACCGCTCGGTCGCTGGGAAAAATTGAGTGAGGCGCTCTCCCGAATCGCGGAACTTGCCAACGTCCCGGATCGGGCGGGAGAATGACTGAGAAATGTCTTTCGGCGGTGATGCTCTTCCTGATTCGCGATGTATTGCTTGACGCCTTGGCGTGCGATTGGGCTGATCGTAAACGCTCCGTAACCCTCCTGCCATGCGAAATCACGGACACCAATTTGGTCATGTACCCAAATTGACGCCGCCTTTTTCAATTCCCGCATGAAATCAGCCAGACGATGTGTTGATTTCAAACCCACGAGGAGGTGAACATGATCGGCGGTGCCACCCACTCCCTGGGAATACCCATCGAGTCCGTTGACGGTTCCCCCGAGATATTCATGAATGCCTCCGGCATTTTCGCGGGTCAATCCGCGAATATGGCGCTGCAACGAATGCGCGGCGAGAGCACGATTTGACCGATTTTCGGCTATTTGCGAAAAGGGCTGGCGGACGGGATCAGCCAACGCGGCTATAACTGTTAGCGGCGCACTTTCGCCATTCGATTTCCAACGTCGCCTCGTATCTGCAACGGCACGCAACCAATGAACGGACAGATTGCTCTCCAGGACAATTTTTCAGGAATCAACTCGTGGAGGATTCCTGACGGACTCGACGGCGTGCTGGCGTCGTTTTCGAATGGTGGACAGTCGTCGAACTCCTCGCTCGACCTTCGCCCATGGGACGCTCCCGCCCGCATCACGGTCAGTCTCGCGCCGGATGGAACCAGGGTCGCCGGCTATTCCAGTTCTCTTTTTGATCCCTTCCGGACGATGTTGCAGCCGCCAGAACTTGTCGACATGGTCGCTGAGGCGATGCGATCGTGGAGTTCCCGCGCGGGCCTTAACCTGGGATTCGTCACGGATGGCGGCGAGGATTTCGGGACGAGCGGGCTGACCCAGCTTGATTCGCGTTTCGGCGACATTCGAATCGGAGCGATTCCACTCGGCCCGGAAGTCTACGCGGTCGCAACGCCTTTCGATGACGGAGCGTCCGGGACGTGGGCGGGCGACATTCTTCTCAATTCCAACGCAACGTTTGATTCGCTGGACCAGTTTTATTCGGTGGTCGTTCACGAATTTGGGCACGCACTCGGTCTGCCGCATACGGGTGGCGAGGGGGACATCATGAATCCGGCGGCGTTCAACACGGTCCAAACGCGAAGGGACATCGCCGCGCTGCGACTTCGTTACGGGCGGAGGCGACTCGACCAGTACGACGACGTTGATCCGAAGGACCGCAACAACTCGATGGAAAATGCCACGCGACTCAAGAACCCGGGCAGCTTCAAGAACACCGTCCCGCTGATTGCCTATGGAGACGTTCAGGGGGATCGAGACGTTGACTGGTTTGAATTGCGAGCCCTCGGCGACGATTATCAGGGGCCAGTTACCTTTCGCGTCGTAACCAGTGGAATCAGTCTTCTTTCGCCGCGACTTTCAATTTACGACGAGTCCGGAGAGCGGATTGCGGTCGTCGTCAGCAAATCAACGATCGGCGACGACCTGTCACTGACCGTTCAGGCGCCCATCGACGAAAGTCTTTTTGTGCGAGTCTCGAATTCAGGCATATTTCATCGGGGGCGCGGCAGTTACTCACTGGTTGCCACGATGGATGCCTCCGCGACTTATGACCCGGAAACTCTGGAATTCGCACTTCATCAGGACTTCTGGGCGCTCGATCAGTCCGACGTCCATACATTGTTCACCGAGCCGGAGCCGCTTTTTAATAACGACTTGCATACGAACGAGACCTTCTCAACCGCGACCGACCTCGATGAAGTCTCCGGGTCGGTGGTCCCCGGCCATTTCCGGATTCAGGCCGGCATTAGTGACGTGACGGATATTGACATTTACCGGTTTCGCGCTCCCGACCTGGCTGGCGGGGCGGGGACACTGACGGCCAGCCTTCTCTCGCTCGAGCAAGAGGGCCTCGTCCCTTCCCTGCAATTTTACAATGCTTCGTTTCAGACGCTCTCGCAGCGCGTGATCGCTCGCGGAAACGGACGATACCTTGTGCAAATTGACGGGGTGGCGGCCAACAGCGATTACTACGTCGGTATCCGAAGTGACCGGCCCGGCGAGGCGTTTGACACCGGCAACTACACGTTCGATTTGTTGTTCAACCGTCCGAAATATGAACTTGACAATCTCGGAAGCGGAACCCTTGGGACCCAGGATCGCAGCGAGCAACACACGCTGTATGTGGCCGAAACCCAGATGTTTCACTTCGGGATCAAGGCGGGTTTTAATACGCAGCTTGCCGGGACAACGATCTGGGGGAGTGTCTATAACGAAGAGGGCGATCTCGTGTGGCGCGGGCATACTCGTCCAGGCGAATTCCGGTCCGCCAACAGCGTCGTCTTGCGACCCGGCAGCTATTTGATTCAGGTGGACCTTGCAGGTTCCGCCGCCACCGCCGGGACGCTCGCCTACACCCTTCAGGGCAAGGTTTTATCCGATCCAATTGGACCGGAATTGATCAACCCCGCGAACCTCCCATTTCCGCACTGCAAGCCCGGTTCGCCTGAGTTTTGTTATCCGGGAGACCGGCAAACGACGGACCCGTTCCTCGTCGTGGGAGGCGGTGAGATTGGCGTTCCTCCAGGTTCGACCACTCCGCCGCCGGATCAAAACGTCAATCTCTGGTACTGGTACGAGAACTGGAACGCACCCGTTGGCGGCTAGAGTCGGACTTTACAGATTGTTTTTTTTTAGTGGAGAGACTTCAATGACTATCGCGGATGACCGTTTGACAACGCGGCGGCGCATTGATCACCTGGAATATCTTGAAGATCGCCTTGCGGGATTCAACCTCAGGGCGTTGATGGGAGCGCAGTCCGTATTCCAGTTGCTTGACTTCGCGACGTACCAGCAACTGGCTTTCGCGGCGTCGCGGCTCTTGCCGGGAACCAACCTGTTCGTTTCGAGAGACGACCAATCCCAGGTTCAGGAGCGCGAATTGCACGTCGCCCTTACCGGACCGGGCGACGAAGCGGGGCGCGTCGAATTCGAGTTCGAGCGTTCGTTCGCCGACTGGAAATTTGACGTTGACGTCAAGATTCGCGACGCGGACTCTGGTTCCACGCACTCGGTCCTGATCGACGGAGCATTCCTTGGAACGATAACGGTCGATGCGTTTGGAAAAGGACGGCTGGAACTCTCCACCTCCCCCTCGTCGGGGGAGTTTCCCTTCCCCGCCGGAATTCCCGACGTGAATATCGGCTCCAGAATCCAGATCGGCGACATTCTTGAAGGCGTCGTCGGTGGGCGCGACGATTCCACGGACAACACGATTCGCCCGGGCGAAGTCGAAATTGACCTGTTCGGAAGTTCCGGCGCGCGGGGGGACGCCAAGCTGGAACAGGAACCCGAGGATGGCGGCCTCAAGACGGAATTCCGCGTGCGGATTCGTGATACCGCGCCCGGCCAGTCGCTTGGCGTTTTTGTCAACAATCTGCAGGTCGGCCAGATCGTTACCGATTCCGACGGGCGAGGCGAACTTGAACTGTCCACGGATCCGAATTTTGACGAACAACCCTTTCCGCCGGGCTTTCCCCAAATTGGCACGGGGACCGTTGTTCGGGTCGGCAACCTCGTCAACGGTACATTCAACTCGTTACCCGATCTCGGTCCCAACGGACGCGGAACGTTCTGCGATCAGGAAGAATTTCAGGGTGGACTGGCTGGGGTTGGCGGAGTGCGGGGGGGTGCCCGATTCGAAGTCGAACTCGAGGACGGTAATTTCCTTGAGCACAAATTCCGTGTTCACGTCCGCGAAGCGACGCCCGGCGAAACCCACGAGATTCGTGTAGCCGGTATCGGCATCGGCGTGATCAGCATTGATGATCGGGGACGTGGCCAGGTTGATTTCTCCAATCGCATGCACGATGACCGCGACCTGACGCTTCCGGATTTTTTCCCCGACATCGACGCCGGCACGATCGTGGAAGTCGGAAACATACTTTCCGGAAAACTCCAGGACTTCTCACCGGGATGCAGCGCGTTGTCGTTCGCAACGACGGCGTCAACGCGAACCGGTTTGATGCACGACCACGGCCAGGCTGCGCCGCTCGGACTTGTATCGGGCTTTTAGCGAAACGGCACCCACGGTCAGCATAATATGCAGTGATTTGTGCGCGTCACCCGCGCTCCCTCCGGGTGACGCAAGCTGCAACGCATTCAAAATCAGGAGTGACAAAAAGATGGTTGACAGAAAAATGAAAACGAACAGGCCCGGATTCTGATCTTTCTGTCATTCATATTTCCGTCAAAATCATCGTCGCGCGATGGTTACTCAGGCCGCGCGCGAAACGATTCCCGGGTTTTCATCGTCCGGGACGAGCGTGTCGGACCTTCCCGGCGCGCGAACCTCGAAGCTGGTTTCCCCGTGAATCCAGACGGCCCGGACGTTTCCGACAACGAATCGGTATCCCAGGAGACACGAATCCTTCATCAACAGCGTCTCTTCGCACAGTGCATCGCCGTGAGAAATTCCGGATTCCTCAATCCAGCGGAGAAAGCGAGTCCGGACGAGTTCCAGTTTTTCCTGCATTTTGCCGCCGACTCGTGCGTCTGGATCTTGCGAACGGACGAAAATTCCAACCGGATGTCCGTCCATCCGCGTGTTATCGGCGCGTGGGCGTTGCAAACTTGAGGAACGGACCGCGAAGGGGCAAGAGTCCCGCAAACGCAACGGTTCGGCGAAATAAAACGCCTGCCCCAAGACAGGCGTGATTCAGTGAGTCCCGAACCGCGAAGGCAGATCGAAAAGCGAGTCAGACAAACGCTACGCGATGATATCGTTGTACAGGTCAAGCGCCTTCCGCGCCGCGCCAACGCTGCCGGTCTGGTTGACCAATTGCTTGGCGAGCATGATTTCGTTTGCCGAAACGCCGTTTTGGCTGGCCGTTGACTTCGCGCGGCGGCCGTTTTTGGACTTCGCCCTGGCCGTCCTGGTCGCCGCGACGGTCTCACCGGATTCCTGCATTTTCTTCCGGTAATTGAAGAGGATGGTACTGACATACTGGGGAGTCACCTTCACGCCGCTCTTGGTCAGCGCCGTCGCGATATCACGCGGTTTCGCCTTCTTGTGCGACGTGTGGTATTTGAGGATTGCCCTGGACTTGTTTGATTTTCGGGATTTCGTTGCGGTCTTGGCCATTGGGGTCTCCGGTCTGTTGAACTGAAAAGAATTTCCGCCGTCGTTATAAAGGCCGGATTGTTTTGAATCCGCGATCCTTTGCAAGGATGAATCATACTACGGGCATTTCGCCTGCCAAGCCCCAAACAGTCGAAAAAGGGAACGCATTCACTGGAAACGCATTCGTAAGGCAATTCACTTCTCCAGCCAGAAAACTTGCGAGTTTCCGCTGGAATCGGCCATCGCCCGCGACATGCCGCGCGTATTGTTTCCCATAAACACGTTCCCGGCCCGATCGACCGCGATGATTCCCCCGTCGCCTGGACGCAATGAATCCTCCAGAATCGCGGTGATCGCCGCTTCTAGTGTGACATTTTGGTATTTCATCCGTGCACTGATATCATGGGCAACGGCGTGCCGAATGAATTCCTCGCCGATACCCGTACACGAGACGGCACAACTCTGGTTGTCGGCCCACGTGCCGGCTCCCACGATGGGAGAATCGCCGACGCGGCCAAACCGCTTGTTGGGCATCCCGCCGGTGGAGGTCGCGGCAGCGAGATTGCCGCGGGAGTCGAACGCGACGCACCCGACGGTTCCGTGATATGAACCGGTATCGAGGAGCAGTTGACTGCGAAGGTCGTCGGAGGTTTCCTTCTGGCTCTTCCGCAATGCTTCCCATTTCCGGCGCGTTGCGGGCGTATCAAAATAGTCGTTCTCGACGACTTCGACTTTCTGGGCCTCCGCGAATGCGTCGGCACCGGGGCCGGCGAGCATCACATGGGAAGTCTCGGTCATTACAAGTCGCGCGAGGGTGATTGGATTTTTTGCGATCGTCACTCCGGCCACGGCGCCACAGGACTTGTCGCGCCCGTCCATGATCGAGGCGTCCAGCTCATGTTCACCGGCGGCGTTAAAGACCGATCCCTTTCCGGCATTGAATTGCGGGTCGTCTTCCATTTGCCGGACGACGGCTTCGACCGCGTCGAGGCTGGTCCCGCCGTCGGCAAGTATTTTCTTTCCGGTCTCGAGGGCGGCTTCGAGGGCCTTGTGACGGCTGGCATTGGCCTCGTCGGAATAATCCGCCGGGGAGGAACCCGCGCCGCCATGGATGGCAATTGCCCACGTCACGGATGCGGAAGGTTTTTCAGAAGCCGGTTCGGCCTCCTGTCCCATTCCGTGGTTCGTCATAATCAGTTCCCCGCACATTACGGTTACGGTCGCCATTGCCAGGATCAGCGGGCCAAACCCCGCACGTTTCATTCGAAGGACTTGCATGTTCGTCGCGCTCCGCTTGTCGGGCCTTTTTTCGTCGTCGTCATAATCCGGATCACCCGCCTATTCTAGCCTGTCGCGGAAAAGGATGTAAACGCGGGGGTGCCTGTACGTCTATAATGGATCATCATGCAATTCAAGCGCACAATTCCGTCGATCCCCCAATTGTACCGAAACGTACTGCGGTGGACCGAGATTCTTTCGGTGTTGAGCAAGTACGGCCTGGCCGACTGGCTGAGTCGCCTCAATATTGATTTCGTCAAGGACCGACTCAAGGCGCCGGACGGCGCGGCGTTGGCGCGGATGAGTCATGCCGAACGAATTCGTCTCGCGCTAACGGCACTCGGACCGGCGTTTATCAAGTTCGGACAATTGCTCAGCACGCGACCTGATCTGGTCGGCGTGGAACTTGCCAGCGAGTTGACGCGTTTGCAGACCGACGTTCCGGCGGACTCGATCGAACAGATACGCGAAACGATCGAGCACGAACAAGGGCGAAAACTGGAAGACGTTTTTATGCGATTCGACTCCGAGCCGATCGCGTCGGCCTCGATTGGCCAGGTGCATCTGGCCCAGTTGCCGACGGGGCAGGAAGTCGTCGTTAAGGTGCGGCATTCGGGCATTGTACGAACGATTGAGACGGACCTCGATATCCTTGCCGGGCTGGCGCAAATGGCCGAACGCGTCGAGGAGTACCGTTCCTGGCAGCCGCGCGCGTTGGTCGCCGAAATGGCGCGGACGATGATTCGCGAACTGGACTTTCGCCGCGAAGTCCGCAATCTGAACCAGTTTGCTGCCCGATTTCGCAATGCCAGCGAGGTGGCTATCCCCGAAGTCTTCCCCCCACTCTGCACCGAACGAATGCTGACCATGCAATACATGGAGGGACTGAAACTCGGTGACTTGACGTCCGCTGGAAGCCGGAACACCGCGAACGGCGAGCCGGCGGGACCGGAAATCGCTGCGGCGGCCGCAAGCCTCGATCCGGGAAAAATCGCGCGGCGGGGGGCCAATCTCTACCTGAAAATGATCTTTGACCATGGTCTCTATCATGCCGACCCGCATCCGGGAAACATCGTGATCGCACCAGACGGACGGATCGGACTGATCGATTTCGGAATGGTGGGCCGCATCAGCGAATCGTTGCGCGAGGACATCGAATCGATGCTTGTGGCGATGGTCAATCGCGATGTCCCGTTGCTCGTGACGCTGGTCAGGCGCGTCGGCTCGTGCCCGCTCGACCTCGACGACGCGGCACTTGGCAACGAAATCGCCGACTTTACGGGACACTTCGCAACGCAATCGCTTTCCAGCTTTGACATGAGCGGCGCGCTTGCTGAATTTGTCGGGATCGTACGCCGGTTCCAGATCGCGCTGCCAGGCGAAGCGGCGATGCTTATCAAGGTACTGATTCAACTGGAAGGGACCGGACGGCTCCTCGATCCGCGGTTCAGTCTGATGGAAATCATGAAGCCCTTTCATCGCAAGCTGGTGATCCGGCGCCTCAATCCGGCGCGGCAGGCGCGAAAGATGCACCGCCTCATGCTCCAAACGGAACAGCTCGCCGAATCACTTCCCTCGGCGATTACCAGCATTCTGGAACAAATCCAGCGCGGCAAGTTCGACGTGCATCTCGATCACCGGAGGCTCGGTCCCTCCGTCAATCGGCTCGTCATGGGCATGATGATCAGCGCCCTGTTTCTCGGCTCATCGTGGATGCTCAGCAACGATGTGCCGCCGGTCCTCTTCGCCGGCAAGCCCTGGTTGGGAATTGAAGACCTTTCGATGCTCGGTCTTGGCGGGATGATTACCAGCGTCTTTCTCGGCTTGCGGCTGTTCCTCGCCATCCGCCGCAGCGGGAATCTCGATCAGGGAGAATAGCGACTGCCGCCGGCACCGCTTGATTCACCGGTCCCGTTTTTCACCGGTCTCTCCCGACAGGTCCTTTTCCGCCTCGCCGGTCATCGGTACGAAGCGGACGGCACCTATATCCTTGCGAGTCACCGCGCCCTTGTCGTCCTTTTCAATCAACATCAAGTGCTGGTCGTTGCGCTCACCGACGGGGAGGATCAGTCGACCGCCCGGCGCAAGCTGTTCAATCAACGGCGGCGGTATTTCTTCCGGCGCGGCGGCCAACACGATCACGTCGAAAGGTGCCTCGTCGGGCCATCCCTGAAACCCGTCGCCGACGCGAACCGAGACGTTGTCATAACCCAGTCGCCGTAGTCGCGTTTCCGCCGCCTTCCCCAGCGGCTCGACGATCTCGATCGAATAGACATGGTCGACGATTTCGGCCAGCACTGCCGCCTGGTAGCCCGACCCGGTGCCGATGTCCAGTACCTTGTCGGTCGGCTCAAGGCGAACCGACTGAGTCATCAGCGCGACGATGTAGGGCTGCGAAATCGTCTGGCCGTGGCCGATCGGCAAGGGTCCGTCCGCGTAGGCTTCGTCGCGATATCCGGCGGGAACAAACTCGTGTCGCGGCACGTTGGCAATCGCCCGCAAGACGCGCTCATCGTCGATACCACGTGATTTGATTTGGCGTTCGATCATCTCGGTGCGCCGCTCGAATTCGACGGACTCGGCCTGGGCGTCATTTTCCCGCGTGGGAGAAGCGCCCGCCCGATCAGTTTTCGGCGTTTCCTGGCGCGGCGCGGCCGCCGGAGCACCCGGCTCGCAACCCGGCGTGGCCAAAGCCATGCTTGCAATGATGAGCCATGTGCGGCACGTCATTTTTCTGACTTCGCCTCCCCGATCGCGGGTCAAGGTGCTGGAGCGAATTACCGATGACGGATCACTGAATTGTAGATTGTCGAAAGGCGGTTTACAAACGCTACGCATTTGATTCCAGCACCCGGCGGGCTTCCGTCAAATGGTTCAGGCCGCGCTGAATGTAGGCCGACGCCTCATCGACGTAGCCGTCGGCCGACGCCGACCAGACGCGATTGATCGCACGCTCGCCGGCCGCGAAATGCGTCATCACTTCCGCGAACGTTTCCAGCCCGTACTCGCGCGTGATGTTGTCGCGGCCGTCGGCGAACTCGCGAAAGTCGTCGGCAAGCCGTTCGTCAATGTACTGCAGCGTCTCGCGGGGCTTCATTTTCGCGTGCTCTTCATGCAGTTTCCGCGCGTTGTTAACCAGATTCGACAGATGAACCCGCAACTGCTTGAGACTCGCGGCGGAATGCCCGGACTGACGGGCCGCGGCTCGTTTGCCACTTCGCAACAGACCAATTCCCAGGATACTTGCGGCAACCGACAAACCATACCAGGGCCACGAGATCGTCGACCAGGGTTCTCCCGCTGTTAAACGGACACGTCGCGTCGCCGCACCGCGCTGGTACTCGAATTCCATCGTCTTTCCGGCCTCCGGTCCACCCACCGCGGCGCTGCTGGACAGTTCACGCCCGTCGACGCGGAGAATCCGGTCACCGGGACGCAATCCCATTTCCCACGCGAGGGAAGGATTGCGCACGCCATGAACGATCACATGGACTTCCGGCTTCGTTATCCTGTCCAATCCTTCGACAATTTCTGTTTCGACCTTCCGGTCCGTCAGGTGGATGTCCAGACCACTCCAAAGGAGCGTCGAAAAAACCGTCGCCAGCGCTCCGGACAGGAAACCGCCCCACAAGAGAATTTGTCCAGCAATTGAGCGCATCGTGATCGAGTCCCTGAGACAACCCGGCTAACAAAACCCGTTGAGTAACGATTGGACGCCGCCGCTTGCCATGGCAACGGCCTCACCCGACGTCTCCGCAAAAAAGACGTTCTTCAGGGCAAAGCCGACGCCCAGCAGCGCTTCGCCGACGATCAGTCCCGCCGCCACCGGAATTCCGATCTCTTCGGAAAACCGGCGACCCGCCGACTTGTCAACAATCATTCTCAGAATGCAACCGATCGTATAGGTAAGGACAATACTGAAGGGCATGTAGAAACCGAGAGCGACCATGACGCCGATCCCGCCAAGTCCGCTGACAGCCAGCAAAAACCCGAGTCCGGCACCGGCACTGTATCGCCAGGCGGGAACGTTGCCGTCGACGATCGCGTTGATAACACTGGCCAGCGCCGTCGCCTGGGCGGCCGGCAATTCCTTGCTGCCGATCCCGTAGGGGACCTCCCCTTCCGCCATGACAAACGCCTCGTCGGTCATTTCTGCCGCCGAGGGAGTCGCGCTTCGTTCCAGAACGAACATCAGCCCGATCACGATGATCGGGCCAAGCCACGCGCCAACGAATTGCGCGATTTGCTGGCGGCGCGGAATCGCACCGACAAGGTATCCCGACTTGAGGTCCAGCATCATGTCGCTGGCTTGCGAGATGGCAAGACAAATCGCCGCGCCGACGATCATCGAGCTGACGATCGTCTGCGGCTTGTCGAGTCCGCTGTGCGCGATCACGATAAGGATCGTGACGGCGATCAACGTCATGCCCGAAAGGGGCGACCAGTTGGTTCGGCCCACGCACTCGGCGACAATCACACCGGCGATCCAGATCCAAACGGTTCCGAGGACCGCCATAAGGATCGCCAGCGGAAAAGTCATGTCCGGAACCGACTGCCGCGCAAGAAAGACGAGCAGTATCGCTCCACCCGCCACGGCGGCCGCCAGCAATTTAATCGGCATCTCGTCCTGACCCGCCTCGGAGCCACCACCCGCCTGGGCCTTTCGCAGCGCGCTCATGGCGCTGCGGATCAACGGGAACGCCATGATCATCCCGCCGACCGCCGCTCCAATGAGCATTCCGATGCCGGTCGGGCGGTAAATCTCGTTACGCATCGCGCCCGGCGATTCGACGAGATGCTGGACGTCGGCGCCGCCGTAGAGCGACAGCAACGGGGAGAGGAACCAATAACAAATGAATCCGCCCGCGCCGAACCAGAACCCGCCCTTTCCGGAGAGGAATCCGACGCCGATGGTCATCAACGAGAGAAAAAAGACCAGATTGTACCGGCCTGGAAAGCCCAGAACATTCCCAAGGTCATATTCCGGGTGGTCGTTTGCGCCGAATTGGGTCGTAAAAAGATAGACGATGGCGGAGACCAGCGCGGCACCGAACAGGAGCACGGACTTCGAGATACCTGCCCCCGGCGATTTGAGGATCGCCGCAACCGCGATTCCACCCGGATAGGGGAGTCGCTGGAAGTCGATCATCTGCTTGCGCAGCGGGATAACGAAGGCCAGCCCGATGAAGGCACCGGCGATGCACGCGAAGACCATCAGCGGAACATTGAAGTCCTTGACGGATTCCAGGCCGGGCGATTTGCTGAGAATAAACAGCGCCGGAACCGAGAACATGATCCCGGACGACGCACCGTTAACGGCCGAGGCGATCGTCTGATTGATGTTGTTTTCGAGAATACTGGTGCGGCGCATCAGGCCGCGGAGGATTCCCCAGCCCAGAATCGCGGCGAGTTCGGAGCCTTCGATCGAAAATCCAAGCTTGAGCGCCGCGTAGGCGATTGAGATGGCGATGAGCGCGCCCAGGAACCAGCCGACAAGCACGGCGGCCCACGTGAATTCCGGATAAGGCCCGTGGCGAACGAGAATTTCGCCGTAATCATTGGCGGGTTTTCCTGAATTTCCCGTCGCCATTGATTCGCGCCTTTCACACGTCGAAACCCGGGGGGGGAAGAAAGGATTAGCGTAGTGAATGCCCCTGGCAATCACAACCACCCGAATCGAGACCGACTCACCGACTACGACGCGTATCTTGCTAACGTGCGTTGTGACCCGGGTCCGTCCGGAGAGGCGCGCAAAAAAATCCCGCCAGCAAGGGTCGAGCAAGCGGGATTTCCTGAATTCAGCACCAGCGCCTTCAGGCACCAGCGGCTGACTACCGGCAGCAGGCCCGGCGGGTGCGGACCCGGACGACGCGAACGCGGCGCGGCGGGTCGCAACAGACCTGAGGCACGGGTGGACAACACGCCACCACTACCGGTCGGGGTGCTGGAGCGCAGCAAACCTGAACGGGCGGACAACAGGGCCTGGGTGCCGGGGCGCAACACGGAGGCGGGCACGGGCAGCAGGGTCGCGGTGCCGGAGCACAGCACGGTTGCGGGCAGCAAGGTTGCGGGCAGCAATCCTGGTGATGTCCGCGGCCGCGACCAAACAACTGGGCGTCGGCCGGATTGGGCAACATCATCAAAAGGGCAACCGAAAAAACGGCGGCGAGCAGATTCTTCATCGGGTTCTCCTGGAACTAGCTGGGGTTAGGAAGTGAGTAAGCCATCGGGGAACGGTTTTACGGATTTTGGCCGCAATCGTCAACAACCCCCCTTGGGGGGCGAAATGGAGAGAATGGGGCGGAGCCGGTGGACAAGAAAATAGGAGGACTATTGGGGGGGAAAATCGGGTTCCCCGATACCGAGCAGCTCCGGATCGTCGGTGTTTTCGCCCGTAATTTCAGGGATTGGGCTGGAATCAAACCATTCGGGAAAAGCAACTTTACCTGGTGGTGGCAAGTAAATCTTTCCATTCAGGTTATACAGCGAGCCCATCCAGATTTCTGATTCGCGCGTCACCCTCCCGTCGGCGATACGCAGATCGTATTGAATGCCATAGTGCGCGGTTGCAATGCCGACGTCTTCTTCCGCGTTGCCCCGGTAAAGGTAAATCATGCCGGCAAGGCGGCCGCCGTTGCCGGGCGAGGTGCCGAGGGGATAGCTGGCCCGCCACAGATCACCCGGCTCGATCGTTTCAAACGGGACAGGCGCGTCAGTCTCCTCCGTTCCCGGGAGCTGGCGACTGAGAAAGGTCTGTTTTCCCAAAGGCTCCTGGAACAGCGCGGGGGTAGCCTTGGGCGCGCGACGGATTTCGCAGCGGATAAACAGGCTTTCCTTGCCAATCGCGTCGTCCCACTCAAGACGGTGATCGCGCGCACCAAAGAGTGCGACGTCAATCGTGGCGGTTCGGTAGTTACCGCCGTTGAAGAGCTTTTGGTTTCGTTCGTCATTGCCTCGATAATAAACTCCGCCCAACCGAAATGGGTGCGGTGGACGAATGGGAACCGGGGCACCGGACGTGTTCGCCGCGGTTTCGCCAGGCCGTGAAACCTGCTGATGGATCGCGAGCCGCATACGTTGCTTGTCGGACTGCAGTTCGCGAACGACTGCCTCCTGGTTGAGCCACATCGCCGCGATTACCAGCGACAGCACAATGATCAGGTAATGGGTCGCGTTGATCCGCGCGACAAGTCTTGACAAAGGCGAGTCACGGAATCGCGATTCGGAATCGCGCGGGCGGGCTTTCCTCCTCCTTTCGATCAACAGAATCAAACCGAGCGCAACGAGGCCCGCATAGAGGACGGGTTGAATGCGCCCGCGGACGGCCTCAATTCGTTGCGCCAGGCTTTCACCTGGCACCTTTTTCCCGGCGGCGCGGGTCGGCGGCGTGACGGGCCAAGGTGCGCCCTGCCGCAGCCAGTCCCCGATCAGACCGATGTTCTCGACGGACAGCCGCGCGCCTTGCGGCGGCATTCGATAGTCCTCGTCGTCCGACGCGATGCGCCGGTAAAGTTCGCTTTCGTCAGCCGAACCGAGTACCCGATTGGTGGTGTGCCCGCCCGCTTCGGCGAATTCGCGGGAATCGAGTCGAAGATGACCTTCCTGGAGGTCCGGCCCGTGACAGAATATACAGCGTGCCGCGAGAATCGGCTGGATTTGCGTTTCAAAATCAATCGCTTCCGTTTCGGAATCCTGCGCGACAACGCAATCGGCTGTCCAGCCCGCGAGCAACAGCCAGCACCCTATCGCGAGCCAGTATGAAATGCGGCTCCCCTGCCTCTTCCGCGCCGCCATCGAAACGCGTTCCGTCATTCCAGGTAACGCTACCGAATACCTGACTTGCGATCGCGGTTGACTTCCTCCAGCAACACAAGCCGATGGAATTCCGGGTCGGCGCGAAGCAAGTCAAAATCGTGCTCGCTGGCAATTCCAAGGGTTGAGACAAATCCCTCCTCAATCACGGCTCGCAACAGCTCGATCGCCTCGTCCGGACTTTCCTGAACCGAGTGGATGCAGGCAAGGTTATACTTCGAATAAATTCCGAATTCGCGAAAGTCCGCCGAAAGCAGATAGTACCCGGTCGCTTCGTCGAGACGGCCCTGGCGTTGGAGACTGTATGCGAGATTAAAAATCGCCCGGGCGTCGAACGGATCACGGGCGAGCAGTTCGCGACTGGCCGATTCGGCTTCCTGCCATTTCGCACCAAGGAGCGCCTCGGCCAGCCGCCGGTCAGGCGGGAGAGACGGCTCTCCCTTCGCGGGCGCATTTCCTGTCCCGCGATTGAGAAGGCCGCTGCCAATGACAATGGCGGCAAGAAGGCTGGCTAACGCCGCGATTCCTGCGAGCGTTCTCGCCCATCGCGGAATGCCGCGCCCCGTGCGGAGCGGAGCCTTTCTCGTTTGTGAATCAACGTGGGAAGCCAATCTTTTATTCTCCCGCCCCCAGATCAACGGCATAGAGTCTCGTTCGGTCGGTGATAAACATCCGGCGATTGGCGATGGTGGGAGTTGAATAGACTGACGAGTAGTTGACGGTGTCATACTGCTTGAGAATGATCGGTTCCTCCTTCGTGGCCTTGAGTAACAGGAGCTTCCCATCCTCAAGACCGAGAAAGACGCGGCCGTCCACGACCATGGGCGAACCCCAGATTGCGGAAAACGCGTCGTACTCCCAGTTCCGCTTGCCGCTCTTCAAGTCAATGCAATGGACGAACCCGCTCAGGTCCGGTGCAAAGACGAGGTCGTCGGTCACCGCCACGGTGCTGATCGTGCGGCGATAGATGCTGCCGTTCGGCTTTCCCGTGACATCTCCCGAGGCATCGACGCCGCCATAATGCCAGATCACGGCGGAGTTCGGGTTGGGCTGGCCGGGTTGGCCGATCTCGCCCGTTTCGGCACTGACGTCTCCGGTTTTTGTCGCGTCGATTCGCCACAAGTGCCCGACGCCCTCTCCGTGTTCCGGGTCCTGGCCCACGCCCACGATGACGCTGTTATCGTAAAAGACAGCGGTCGAAATCACGTTGTTGCGCGAACCGAGACCGCCCAGTTCCCAAACGGTCTCCTTGGGATTCAGGTCAAATTTCCAGATGGTCTCGCCGTCGTCCGGATTCAGTGCGTAAAGCCATCCATCACCGGCTGGAAAATAAATCTGCACTTGACCGTTGACATCGCCCATCGACGGCGAACTCCACTGGCCGTGAAGCACGCGGTCTTCCGGATATCCCTGTTCCCACAGCAGTTCGCCGGTATTCTTGTCGACGCACAACATGGTCGGCGCGCGGGGGGCCGGCAACTCGAGATGCGCCTCGTCGACGCCGTTGGATGTAATCACGTAGACGCGATCGCCGTAAATCAGGGGTGAACTGGTCGCAAGGTTATGCGGAAAGACTCCCAGTTCGTCGATCATGTCAAGGCTCCAGATGATGTCAGCGTCCTTGTCCGTCACGTCGACTTCTTCGGTGTAGGGGCCGTCGTTGCCGTCCTTCATTCCTTCGAGATCGAGGCACATCAATTCGCCGCGATTGGTGACGACCCAGGCGCGCCAGCCCTCTTCCTCCGAATCACCCGGGGCGACGGCTGGCGTGGAGCAAATTCCCTGGAGGGGCCAGTCGCAGACGCGCCCGATCGTAAGTTTTTCGCGAGTCAGTTGCCACTGGAATTCCCCACTCTTCTCATCGAAGCACAGGACGACGCCCTTGTCCTGGTCGGCCGGATGAATGTCCGCGCGATAACCTCCGCCGTTGTTGGTACCGACGAGAACCTTGCCGCCTGCCACTATCGCGTTGCCATACGTCTGTGAGCCAAGCGTCGCCGACCAGGCAACATGGGTTCCCTCGCGGAGGTCAAAATTGTCATCAATATTCGTTGCTTCAGAGACCATGTTGCGATCGGGCGTTCCGCCCCACATGGGCCAATCCCCGTCACCGGCCTCTTCCTGGTAATTCGGGGTGGCCACACCGCTGGCCGTACTGACGGCAGCCATTACGTTTTCAGAAGCATCGTTCTCCTGGCAGCACGTGCCGCCGCCGGTGGAACATTCCCCCTGACAGGTGCCTGTGGCGGTTTCGGCCGAATCCGCCGCGCAGCATTCGCCACTGAATTCATTCTGCGCGCGACAACGTGAGCCATCCGCGTCGCCCTCTCCCGATTTGGCGGCGGAGCGCGAGTCAGCGTCTCGATGTTCGCAACACGAACACCGGGCATTGGTCTCGGAGCGGTTTGCAACGGCATTACCCGCTTCGTTTCGCGGCAAAAAGGCGCCGGTTTGAAAACCGGCAACAATCAAAAGGCCCGTGAGCAGCGTCAATACGGCAATTGTCTTCATCAATGAATTCCTGGTTCCTTGCGGGGTGTTGTTTCTGAACTTGTGCGGACTTCGCTACTTGTCGTTTCGATTGACAATCACGTTGTCAAAATAGCTGTCGGCCATCGCGTACATGTACAATCCGGGACTCCCGTTGCGGTTGGCGCGGGGGTCGGTCATTTCGATGGTTGCCGTGGCGGGTTCGGGTTCGTCGCGTTTCCAGACCTTGCCCGTGAGGTGGGCCTTTTCACCTTCGATCCGCACTTCCAGTTTCATGGTGTACCACGTATCGGGTTCAACACGAAAATTCTCGTTGGACTGGAGCCGCAGATGCGCGGGCCAGCTTTGCAGTTCCAGTTTGTTGTTGTTCCCTTTCACGATCAGGCTGTAGCGGTTGGCGTTGATCCCCATACTGGAAAGCCGCCGTTTCTTTTCCGTAAAGTAAACGTCGGCCTGGATCGTGTAGTCGTTCATTTCGGGCGGACCGATCATCACAAGATGGCTGGGCTTTCCGCGAACGGTTTCCATCCCCCCGGACTTGAGCGCCATGTTTCCCCCCTCGCCGATCTGTTCCGGCTTGAGTTTGCCAAAGGCGCGGACCCAGCCGTTGGGGACCTGTCCCGGCTGGTACCCCTCGAAGTCCCATTTCCAGACCTTCTCGCTACTGTAAATCCGCACCCGCGCCGTGGACGTCAGATCGCCGACCTTTGCGGTCAACAAACCAGCAATCGGCGCGGGCGAACTCGGCGCGGTCAGCGTCTGACCCGACAGGCTGTTTTTGTCCATGCCTTCCGGCAAGGTGATCTCGTCGGCGGGTACGACGTTGATAAAGTTTCCGTTGGCATCAAAGGCGCGCAATTCGTATTCAACGGTGTCGCCCGCCATCAATGAAACGTCATACGGAACCATCAGCAGCGTGGCGACCTCCTGTGAAGTCTCCTGTTCCTCCGGCAATGCCGGTACGGATTCGGATGCCTCTTCCGCCTTGGGCGTGCCAACGCAAAGGGTCCGGTCGCGCGTGACGAAATAGATCAGTCCATTGGCGATCGCGGGGGACGCGTAAATCTCATCGGTCCCGCTCGTTCCGTCGGCTGCCCTCAATTCCACGTGGTTCAGCACTTCACAGCCTTCCCGTGACGGCTTGAGGGTCCAGATGTTCCCGTTGACTTCCATGACGTAAATCTTTCCGTCGGCCCAGACGGGTGAGCCTTTCCCGACCGTTCCAAGGTCCTGTTGCCACAGTTCGTCGCCCGTCTTGCTGTCAAAGGCAAAGAGCTTTCCATTGTCCGAAACGACATAAAGAATCCCGTCGTGGATCAGCAATCCGGAATAGCCTGACTTGACGCCGTCCTTTCGCCACACGCTCCCCGTTTTTGTAATGTCGCCCGATAGCGAGCCGTCAATGCACTGGACCCGTCCGAACTCGGTGGTGTCGCGATTGTCCTCACCATGCGCGATGTAGACATGCTTCCCCTCAACCACGGGAGTCGTGTTGACCCCGCGAAGCGACATTGCGAATCCCCAGACCTTCTTTCCCGTGCGCGCCTGCATCGCGTAGATGCCTCCGTCGGCGTTGCCGCCAATCAGCAGCCGTTGCCCGTCAATCACCGCGACGACCGGTGCGGAATAAGTCGTGTCGTCCGGAGCACCGCCCGGTGCCGAGACCCACACGACCTGGCCGTTGCGCTTGTCAAACGCGTAGTACGTATGGGCTGGTCCTGGACCCTTGCTCTCCCCCCAGTTGGCGGAGAGAAAACTGACGATCACCTTGTCCTCGTCAATGATCGGAGTATGCGTCCGTCCGCCGTAGCCTGAAATCTTTCCAAATTCCTCGGCGAGCGATCGCTCCCACACGATCTTGCCCTCCGGCGTGTAACAGCGGAATATCCCGCTCACCGAATGAACGTAGACGTAACCCGTCTCCGTGTCGCCGCACATCGCCGCCCAGCCAACTCGCGATTGCGGGATGTCCGTTTGAAAAACATTGAAGACGTCGCGCCATAATTCCTTCCCCGTCTCGGCGTTCCAGCAGATGACTTGCTCGCCGGCAAGAAGCAGCTCCTCCGGTTTCGAGATGTCGTGTTCCGTGCGGCAATTCAAATAGACGCGATTGTCCAGAACGATGGGCGTTGAGCGCCCTCCTACCTCGGATTGCCACAAGACGTTTTCCGGTTTGTCGCCGAGCGACCAGGTTTCCACCAGTCCCGTCTCGCGTGAAACGCCCGTCCGTTCCGGACCGCGCCAATGAGCCCAGTCTTGATCAGGGGTCTGTCCGTGGATGGCTGGAACCAGCCCTTGGGCTGTCGCCGCGAAGACCAGCGACAGGCAACACCAATGAGAAACGCGTCGTGGCAAAAGTAAATGCGACATCTTAATTCCGGTTTTGAAAATTTGGAGTGCTCCGGCCAGGCGGAGCTTTGGATTAGTTTCGGAAAACGCGATGCATTGAGACAAATTCTGGAATGGGGCCTTGCCCTCCACACCGCCAATGATTACCTGCGTTCGGCAATCCAAAGCGGTGCCAAGTCCCCGCACTCCAAAGAAAAGTGCAAAACTGGAACTTAAGAGTCATACGGGTTGAGAGGTTGAGCGGGTTGAGGGTCGAGGCGATTCCCGATTTTATTGGGAATTCGGCGAATTGCCAGCGCTAACCGGCGGCCGGGACAGAAAGTCCTGAAATCCTGTTAGATGCCTGACAGGATGGCACCAGCCTTGAGGCAATGCAAGTTCCCGAAACGCAAGAGTGCAGGTGCGTGAACGACCAGACGAGCTATTCCCCGACGCGGGTGTATTTCCGGTTGAGTAACATTTCCCACGATTGACCCCCGTCACGCGAAACACGAATCTGCTGGTGAATCCACCCCGCTTCAACCTGGGGTTCATCATAGGGGAGCCCGAAAATGATCCGGCAAGCGATCGTCTCACCATCTTCCAGCGTCGCTTCGCCGGTCATTTCCAAAGAGCCCGGATTCCTGATGATGCTTGAGACCCGGATGGCGTCGTCGCGCGTTTCGATCCACTTTTGCGTCCACTCCCGCGATTCCGGATTGTAGGAACTGATCACGACCTCCTCGCGATCATCTTTGCCCGTAAACGACTCCTCGACGTTCCCGGATTCGTCCAGTCGCTGGATCACCGAACGACCAAGGACTTCGCCGTCGTGCGTCGCCACCGTCCATTCACCCAAACGAAACTCCAGTTTCAATGCGACGGCTTCCTGCCGCAGCTCGACTTCGGACGGTGGTGGATCTGACGACATCACACCAATACCTACGCGAGGATTGCGTTCCGCCTCCTCGATCACTTGTTCGTACCGTTTGGCGAGAGCCGCGAATCGGTCGTCGTCGCGAAGGAGTGCCAGGTGATCGTCGTCACGGAACTTGTCGGGTCGCGAGAAGCCGGCGTCAAGGGCAGCCTCCAGCTTGTCCAGCGCTTCGCCGGCCTTCTGTTGTGCGCACAGCGTGCATGCCCAGTTGTAAAACGCCGACCCCCGCGTACGCCGGTTCTCAGCGGCTTTTTCATGGATGACGTTCGCTTCTTCCAGCTTGCCCATTGAGTGAAGCGAAAACCCGAGCCGGATCAGCACTCGCGGGTCGTCGGGGCTGGCCTCAAGAATCTTCTCGAAGATTTCGACGGCCATCGGCCAATCCTTGTTCTCAAAAGCGACGTCGGCTTGCTGGCGCAACGATTCCAGCGAAGCCGCGGGCCGGATCAACTGAGGGTGCTCCTGGGCAAACGCCAGACCGCTGGCAAACGCCAGCAAAAGCCACGGACTGAACCGCACTGCGCGATATACCCTGGCCGGTTTCGAAAAGATTCTGAACATCGCCCTCTTGCTGTAACGGGTCTTTATCGATTCCGCCCAAGTCGAGTCCCGCAAGGTAAGCTTGCCATGCTAATAAATGGATCAACGGTTGAGAATCCAGCGCCGCGGACTCGTCGACGGGCAACGAACATTCCGGCGACTCCGGCCACAAACATGATGCCGGTGGCCGGTTCCGGAACCGCGACGGTGGAGACCCGTACCTGGCGGATGTCCTGAATGATTTCGCCGCTGGCGGTCAGGATTGCCCGGTCGATCAGCTTTCCATTGAACGCCTGAACGGCGAAAAAGTTTTGGCCATTGCCCAGGGTGTTTGGCGCAAACGTGTCAAATGTCGAATTGCCATCCTGGTCGATGATCTCGAGGGTAAACGTGCCCGACCTTCCATTGAGGATGTTGACGTTAAACTCCAGTTCCGTAAAGAAGACGTCCGGGCGGGATGCCGCGAGAATGATACTGGAATAGGCACCGTCCACGGCCTCAATTCGAGCCTGTCCCATCGCGGGAGTACTTTGAGCCTCCTGGGGAACATCGTTGTTTGTGAACTCGACCAGTGTGGAGCTTTTGTTGGTTTGGCCGGTAACTGTTATCCCGATGCCGATGTTGCCAGGCCCGTTAAAACTAATATTCTCTTCTGGACTGATGGCGCCTGGGCCGACAAAAAACACAAAGTCGCCGCGCAACGCGTCCGTGGTCAAACACAAACCCAACAACGCCGCAAAAACGGGAATGGTCGTTCGGCGAACGCGCGAGAACGACACGAGTACGTCGCGCAAAAAACTCTTTGGGAATATTTTAACGGCGTGAGTGTTGGACCTGATGGAAAACATGATGGTTGGCTCGACGTTGGGCTTCAAGGGCGGGAATAGTCAGCGCGGTTACCTTTCATCTTAATCTGGCCGTTTCTAACCACAAGGGAGACTGGACACAAGACCTCGCGAATCATCCAAAGTGGCGAAAACACCGGGTTTTCCGTTGAACCGCGGGCCGTGGCGGTTGTGGATTCCGGCGGGTATACTCGGGGGAACACCGGACGTTCACCGGTTACCATATCACGCTTCAAAATACCAGGGCCTCTTCCCATGTCCAGGATTCCAACCCGTTCAAACGCGCGCCGCCTGCCAGTTTTTCTGTCCGCCGCAATGGCGACACTGGCCGGTGCGAGCATCGTTGATGCCCAGGACGACAAGGTGGACGATCGCGAAAGGGAGACGATCGTGCTCTTCGATGGTTCCGGCCTCGATCAGTGGCGCGGTTACATCGACGAAGCCGTTGGCAAGGGTTGGACCATCGACGGAAGCGTGCTCAAGTTCGACGGGAGCGGCGGCGGCGACATCATGACTCGCGACAAGTGGAAAGATTTTGAACTCAAATTCGAGTGGGCCGTCACCGAGGGTGCCAATAGCGGCGTCATGTATCGCGTCACGCCGGGTGACAGCGCGCCGTACATTACCGGTCCCGAGTACCAGATTCTCGACAACGAACGGCACGCTGACGGAAAAAGTGAATTGACATCGGCGGCGGCCCTCTACGCACTCTACCCCGCCGAGGGAGGGCGGACCGAACCCGTTGGACAATGGAACGAGGCCCGCATCGTCGTCAACGGCAATCACATCGAACACTGGCTCAACGGGACGCAGGTTGTCGACGCGGAAATCGGCAGCGACGACTGGAACACGCGCATGGCCGACAGCAAATTCCGCGACTGGGAAAAATTCGCAAAAAATGCCGAGGGTCACGTCTGTCTCCAGGACCACGGCAACGAAGTCTGGTTTCGGAACATCACGATCCGCCCGCTGGAGGACGACTCCCGTTAGACCGCCGCGATTTCTGCCGTTGACCTCGGTCGAACGGTATCACCTGGCGGACGACAGTCCGCGCCATCCCAACGTGATCGCGTGTGAGTTGCTGGTTCGCGGGCCGCTTGATCCCGACGCGGCAACGCTGGCTCTCCGCGAAACTGCCGCGCGCCATCCGCTGGTCTGTGCGACTCTGGAATCCGGATCATGGAGGCGACGACCGCGATGGCGACTGGATTTACACGCGGCCGCGCGAATGAACTGGCGCGTCGCTTCGGGCAGTGTCGCCGCCGGAGTATCCCCGGATTTCATTGATCTGGCGGCACCGGGTCAATTATCCGGTGAGATCGTCCGAACGACCGATAGAGAGTTGACCCGCTTGTCGTTCCGGGCACACCATGCCGCCGTCGACGGAGGGGGGGGACTTCAGTTCGTCGCTGACTGGATCACCGGTTATCATCGCATTCAATCGAATCGCGCCGCGCCG
>JBGTFW010000058.1:0-2389 GCA_041747075.1 Pirellulaceae bacterium
GAGCCGGGGGAGAGGGAGCGGAATTGGGGCAGATTTCTCTTCACCCAGGCCATCTTCCTCCCAAAGCAGGGGGAGAGGGAGCGGAATCGTACCACGAGGGATGGCAGAGTAGTCTCACGCAATGAACATGGCCACTGAAGCTGTCCGCAAACCCGAACACGTGCGGTACCAGTTCAATACCCGACTGGCCGTCATTACGCTAATCGTGGCGGCCGTCGCGATTCCAGGCGTGTGGTTCTGGCATAGCATCTCGCTACGGAACATTTCCGGAACCTTCCTGGCCGATGCCAACGAATTTGTCGACCAGGCGGATCGGCTTGAACAGGCGGGCGAGACCGAGGCCGCGGAAACAAGCCTGAACAAAGCGGTTGATCTGCTGTGGCAGTACCGCCAGATTCGCCCCGAGGACGGACCCGCGGCCATTTTGCTGGCAAAAACCTATGACCGGGCACCGCAGGGCCGGGCCAATCGCCGCCAGGCGGCGCAGTTGTACGCCGACGCGATCGCGCGGAACGGCGGTGAGGCACAGTGGGAATTGAAGGTTCGAATGGCGGAAATTCTCCTTGAAACCGGAGACTTCGCGGCCGCCAGTGAACGGGCGAGTGAGCTAATGGCATCGCCAGCATGGAGCGATCCCCAACAATCGGAGTTGCGGGCGCGTATTGCCGCCCTTCACGCGACTTCCCTGGTGGGTCGCAGCCAGAGTAGCGATTTGGAAAAGGGAGTGCTCGGTTCGGCCCTTGCCCAGGCGATCGATCTCAATCCGTCCGAACCACGGTTTCCCTTGGCGCTGGCCAGCGTTTACCGTGATCCCGATTACGGCAAACATCTCAGTGCCGACCAGTTGAAGGAAATCGCCGAAGGTGTGGCCCGCGAGGAAAAGGCCGACGCCATCGTGGATCAACTCGTGGCCGACAATCCGCAATTGGCTAATGCATGGCTCTACCGGTACTTCTACCGGTCGTCGCTGGGAGATACGACCGCCATCGAGGACTTGCGGAAGGCGTCGGAAATCGATCCGGATGATGCGCAGATCAGTCTGGAACTCGGAAAGTATTTTCTCAATGAATATGAGAAAGTGGCTTTGCCGGAACGCGTTGCCGTGCCGGCTTCCGACCAACCGGACAATCCCCACCTGGTCACGGCGCAAGAACAGTTTGAAAACTCAATCGCCAGCGATCCGGACTTGTTTGATGCACGTTACTTCCTCGGACTGGTGCAGGCGCGACTCGGCAAGCCGGATGAAGCCATCGCAACCTGGACAGCGACGCTCGAGCGATTCGAAAAGCGACCGGTCGACATTCTCAAGTTGACCGAATGCCGGGAGCGACTGATTGCGGCCCTCGCGGAACAGGACCGCATGGACGACGCCAGCCAGCAACTCAGCGCGCTCGGCGAAACGATCGACCGTTATTCAAGAACCAGCTACGATCCGCGGCTGCTCTACCGGCTCGTGCAATCGAGGGCGTACGTCACGGCGCTTCTGAAGTATCGCCAGCGGCAGTATGGCGAGGCGATCGGAATCCTTGAAAAGGCGGTCATTGGATTCCAGCGGCCGCCGGGGGCGCGGGCCATGGACATTCTCCGGCTGTTCGGTGAAATCTGGATGGACCTGGACAATCCTGCCCAGGCGGCCAACATATTCGAGCAGGCGACGAAATTCGACAGCGGCAACCGGGAATTTCGCTGGCGTTTGGCACAGGCTTGCACGCTGGCCGGTCAATATGAGCGGGCGGCCGCGGCCATTGTTCCCCTCGCCCAACAATCCCAGTCAGCCATTCTCTGGCTGCAGTACGCGTTGATCTTGTATGAACAGCAAAAATTGCGACCGCTGCCCGAGCGCGACTGGCAGGCGTTTGACCGGGCCATTGCCCTAGCGCGGCAACTGAACTCGCAGGACGCGATCGACCAGGCATGGCGGCTGGACGCTTTGGCGCTCAATGCCAGTCTCCTCCGATCCAGCGACGAAAAAAGTCTGGACAGCAAACTCGTCGACCAACTGGAAGCCGCGTCCAGCGAAGACCCGGAAGTTCTGAAGGAACTGATCCTGCTCCATCAGCAAGCGGGCAACGCCGCCGAAGTCGACCGATTACTCGAACCGTATCGTACGGCCGCGGGCGAAACCGCGAACCGTTACGTCTTCGAGGCGGGAGTTCTCGTTGCGCGAAATGAATTCCAGCAAGCCGGCGAGGTGCTTGCGCAGGGTCTGTCGAAACTCCCGGTCGAAGAACTTGGGCCGCTGCATCAGGCGTCGGTCAGCCTGAAACTCCGCCAGGCAGATATCGAAGGTGCCTTCACCGAACTGGAGAGTCTTGTTCAGCAACATCCAGACAATCCCGGCCTGCTGATTGAGCTGGCCAATCTGACCGTTCAAGTGCCGACTCGTGTC
>JBGTFW010000059.1:0-1533 GCA_041747075.1 Pirellulaceae bacterium
GGTGAAAAGCACGGATTCAGCTCGATCACTGATGGAACATCGAACACGATCATGACGGTGGAAGCCCGTGATGCCGTCAACTGGATGAAGCCGGACGATGTCACCTACGACGGTAAAACTCTTCCGAAGCTGGGCGATGCGAACCGCTCGAAATACGTCGTCGGTTTCGCTGATGGCTCGGTGCGAACGATTGCGCAGTCCGTCAAAACGGAAGTGTTGAACGCGCTGCTCACACCCCGAGGCGGAGAAGTTGTTGGCTCCAGTGATTTCGATAAGTGACACCCGAGCTTTCCTCCCAGGGTTTCCTTCGGTCACCCTGGGAGGAGTGATTTTCATGCCGATGGGGCCAATCGCATCTCTTGTATCAGTGATTTCCAGCAAACTTGCAACGTCTTCAACCCATCCTTGGGCAGCGGTTGTCGAGAGAATTGGCACTGCATCAAGAGCCGGACAATGTTCGTCGGCGTCTCGTCGAGTTCGGGATGATCGATGCTCAGGCGTGTCGCAAATTCATTCGGCGTCTCGTCCGCTTCGCGGGCTTCGCCCATGTCCCAGGCCCAGGCATCGAGCGCGGCAAAAGTATAACGCACCAATTCCGGCAGGTCGCGGGTCTGATACGAACCATCCTGAAACGGATTCGAGAAGTCGGCAAACGGCTTGGGCCGACTCACTGCTGCGACAACTTCCGTCTCGGCATGGCCACGAGCTGTCGAAGCTCGTTCCCTTGGCCCGAACAGTCCGCGGAGCCAATTCAAGAGGTTGCGTGCCCAATCGGTGAACGGGGCCAGCCACTTCAGGAAGAACATGAATATCCCGACAATCACCGCGATGGCGATGATGATCCAGACAATCCACTTGATGATTTTGCCGATCGTTTCCATCGTTTGCGACATCTGTGGGGTCGAACTTGAAGAATCGCCGTCCGCTTCCCCCTCCTCGGCTTGGCCATCTTGTTGCTCGCCATCTTGCTGCTGACTGTCCGCTTCGTCGCCTTGGTCTTCGTCCCCGGACTTTTGATGCGAATCCTGTTTCGAGTCGTTTTGCTGGTCGTTTTTGTTCTGTTCGCCTTTGGAATCACCTTTCTGATCCGATTTGCCGGACTTCGATTGATCGCCTTTGCCTTTTCCCTGGTCGCTCTTTCCCTTCCCGGGCTTTTCGCCATTTTTGGCTTGGTTCTTGCCATCCCCTTTCTTTTGAACGTCGCCGGACTGTCCCTCTCCCTTGCCCGCGGAGCTGTTCTTGACCATTGCGTTTTTGGACGCTTTGCGTTCCTCCGATCCAGCTTTGCTCAGGCCGAGGAACGACGTCTCCGAATGTGGACGAGGCAACAGTGCCGCAACGCCGATGAACATCACCGTCAACCCCAAGCCAATGCCGAGCCAACTCAGGGAGAGGGTTTGCGACACCTTGGCGGAACGTTCGTCAAGGTAGCGGTGCAATCCCATCAAACTCGTGGTGGAGAGCAGCCCCAAGCCACTGCCGACATAGACCGCCATCTCGACGAATGCCGACCAACGTCGAGAAGCATCGCTG
>JBGTFW010000060.1:0-34506 GCA_041747075.1 Pirellulaceae bacterium
TCTCCCGTAGCGGAACTCGCGGAGAGTTTCGATCTGGGCGGCGCTTCAACGCGCTCGATCGCCCGCGCTTGAAAACCATCGCGTCGAAAGCCTTGGCGGCTTCCGCTACGAATGCGGCCTTCGCGGTCCATCCTCCGGATCAGCCGGTCCATGGAATTATAATACGAACTGCTCGTATTCCCAAGCTCGTCGGTCGCCAGCGTCGTCCGTCTGCCGGAGGCAGACGAAACCCCATGGACCTGATCGCCCCATTCGCGAAGCCGCAAAGCGGCGACACAACCCTTGCATCGAATCGCCCTCCCCGATGTGGCGTGTTACGACGTGTCGCCGCTTCGCGGCTTGGTGGTCACTGGTGATTCGCAACATGGGGTTTCATCCGCGTTCGCGGATTTCACCCCATGCTTTATACGGCCGTGGCTCCGCCACTTGGGATGAAAAAAAGCCCGCCGATTGAAGAGAGAATGGTTTCATCCGCGTTCGCGGATTTCACCCCATGCTTTATACGGCCGTGGCTCCCGCCACTTGGGATGAGGCCGCCGAATAAGGCGACAATTGTTCGACGTGGCGAAGCCACGAATGCATCTAGTATGGGGTGGTGCCTGAAGTCGCCGCTTCGCGGGGATGACGGGCTTCGTCACGCCGGGACCGACAGGATACCGGTTTGCCAGCACAATTCCTGCTGGCATTCGTGGGACTCTTGGCGTTCCGGCAAAGTTCCGGATTTCAGTCAAAGTTTGCCGATAGGGGTGACGATACCGATTCTACCGGTTAAAAGGCGCGGCTTTCGAGTTGCCATTTACCGGTATTTGGGGGGGCTTGATTCAGCGAATCGTCGCTGAATTGTGGCCGAAGCGGGATTCACTGAATCCCGCCGGCCTTGCATTTACAGCCCGAACAGGTCATCGATTGCCATGAGCCGACCAACCCCCCAATTCGTCGCCGGACTCTTCGGTCTGTTGCTGGTCGCGGGATGCCAGCCACACCGGCCCGCCTACCGCTTCGACCAGGGCGATCTGAACTACTACGTCGATCAGGCGACGGAAATCTCGTATCCCGACGTCGAGTCGGCGATTCTCGACGAAGTCACCCAATCGCATCCTCCGGTTACCAATGCCGAAGCGAATTTTACCTCGTTCTGGGACCTGACGCTGGAAGACGCCGTGGCCATCGCTCTGCAAAACTCCAAAGTCATTCGGGGTTATGGAACGCCCGGATTACAGGGAACGCGAGTCGCGGCGGGGGTTGATAACCTTGCGAACGGTCCAGGCGGGGCGGGGACGATCTACAACGTCGCCATTCGTGAGTCGGAACCGGGATTCATTGGCATTCCGGGACAGATTCCACAGCTTGGAACGATTTCCACCAACACAGCGCTGGACGCCAACCAGGGGGTCGAGGCGGCGCTCGCCGATTTCGACGCCCAGCTCACGTCAAACGTCACATGGTCGCGCCAGGATCAGCCGCGAAACGTCGTCGGAACGGGCCTGATTTTCCAGCCAGACGTATTTCAGCAGGACCTCGTAAGCTGGACGACGCAGGTCGCCAAGAACACGGCCAACGGAACCCAGCTTTTTGCGCGAACCGTCAACAGCTACACCAAAAATACCATACCGGTCACCGTCCAGCCGCTCGAGAGCGTCTATCAAGCGGCGCTTGAATTCGAAATTCGCCAGCCGTTGTTGCGGGGCCGAGGTGCCTATATCAACCGGATGCCCGTGGTCATTTCCCGGATCAATACCGATCAGCAAATCACCAATTTCGAGGCGACGATGCAGAACATGGTGACGAACGTCGAGATTCGCTACTGGGACCTGTACTGCGCGTTTCGCAACCTGGAGACGGCCAAGTCCGCGCGGGACGCGGCGCTCGAAACGTGGCGCGCCGTGAACTCCAACTATGAGGCCCAAACGCTCGCCTTGCAGGACGAGGCCCAGGCGCGTGGCCAGTATTATACCTTCCGCGCCCAGGTCGAGCAGGCATGGGTTGACCTGCTGATCGCCGAAGGCGACATGCGATACTTGCTGGGAGTTGCATCGACCGACGGACGACTGATCCGTCCTATTGACGAACCGACCAAGGCGCGCGTTTCATTTGACTGGTGCCAGTCGATGGACGACGCACTGATTTACCGCCCCGAACTCCGCCAGGAGCGGTGGGAACTCAAGAAGCGCGAACTGGCGTTGGCGTACAGCAAGAACTCGCTGCTCCCCAACCTGAACGCGACAGCCCTCTATCGCTGGCTCGGACTGGGCGATCAATTCACCAGCCATGAAGACAACGTCCCTGTTTTCCCCCAGGAGAATTCAGGGGCTACCAACGAGTTGCTCGACGGCGAATTTCAGGAGTTTTCACTTGCACTCGATTTCGGATTGCCGATTGGATTCCGTCGCGAACTCTCCAACGTCCGTAATGCGCAGTTGAAAGTCGCTCAGGAGCTGGCGCGGCTGGAGGACATGGAACTGGACGTCTCTCGCGAGATGACTCAGGCGCTCCAGGCACTCGAGGGTCAATACCACCTGGCGCAAACGAGTTTTCAGGGCTGGGCCGCATACACGGACGAGTACGAAGCGAGGAATGCGCGTTCCCTCGCCGGGAGTGACGCGATTACGACACTCCTCGACTCACAACGTTTTCGCGCTCAGCTCGAGAATGCCTATTACCAGGCGATCTGCGAATACAACAAAATGATCGCACTGATCCATCGCCGCAAGGGAACGATTCTCGCCTACAACGGCATTAGCCTTGGCGAAGGAGCGTGGCCTGAAAAGGCGTATGTTGACGCTTCGGAAAATGCCCGCCGACGCGGTGCTTCCCGCGAAGTCAATTACGGGTTCACCCGACCCGAAGTCATTAGCCAAGGCGCGTTCTATCCGACGCGGGGCGATACCGGCGGGGCCGTCGACGCGCCCTTCCAGACGGGAGTCCCCGGAGGTTGGGAAGGCGGTTCGTACTATGCCCCCTCGATGCCATCAGGGGACAATCCGAATCGTGGATTCGAGGAAATTCCCGCCACACCGACACCCGCCGAGGGACAGGAAAACCTGCCGATTCCGCAACCGACCCCGCAAAACGGGAATGGTGAAATCGATACGCAAATGCAACGAAACAATGGCCGATTCGGTGCCAACGAAAGTTCCACCGGGATTGACTGGAATCGGTTCGGTTTGTCGCAACCGGATGTCGCTCAGTCGGAAACCGAGGCCGTCATTCGTCAGGTCTCGTACGAGGAAATCGATCGCTAATGTTTCGTAGCGCGAACTGCCAGTTCGCAATTGGAAAACGTAGCGCGAACTGCCGGTTCGCGATGGATATTCCAGAAAAAACTCCAGGAAAGAATCGACATGTCGCGCTGGAAACTACTGGTCGCTCTGATCACGCTCCCGGCCGCGTTGGGCGGTTGCTCGATGTGCTGCGGGCCGTTTGACTGTGACTACCCGATTTTTCAGTCCCGCTATACGCGGATGGACCCGCAATATGGACGGGTCGGATCGATTTTTTCCGATCCCAACGTTGGGCCAGGAACAACAGCCCTCACCAACGCCGACGTTCCGATCGACGAGCGGCGTCAGCAATTCAACCCGGATATCGAATCGCCCGACGACGAAACCGACCCATTCCGGGGATTCGACCGGGAAGAACTTGACATCCCTCCCGCGGATGACTCGACGACGACGACTACCGGCTCGCGTCGCTGAACCGGCTGCGCGTCGTCAGACGACATATGTGCCGGGTGACTCGACCGAAAAGAGCCGGAGGACCTGGGACTGGACCTTGATCGCGCGCACCAGAATCCAGATTTGGTCCGGAGAAAACTCGCGCGGGTCGCTGCAAGCCAACTCTTCCAGCTCGTGGGTCATCGCGGCGTGCTGATCCGAGGCCGCCTGGAACTTCATTTCGATGTCGTTCCACACTTCATTAAAAATGTCGCAACTGTCGAGCAGTTGCGGATCGTCAATTGCGTTGAGAAACATCAGGGACCTTCGCGCGACATCGCGAGGCGATAGCCGCGGATTGCGATCCTCGATTTTCCGTACGATTTGCGAGCAGTTCACGGCGGTCTTCCTGTTTGGGTCAAACGAAATGGCCGGGTCGGCGATCATCGAACAATCGTGGGTTGCCAATTTCATGTTGGCCGGGAAAAAATCCGCCGGGAAGCGAGAATTCCCGGGGTGCCCGCAATCCTTCCTTCTTGCACAACTCGGAACGACGTTGGGACGTTTTGTGTCGCGGTGCAGCGGCAACGTGGCCAAATCGCGACGTCCGCCGGCCGCCGCAACGGGGCGCGAGCCTGAAACGGCCAGACGCCGGTTATGATGGCAACCCCAACAGGCAACACTGTTGAAAAATGCGAACGATTCCCCGCGGGCGGGTTCGTCGAACCAGGACAAAATTCGGCGTGATGCGAGTGGGTTTCGGTGGAATTGCGCGGATTGAAACGGCGGAATGTCCCTTCAAAAGAAGACCATCCGCTCCGATGGACTCGTCACGTTATCCTGCCTGGCCTAACCCCCGTCGTCGCCTGGCGGCGGCACATCGTCGTTCGTGCGCGGCGCGTCATTCCCGTCTTGCGGCGCATCGTCGCTCTCTTGCGGCCCATCGTCGCTCTCTTGGGGCGTTTCACCGGTTTCCGGTTCGGGTGGAGGCATCGAGATATCGGGGCGGACTGGCAGGTCGGGTTCATTCATCAACGCCGGCCCGTCCATTGGCGACGGTGGCGTTTCGCGCGGGCCAACCAGGTCCTCGCGCGTCAAATTGAACGTCTTGATGCTTGAAGCAGGCACAACGTAGTACCAGAGGGCAAATCGTTCATCGAGTTGCTTTACAAGTTCCTTGCCAGCCTTTTCCCGTTCCTCAAACTCACTCAAGTCGGCTTCGTACATTTCCAGATCAGTCGCGTACTGAAACGAGTCCTCTTTGTATTTCTCAAGGGCCGATTCGTACTCGCGGAACTTCTCGTCAGTCGCAGCGGCAATGTCGGCGGGAGGCATCGGTGCCTCGTCGGTGTTCGAGGGTGCCGGTTCCGTTTCATCGTCGGAAGTCGATTCGCTGGACGCTTCGCCATCGGGATCGGCTGGAAACTCGGCGTCGCCGGTCTCAGGCTGTTTCGCCCGCCACTCGTCGTAACCGTCGGGTTTGGGAGGTTCGGCCGGCTCCTCCGGGCGCGCGGGAGCTTCCCCCAGCGCGGCTGGCTCGAATCCGACGCGGATCGCCACGTATCGATTGGATGCGGTCGCTTCTTCATCTTCCTTGGACTCGGGACCGTTCTCGGTCCGCGGTTGAGCTTCGTCCTCCCCGGCCGGCGAAGCCGCGTCCGGTTTGGCTTCGGTGTCGGTTTGGGAATCATTGGTGGATGTGTCATCCTGGGGCGCGCCAATTCCGATTTCGTCGCCGGAAACACCTTTTCCGAAATACAATGTAAAGGCCGCGCCGTTTTTGGTTGTGGCATGCAACTCACCGCGCGTCGCCAACAGCATTAAGGTGTCGGGATCGTTCTGGGCGGCCCCGATGACGAAGCCCTTGTCTTCGAGGTCCTGTCGCAACTCGATCAGCCGGTCGCGAAACTCGCCTGGATTTTCCCTGGCCAGTTCGGCGTCGACCTTGAGTTGCGAGTCCACCAGCGGCTTGCCGTCGAGCGTCGGCTTGGGTCGAACACCGACAATCTGGAGTTCGTCGAGAAGACTCACGATCTCATTGACTTTCGGCGTTTTCAGTGCCTCGGTGGACTCGTCGATGCCTTCCATTTTCCACGGTCCAAATTCGTCGCGAGTCAGGATGAACTGACCGTGCGGGATTTTGGTAACGAGCAGCTCCCGTCCGCGTACTTGTTCATGAAGTTCATAGCTGTCAATTCTCAGCCGATGGAAGTCCCCGCCATCGACCTTGAGCAAATCCGGCTCGATCCAGTCGGTGAAGCGCGTGGAAAGGTCGATTTGAATCCGCGCCTTGTAAGTCTCTTTTTCGCCCGGGACGCGGACGTAGTAAAAATCACTTTCCTCAGTGGCACCGCGGACCATTGAGTCCTCGTTATCGCGAGGATCGGAACCGGCGGGTTTTCCCACGATAAAGTCGACCAGCGTTTCGCCCCCGGCGTCGCGAAGGGTAATCCGTGTTCCCGCATTCCCGGCGACGGCGTCTTCATCCGCCGGATCAACGACCCCAAATCGTTCCTGATCGGCCTGGCGCCGCGAGGGGACACTTTCCCGGACAACCCCCATGAGGGACGTGGCGGTACTGGCAAGTCGCTCGGCGGCTTCGGCGGGATATCCGTAATGCGAGGGGATTCGCCACAGGCCGTCGCGGTACTCGACGAGAAACGATCGCGGCATTCCACGATCCTCGTCGTACGCGGTAACCTCGAGCGATCGCGCGTTGCCCGGTTCGGTGAATTCGGGAAAGAATTCCTTCCCCACCTTTTCAAAGCCCTCGACGTCACTCGGGAGCGTGGTGAAATGCGCGATTACGGCGACAACGCCGAGCACCACGGCCGCCAAGACAAAGACCAGCGTCTTTCCGATTTCGTTCATCGAATCATTACCTGAAGTTTCGTAACCACGCCGTCGCGAATCGGGTTGCCTGAATTACAAATTGCCGACGCGGCGTTCCGGCGCAATGCCTCGTTGCTCGTTTTGGGTTCGTACCAGCAAGACGACCGATCCCAGCAACAAAACCGGAAGTCCGGCGGAAAGAATTGCCAGCCAGCGGACTCTTCGTTCCACGGCGTCGATACTCTTTTGCATCTGGGATTCGATTTCGGAAATCTGCTGTTGCCGCGCGCGTTCGAGACGCTCCCGCTGCTTTTCATACTTGCGGTTCTCGCTGGCGAGGCTCATGCCCGCTTCCTGAATTTTCTGGAGGATCGACATTTCCTCGTTTTGCTGAATCCGCTCGGCCTTTTTCTCGACGGCATCCTGGGCGTCAGCGAGTTTCTCGTCGATGTCGGCGTCAACGCGCCCTTCGGCGACCGCCGCCTCGATCCGGAAAGGCTCCGTGGCGGACTCGATTGTCGTCAAGGTCCGCGGAACGGCCCGGCGATTGCGCAGCCGCACAAACGACTCGTCTCCCGCAAGCGTCTCGAGGGCGTTGACGAGAAAAGTGTAGTTGTCGAGTGGTGTCTCCAGTGCGGGGGCCTGTTCGTAAATCAGGTCGCTTGCGAAATCGGCGTCGGCGACAAAGACGACGTTGACGTTGGCATCGCCGCCAGTGATATGAGCCGCCAGGATATGGGCCAGTTCATCGAGTTTGGTTCGCGCCGGTTTCTCCTCGCCCTTCATTTCGGAAACGCCCTTCGTTTCGGAAACGGCCTTCGCTTCGGAAACGGCTTTCGCTTCGGAAACGGCCTTCGACCCCGTGCGCTCACCGGAATTCGAGACGTTCGTCGTCGCCGACCCGGTGGAAGTCCCCGTTCTTTCGCGGGTTAGTCGTGGATTGGCGCGGAGGACGCGGATATTGTTTCCCGTATACCGGCTGGGAACCGGTCCTGTGACCTGGGTGACTTCGCCGGTGAACTGATTGAATTCCTCGCGAGTCGTCACCAGTTCCTCGGTCACTTCGTCCCAGTCATAGTGTCCCGCCGCGCCGGGCTTGAGGGTGATGAGAGGAGTGAACGCGGTCGCGCTCTCTTTCAGCGGCGCGATGGATCCGGCATACGAAAAGAGCACTTCCTGAAGTCCCCGCGAGATTGGATTCTCGCGGTTGAAGACTTCAAAACCGCCGATCGGGCGCGCGAATAAAAGGGCCGCCTCGCGTGGACCGTAACCGTCCGGCCAGCGGCGTCCCAGTCGCGGCGGAAAGACGGGCTTATACGAGAGGTGCGGGGCGTCGATACTCCAGACAACGCGATCATGTTTCCAGGTGATCCCCAGTTTTGCGAGCAAGGGGAGCGCCGTTCCATTGAGGGCCTTCGGTTCCGGCGTCGTCGCGACTTCGCCCCACGCCGCCTGGGGACCGATCCGCGGCTGGGCGGGGGCGTTGATAATTCCCAATTCACGCGGTGCCTGATATACAAACCAGTAGAATGGAATTGGATCGGCGAGAATCAGTGTCGGGTGTCCGGCGTCGATCCATTCCATCAGATTGAGCATCCCCGACATCGTCAGACTGGACGGATCGACGACGATCAGGACATCGGGCCGTTTTTCGGCGCTGGCCTCGCCCGGTTCGGTCTCGTCGGATGGGTCCTCGCTTCCATTCTCGCCGGTCCACGCCGTCAGCGCGGCGGGTTCGACGTCCATCAGCTCGTACTGCTTCTTGAGCGTTTCGATGGTGGTCGGTGCCGTCCAGTCATAAATCTGGCCGCGGACTTCAAGGTTGTTGAAGTGCGCGTCGGTTCGCAGCACGCCGATGCGTATTTTTTTCGATTTGTCGGTGGCCGTCGCGATCGACCGTGTCAATTCGTACTCGATCGACGTCTCGCCATCGATCAAGGGGAGGATCACTTCATCCAGCGTGCTGGTGATCACCGCGCCCATGTAGACTTCCTGCTCGACGACACGGCCGGCGATCGTGTCGCGTTCCGCCTGGGGGACGATCCCCAACGACTGGGCCTCGGCGATTTCGTCGCTCAAGGGGCGAACTTCCACGACGCGGACGTCAATGTTACTTCCGCCGAGCCGGTCGTATTGCCGCAAGAGGCCGAGTAACTGCTTGCGAACACCGACGTACTTCCGCGGAACTTCCGGGCTGACGTATGCCTGGATGGTGACTGGCCGGTCGCTCGACGCCGCGGCGGCAATCGTCGTTCGTGTCGTCTCGTCGAGCGTGTAAAGGTCCTGGTCCGTCCAGTCCATACGGGTTCGCAACAAGGCGGACGACCGGTCCGCGAGGACTGCCACGGCAATGAGTAAAACCCCCAGTGCAAGGACGCGAACCGCGAAATGACCGGCAAGCGTGACGCTTTTGCCGCGGCTCCACCTGCGACGACCGATGACGACAAGGTTCAGGTAAAGCATAAACGCCGTGATGGCGAGGAAATAAACCACCGACGGCAGCGAAACAAGGCCAAGCGTGAAATCGTGAAGTTGCTCCCCGACGTCCATCGATTCCGCGAACCGGTTACCCGGAAAAACGTATCCGATCATCACCGGAAGGGCGCACAGCAACGCGCCAATGACAAATGCGACCGTTGTGCTGCTGGTCAGCGACGAAGCAAACATGCCGATCGCCAGCATCGCCACGCCGGCGAGCCAGTACCCGAAATACGTCGCCGCGACGACTCCCCAATCGGGTGATCCAAGTGTCGCGAGACCGATCAACTGGGTGCATGAGAAGAGCAATGCAACGGTATAGACCGCGACGACAGAAAGGAACTTGCCGGCAAGAATTTCGCCGTCAGATGCGGGAAGCGTGAAGAGGATCGCGTCGGTTCCCTGTTTTTTTTCGTCCGCCCACACTGCCATCGTGATCGCGGGAATGAGAAACAGGAGAAGGACCGGAAACCAGGCGCTCAGTTGATCGAGGTTGGCAAGGTTGTCGACGAAAAAACGGGGACTAAAAGTCAGGATCGCGCAGAGGGTCACAAAGACAAATATGAACAGGTATCCCAGTACGCTGGTGAAATACTGCTTGAAATTCCGCGAAAATATCGCACGCACCACGTAAGGTCGCAACATGGTCAATCAATTCTCCCAATGGCAAAACGGACGTAGATCAATTGTCGAGTCTCAAGAAACAAACCCGGTGAGGTTGTGGAAAGTCTGTTCCATCTCGTCGCGTCGACCCATTTCGCTCACCAATCCATCGAAGACAATTCGTCCATTGTTGACCAGCAAGACCCGTTGGCAGACTTCTTCCACTTCCTGCAACACGTGCGTTGAGAGAAGGACGGTTTTGCTCCGGCCCAGTTCGCAAATGAGCGAACGGATTCCCACCAGTTGATTCGGATCGAGTCCGCTGGTCGGCTCATCGAGTATCAAAACGTCCGGGTCGTGAAGCAGGGCCTGAGCCATTCCGACTCGTTGCCGGAAACCGCGAGACAGCTTGCTGATGGGCTTGTTCCAGACCTCGTGGAGTGCACAGCACCCAGCCACGTAGTCCATCCGGTCGCGGAGCGAACCGCTTCGCAAGCCGCGGGTCCGGCCCAGATAACGCAACGCGCTGGCGGGCGTCATCTCGTCGTAAAGCGGACCGTTTTCCGGCAAGTAGCCGATGTGCGCGGCACCCGCGATTCGATCGCTCTCCATCTCGTGGCCGGCAATTCGTACGGAGCCGCGAGTCGGCGCAAGGTAACCGGTCAGCAACTTCATCGTCGTTGACTTGCCGGCCCCGTTGGGTCCGAGCAACGCGCAAATCTGCCGCAACGGGACCGAGAAGTTGATCTCGTCGATCGCCGCGAAATTGCCGTAGTACTTGCACAAGTCAACGGCTTCGATCATTGGACCGCCGCGTTTCGCGGGCGGAGTACTTTGCTGTTTGATCATAGGTGAAGGTCGCAGTGCGATACCGGTGCGCAAAAGGACGGAAACAACCAATTATCGCCATCCCCGGTACGCTCACAAGGGCCAATTGGCCCCTGATAGAGCGGACGGCCAGTCCTTTCACATGCCCCCGCGGCGGTGTTTACCCTTCGCGCGGATCGATTGGGCGACGGAGCACGATTCCCGTGTCAATCGTCTCGAAGCCCATTTTCTCAAACAGGCTCGTCGCCGGAAGGTTGTCGTTGGCGACCTGTGCCTCGACGAGGTTGATCCCCTGCTGCTGCATGTGTCGCAGTGATTCACTGATTAAAAATGTTGCCAGCCCCTCGTGACGCACCGACTCGTCGATTGCAAGGTCGAAGAGTCCCATCGCCCGGACGCCCCAGTTGCGCGCCAGCGGCTCGACGTCCCAGTACGAGATGTTGCCGCGAGCCAGGTTCGACTTGCGATCAACCAGATGAAAGACGCTGCGGTTGGCGTTGCCAAGGGTGCATGCTTCCCACCAGGTTTTTGCCAGCGGGTCCTGGTCCTGTTCGATCCGGTAGTTCCGACGCACCGACGTTTGCTGTCGATCGAACACGGCCTGAAAATTCGCAATCGATCGTTGCATGACCTGAATCTGGCATTGTTCGGCGTACCCCCGCCTCTCAAAGACTTCGATAATCGAATGGTGGGCGGTGAGAATGCCCGGAACGTTGCTCCCGCCGTAAAGGCCCAGATAAAACGGGCTGAAGGGAAATGCCGTTCCGGTGAGGATCACGCGGCTGCCGTTTTGATAAAGGTATTGTTCGCCGCGCTCGATCAACTCGTGGCAGATGTCGGCCTTGTCCGGAACGTCGCCCGTCAAGAGGAGACAGATGATGCCGTCCGAACGGTCAAGGTCCGATCGATCGGCGTTCGGACCGAATCCGCAATGAATCAAGCCGGCAAGCTGGCCGTTCTGAACGGCAACAATCAATCCGGCGGGATCAAAATACGGTTTCGCAAGGACCAGACGCTCGAAGAGGTCCATGAACATCGTCCGCGCCAACGCGCGGTGCGAACGTTGCTGTTTCCAAAGGGAAACAACTCCCGGCAGGTCGGTATTGAGAAATTCCCGATACTCCATCGCGCAGCGAAGGCGAAAAGGGCGGCACGTATCAGGAATCTGCCGTCGCTCGACGGCGGATCGGTCCATTGATCCCGCTGAATCCTGATTCCGAAATCCGGCAAATCCGGAGGCCCAGATGATACCGCGCCGATGGAAATTGCCCTATCGCCCCTTTTTTTTCACAAAGAACCGAAAACGTCGAGAACGCGCGCGGGAACTCCTGGAGGCCGATGATCGGCGAAAAAAAACCATCAAGCAGCGCGAGGCTCGCCGGTTGCAGGCCGCAAGCGCCCGGTACGTCCGCGGCGCGCCGGCCGCTCCTTCCAGCGGTTGTGCAACCACCAGTATTGCTCCGGGTCGCGGCGAACCATCTCCTCAAGGCACCGGTTGTACCATTGGGTTAACGAGCGGACGTCGATCTGGTCTGCTTCAAGCCGCAAAGGGTCCACGACGCCGACACAGCCAACTTCGTATTGCAGCGGTCCGCCGCGGCGCACCGCGTAACTGACCAGCATCGGAACGCCTCCGGAAAGGGTGAACAGCGCAACGGCCTTGTGGCACGACGCCGGGCGGCCCATGAAGTCGATCCAGCACCCTTTTTGCCCTGCGTGCTGGTCGCCGAGAAGCGACACCATCCCGCCCCCCTCAAGGACCCGCTGGATGTCGCCCGACGAGCCGGACGAAGGCAATATGAATTGGCCACGATGCTCGCGGAACCTGTGAATCCATCGCTCAAGCCATGGATTGTCCAACTGTCGCGCGACGGCCCACGTCGGAATTCCGAGAATCCCCGACATGAAAACAGCCAGCTCGAAATTTCCGAAATGTCCGGACACGAGTACGACCGGTCGCCAGTCCATGAAGTGCCGCGACATGAGTTGCTTGTCGCGAATGTAGATAAAGTCCCTCCAGTTGGTTTCGTGAATCTTTCGCGGTGCCTGCGCGATCTCGCAGACCATCAGAACCAGATGCGCCCACATGCCGAGGGCAATCTCCTCGCGCCGCGAATCGGGGAGTTCAGGAAAGACCTGACGCAGGTTTGCCTCGGTTGTCGCGCGGCGGATTCGGAGTACGTCCCATGCCAGCCCCGCCAACAGCGCAGCGAAACGCGGCGTCCACTCAAGCGGCATCATTTGCAACAGGCAAACGATGACGCGCGCCGCGACGTACTCGAACAGATGCCGGACCTTTCGGCGAAAACGGACTTTCACGCGCATTTTCGCTCCTCACCGCTTGCCTGGCCGCCTTGCATGGTCCTCAATCGAGCGATGACTGATCCGTGGTCCGACGTTTTGACGCTATCGCTATATTGAAATTCACGCGATTCCGGCAAGTCCAATTGCCGTCAAATCGGAAGCTAGCTGGGCTTCATCGCGGAGTCGGGCAGGAATGCCCAAACTGCGTTCCGATGGCTAGCGGAGGATTCCGGTGTAGAAGCTGAAGACCTGTTGGTCATCGGATTCGGCGTCGCTGATCGGGAACGCGAAGTCAAACGCAAGCGGTGCGCCTCCCGCTCCGCCGATCGGCAGGTGAATTCGCAAGCCGGCACCGGGGGCGACGCGGAAATTCTCTTTCTTGATCGTGACGTCTCGTTCGACCGTCCCGAAGTCGCAGAACAACACACCCTTGAACATGTCGTCGGAGGTGATGGGGAACGTGTACTCGACCGTATTGAGAAACTGGAACCTCCCGCCGACACGGACTCCGCCTTCGACGGGCGACGCACCGCGAAAGGCGAAACCGCGAAGCGTGGAAAAGCCCCCCGCAAAGTAATTCTCAAAGAGGGGCGTCGACGTGCCGGAGAATCCCGCACGCGACTGCAAGCTCAACGTGTGGCGTCCCGATCCGTCGGGACGCTGGTAAATCAGGAAGTGCCGTCGGAGGTCGACGTCGCCACGGGGGAAGCCGAAATCGCCAAATCCCTGGTGAAACGACAGTTCCATGTAAGTCCCTTCCGACGCCATAAACGGATGATCGCGCGTGTCGTTAATCAGACTGACCGAGCCGAGGTAAAGCGCATTGTCCCCCACCACGGCGTTGAGCGACGGCGAAGTCGCCACGCGCGGATCGTGAATGTTTACGTTCTCCAGTCGCAGGCCCACGCTGATCGAGAGGTCCGGTGTCAGGCGATAACCGAGCGCGACACGTCCGCCAAGCCGCTGTTCGTCCCAGTCAAAGTACCGGCGATCGAAAAAATAACCGCTCGTCGAGAAACTGATGGCGGAATTGAACAAGTATGGCTCATCGAAGCTCACTGCGTACCGCTGCACCTCGTTACCAGGGACCAGTTCCAGTCGAAACCCCTGGCCCGCGCCCCGCCATGCGGTTCCGTTGATAACGTCCTCCAGACTGCGCGGGTAGTTCGCGATATCAAAGTTCCGCTCGTCGACAATAATCTGTCCGACCAGGCCGCTGTTGGAATTGTAGGCTGCTCCGAAGGTGATCCGGCCTGTTTGTGCTTCTCGCACCAACACGTCGATGTCGGCGAAGTTCGTCGGGCCCGTGACGAAAGGCGGCGTCTCGTTCGGCGATCCGATTTGCCCGGTTTGGATTGTCGGCGGCTGAAACGTCTGTTGCGGGAATCCCGGTCCCGACTGGCCGTAGAGCGGATAACCACCCTGCACCGGTGCGGGCTGAACAAAGGTGCCGGGCGCGAATGTTCCGTCACCGGCGGGAGGGACATAACCGCCCGGCTGACCGCTGAGCGGATACCTCGGTGTGCTCCCGTATCCGCCATCCTGGGCGCGAACCGTTTGCTGTGGGGATGCCGGCGATTTTCTGGCACTCGTTTCGACGCCCTCCGCGGCAACCGTGTGCCCCGTCGTTCCCGCGCCGGTCGCCGCATACTGAAAACTCGACGGACCCGTTGAACTTTGCCGAACGTAATTGACGGGGGTCCACGGTTGCTCGACCCAACGCGGACCGCCGGACTTGCAGCCCGCCGTGCCGGCAACGACCAGGATGACGGCCAGCAACCATGCGCGCGGAGCACAAGCTCGCACAGCCAGGGTTGATCGGTAACCAGGTGTCAAGTTCATGGGCGGTGGCAATTCGTTTTTGAAAATCTAACCGGTTCAGTTCGTGTGCGTTGACGGGGGAAGCGCCCATTCAGGTTCAGCGAAGGATCTTGCCCAGTTCCTCAAGTTCCGGCGGCCTGACGACAACGCGCGGCGGTGCTCCCTGAGCGCTCACGCCGTCGGTAAACAACTGCGAGCGGGCCAGCCGTGCTTCAGCGTCACGCAGCAATCGGGTGTCGATCAGGTCACCGCTGCGGAGGCCAAGTCGATTGTGGACGACTTGCCGTTTCGTGATTCCGTATTCGCCGTCGATGACGACGTTGATCTCGCCGACGCGGTACTGCTCGCCTTCACTGATGCGGTAGACCAGGTCGAGGAGGCCCGGTTGCTCGAGAAAATCGGGTGAGACCTCGACATTTGCGAAGACGTATCCCTGGCTGCCATACAGATCGCTGAGCCGCGACACGTCCTCGTTCATTTTTGCGGCGTTGAATTCAGGCGCTTCGCCTTCACGCGGCTTGAGTTTGACGACCGATGCGAGTTCCTCCGTCGAATACTTCTCGTTGCCCGCAAAGGAAACACTTCGAACGCGATAGCGGGGACCTTCGTTGATAAAATACCGAATAGCGAGCCAGCGACCATTTTCGGATTCCGTCAACTGTCGACCGATTCGCGCGTTAAAGAACCCGAGGGCGCGATAGTAGGCCGTCAGTCGAATCTCGTCCTGCTCCATTTCCCGCCGGTTGGTCTTGCCGCCAAAGAGCCAAAGGACTCCCGGTTTCATCTTGATAAAGCTCCGCAGCCGCCCATCGCTGGCGATCTTGTTCCCCTCAAACGTAACGCTCGAAACCCGTTGCAGTTCGTCCTCGTGGACAAGAAAGACGACTTCGCGATCGTTCACTTCGTCCCCTTCCACGATCGTCACCTGGGTATCGGGATGGCCCTTTTCATGGTAGAGGTCCTCGATCCGCGACCGCGCCATCCGCACCGAGTGCATGTCGAGCGGCTGGCCATCTTCGAGACCCGTTTCCTCGGCGAGTTTCCGATCGGTCAGAGCGCGATTGCCGATATAGACGACTCGGTCCATAACGGGTCGCTCGGATATGTCGAACGTCACAATGATGCCGTCCGGCTGATGATCAAGGTACGGCCCGTTGACGCGGCGTACTCCCTTGAGCTTCCATAACTGGTTGACGTCCTGCTGCAACATGTCAGGGTCGAAGTACCGGCCGGGACGCGTCCGGATGTGACGCAAGAGCTGATGTTCGGGAATTCGCTGATTGCCGGTGATCACGACTTGCTTGACGAGATGGGCCTGGCTGCCGGCGTCAACGGCGGGCTGGTTGGTCCCCGTTCGGGGATTCTTTTCCTCGGGGCCAAGGGCGACGGGATCATCGGGGAACGAGCCGTCGTCCTGAAATCGCGCAAGGGGAGTCGCGAACCCGCCTGTTGCGTCGCCCTTTCCGGGCTGCATCAACTGGCAGCCTGGAAATAACAGCAGCAAAAACGCGGTCCCGGCAATCCGGCAAGACAATATCCAGGGCATCAACGGCAGTCCATTGCGGTGAATGCGGATGTAAACAATGACGTCGACCGAACGATACGGAGCGGAACGCCAATGGGTTCAACCCGTTCCGTCCGTCCGTCGATTCAATGTGGGCGGTAGTGCCACGCCAAATCCTTAACGGATTCACAAACAGGCCACAAGTGAAAAAACACCAAACCCGCGGGAAACGGCTGTGGAACTGCTGATATTCGGCTTTTGCGAAGGTTCAACGCGATTACTTCCCCTGCTCAGCAGCCGAACCCGCGAAAATGCGTCTCTTTTTCACGAAAAATTCAGGTAATCGCGTGAACCTGTTCACCGACAAACTTCTCTAAGGAGTGTCGTGCCGCCCCACTTGCCTCGCAGGGCAGATCGCGGCGGTACTTCATAAAAAAGCTTGCTGCAAACCGTCCGTTGAGGTAGATTTGCAACTGCGAAATACGGCGGCCCAATGAGGGGTCCGCAACATTCTTTGGTTCTCTGAATCTGTGCGCTGGAGCACGGGGAGGGCAGACACATGCGTTTGAATTTGCTCAATACGGTCAAGCGGACCTTCGGCTTCCATGCCGAACGGAACCCCGTTGCGCAATCAATTCGCACGTTGGCGCTGCCTTTTTTCCCCGGCATCGAGCGCCTCTCGGGTCTCGTCATGCCCCCCACCGCGCCAAAAAACCAGCGCGATCGGGTGGTCGTGGCCGGCAAGGGCTGTGTGCGTGATTACGCAATCACCGCCAGACATGCCGCACACGGCCAATTGCCCAGTTGGGGCAACGACCACGCCAACCGGGTTGGCTGGATAACAGGCTGAATCAGCCCTCAGGGCTAACCGCAGCCACCGGTTCGAACCAGTGAACCGGTTGTTATCAACAACTTCCCGTTGGCCATTTCCGGACCGGACCAGTCGCGATTGCTGTTTCATTTCAGCCGTCGATTTCCTGATTCGGTTTCCCGATTCCAACGCCGCGCGTTGGATTCGCGCTCCCACCCACGACCAGGAATGAACCGATGAACGCCGTATTCAACGACCAGATCAAGGATATCCAGCGAACCGCCCAGTGCGTGATCGCCGCGCAGGCGGGCGACCGGGCCGCTTTCGGAGAACTGTTCGTCCAGTTTCAGCCGACGGTGATGGCGATCGCGCTGCGCCGAATGGGTGACGCCAATGACGCCCAGGAACTCGTTCAGGACGTCTTTATCCAGGCGATGGAAAAGATCGGCCAGTTGCGGACTCCGGAAGCCTTCGGGGGGTGGCTGCGACAGATCACGGTCCGGATGGCGATCAACCGGATGGTCCGTCGGCGAGTAGCCTTCGCGACCGAGCCGGAATATCTCCAGGCGACCGTCCTGAGCAACGACACCCCGGAAGACACCGTGCTTGAGCGTGAACGGAGCGCCCAGGTTCGTGACGGACTGGCGCGGCTGCGCGTGATGGACCGGGAAACGCTTGAGGCGTTTTACGTGCGTGGTTGCTCGCTGGCCGAAATGGCCCTGGAATTTGAAGCTCCGATCGGAACGATCAAACGGCGATTGCACGTCGCCCGAAAACGGCTTGCCAACGAAGTCAACGACCTCGCGATCGCCTGATCGCACACGACACGAAATGGACAAGGTCGCCGATACCCAAGGGTCACCCAGCCACGGTTGGCGGGGTGCCCTTTGTTTTTGTTTCATTTACCCCGGAGTTGAAACTGATTTGCTCGCATGCGTCGTGACCGTGACGCCGAGTATTGAACTCCGGTCCTTTCAGAACCCGCGGAAGGGGTGGGCGGCACTGTCCTTGCCCGCGATCATTTCATCGACCGACGGCTTGTTGCCCATCGCGTTAGCAATTGCCATTTTCGTCGCTTCGTAGTTGTAGTCGTGAATTTTACGATTGTCGTCGGCTTCGGGATGTATGAATACCCCGCAAACAATGACGAGGTCCTCCGCCTGTTTCCTGGGAATGACTCCGTCGGCAACGCTGTCGGCAACGGCGCGGGCGACCGCCGACTGCGCCGCGCCAAACATCTGGCCCACCTGCTTCATGCCCTGAATCGTGACTTTCGTGACCATTACCGTCGATGGCTTGACCGCCAGATTCGGAGTGAGCACGGCGAGGAGGTTCGTATGGCCCTCGCTCTGATTCGCCAGGGCATTGGCAAACGCAGCACCGACCGGACCCTCCTTGGTGCCGATCAGCAAATCAATATGAGCCACTTCGTTGCCGTCACCCGCCAGTGCTTCGCCAATAAACATCGACATCTTGAGTCTCTCCCGCGTTCACGATTAAGGTAATGTGTCGGGCAGGAATAGCCCAACTTACGGTTACAGGTGTTTTTTTTTAACGCCGGGCGAATTTGACCATCCTCGTCGTCTGTTGGCCGGTGCGACAGGTCGCGGGCGTTCGGCAACACGGTATCACATGCTGATTCAATTGCAAGCCGCCCATCGTGCCAGTCGGACTGGAATGCCCTACTTCCCTATGTGTCGCAAGGCCGCCAGGGCGTTCCCATGAAAAATGCGACGCCACTGAAGCTCGTCTGTATCGGCGCGTCATGCCGTGCGATCGTCGAGAAGGTTGCGCCCAGCGGAAATCCCGCGGGAACCATCGACTTGTTCGGTGATCGGGACACGTTCCGCTTCGCATCGACAGTTCTGACCGTCGAGTCACTGGTGGAGGTTGCAACGGCATTACGAGGAATTTGCCGGCAGCGGAGGGAGGTGCCACTCGGCGTTTTGCTTGCAGGTGGAATGGAAAACCACGTCAAGGTGGTCGCGGAGCTGGAGTCTGACCGCGGCCTTCAATTACTCGGTTGTTGTGCCGAATCGATTCGACGGGCGCGCGATCCTTTTCACGTCACCGACATTCTGCGCAAGAACCACTTGCCCTTTTTGCGGTCACAACGAGAGCCGCCAGATAAAGGCACGGAGTCGGCGTGGGTCGGCAAGCGGATTTGTTCGGGAGGTGGCATCGGCGTTTCCCACCCGGCACGAGTCGGTACATCCGGTGACGGGCGTCCAGACTATTACCAGGAGTTTCGACATGGCGAAGTCATCGGCGCGTCGTATATCGGCATCCGTCCCGACGAGTGCAATCTGATTGGCTGTTGCCGACAGTTTTTTTCAGGTTCAATTGCCAGTGATCCTTTTCGATACGAAGGTTCCCTTGGTCCGGTCATGCTGCGTGGAACGACCGAACAGACCTTAAAAACGATCGGCCGGGTCCTCTCAGCCGAATTGCACTTGAGAGGATGGTTTGGCATCGATTTTGTCATCGACCAGGCGGTCCCCTGGTTGCTGGAAATCAACCCTCGATTCACGGCGTCGATGGAATTGCTGGAGGGCCGGGGGATTGAATCGATGCTGGAGGAGCACCTGAAAGCCTTTCCGGATTTTGAATCGTTTTGCAACGTTCGACTCCCGTCGAACCGAGCCGCCGCCTCTCCGTTGGCGGCGAAGCGAATTCTGTTTAATGACGCGAACATCCCGCTGGTCGTTTCGGAATCGACGAGCGACCGGCTGTTCGCATGGAACGAGACGGCCGGGTCGGTCCGTGACGTTCCACGCGCCAACGTTGTCATTTCGCCTGGTGAGCCGGTTTGCACGATTCTCTCACGGGGCGATTTGGAAGCGGCGGTTTTGAATCGCCTTAACCAGACCTTCCTCGATGTGCGTCAAGTCGTCGAACGGGACATGTGTGAAGCGCGACCAATAACGTAGTGCGAACTGCCAGTTCGCATCGTTCAGCGAATGGCAGTTCGCGCTACGAACGGGCCCTACCAACGGACCCCCCAAACCTGCTGGCAAAGGGTGCCAGCGGCCGCAAAACCTGCCTCGCTTATCCAGGTTGCAGGAAAGTCGGACGAAGATAACGGATAATCCGGTTTCAACGATTGATTTTATTTTGCCAGTCGTATCGGTCATGCCGATGTTAGAAGACATGCCGCGCCGGCGTCGACCGACCCGGTTCCGCGTCCGAAAACAGCGAACCTTAATCGACAGAGTCCCGACTCGCCATGAGATTAACCAACCAAATCCGAGTTTGCGTTCTGTCCCGCAAGGCCGCCGGAATGGTTTTCGCTTTTTCCGGAATTCTCCTGTTGGCGTTCACCGCTACGCGCGCCACAGGCCAGGAAGCCGGCGATGCCCCGTTAACGCGCTCTGAAGCGATGGAAACACCCATCGAAGTTCGGCATTCAACCGGGGTCGTCCGCGAACTGCCGCAACTGGACGACGAGTCACCACCGGCCAACGACGTAACAAGCGGCGGGCGGAGGCTGGTTCATCTCGATTGGCGCGATTTCGAGAAGAAGCTGATTGATATTTGGGGTCAAACGCTTCGCGCGCGGCCCGACAATGCGGACTCCAGCCGGATTCGTGTCGAGTTGCCAGCCGTCGATGGGCCGCCGAACGCAATCATTATTGACCGGAATCTCAACACGGTCACGTTTGAGGGTCCCGAGACCAACGCACCGGTCTGGAACGAAATGGTCCAGTTGATTGACATTTCGGGAGAAGAACCCGAAGTGGTGCGATTGGTGGGGATGGGAAAGGCTGAACCCGCGGTCGTTCGTTCCGCGGCGACGTTGTTGGGAATCCAGGAGGACACGACTCCGGCCCTAAAACGAGCTGACGACCTCGCACCGTTTCGCTTTGCCAGGACGTCGAACGTGGCGAGTGGAACAGCACGACCAGGTTTTGCCGGGAGCGCGCTTCCCGCTGCGTTTGTCCAGGAAAACGCCGAGCCGCGTCAGCAGGAATTACCCAATGACCCAACCCGCATCCTGGAAATGCAAGACGATTTTGACCTGAAGGGAACGGTGCAGATCAAGATTCTCGACGAATTCGGAACGATTGTGCTGATTGGAGACCCGGAAGATACGGCCAAGCTCCGCACGATTATTGAAAACCTCGTTCGCGCCGCGGACGTGGCTCAGCCGGAAGTTCGTTTGTTCCCGCTCAACAACGCCGACAGCAGCGCGCTCAAGCCGATCATCGACAACGTTTACGAGACGATGTACGCGACCGGGAACGGTCCGATCAACGTCACCGCGCTGGAAAGTCCCAACGCCTTGCTCGTGATTGGACGGCCAGGGGGGATGTTGGTCGTCGCGGAACTGGTGCGCCAGCTCGACATTTCGACGCCTCCCGACGCCGAGGGGACGCTGGACTTTCGCGTCTTTCGGCTCGAACACATGTCCGCCGTCGATGCGGGGCTGAAGTTGCGCGGGTATTTTTGGACTGGCGAGGCCGAAAACGACACAGTTGATTCAGCCCAGTGGATCGCGTCGCTTCATGGACCCGTGGCGATTATCACCGACTATCGCAGCAACTCGTTGATTGTGAAAGGTAACGCGGCCGTCCTGCAACGCGCTGCAAATCTCATCGCGGAACTTGACGTGGTGAAGACGGAAACCAGGGACATCGTCCGCGTCTTCAACATCCACAACGCGCTGGCCGTGGACCTTGCGATCGTCCTGCAAAACGCCATCAATGGCGGGCTAAGCGGATCACCCCAGCCGTTTGCGCCGGGAAGCCAGCAGCAGTTCGGCCTTCAACAACAGAACCAGGGCGCGCTCGCCCAGGCCCGGGCCGCGATGCTGGAAATCATGACACTCGACGGCGAAGGCCGGATCGCCTCCGGAATTCTTTTTGACGTCCGGGTAACGGCCAACGGATCGAGCAACCAGCTCATCGTGACAGGGCCGGAGGAAAGCATGGACCTCGTCGCTGAACTGGTCCGGCAAATGGACCGGATTCCCGACGCCGAAACGCAAATCAAGGTTTTCGAGATTCTTAACGGCGACGCCAACCAGTTGCTGAACATGCTGCAAACGCTGTTTGGCCAGACGCAGGGCGGTTTTCAGCAGGGAGGCTTTGGTCAGGGACAGTTCAATTCCGCCAACCTGCCATTGCAGTCCGCCGCGAGCACGCCCGGCGGTGCCCTGGTGAATCTCCGCTTCAGCGTTGATCCCCGCACCAACACGATTATCGTCACGGGACCGGCCGGCGACTTGCAAACGGTCGAGGACCTTCTTTACCGGCTCGACGAACAGGACCAGGACAACCGGCTGGTGACGACCGTTCGACTAAAAAATGCGTTCGCTGACGACCTGGCGATTGCCATTAACGAGTGGCTGGATTTGCGACAGGAAGTCATCGACGTTGATCCGAACAACGCAAACCCTTTCGTGACGGCGCGGCGTCAGGTGATCGTCGTGGCCGAAGGCCTCACCAACAGCCTCATCGTCAGCGCCACGCCGGCCTACTATGACGACGTGATCCGGCTGATTAACGAACTCGACACGCGTCCTCCGATGGTGAGAGTCAAGGTGTTGATCGCCGAAATCCTTCTCGACGACCTGTCGGAGTTCGGGGTGGAATTTGGGATACAGGACTCGTTACTGTTTGACCGCGGCGTGGGGGTCATCGGATTCCCGTTCAATCAGGCGGGGATCGGAAACAACAACAACGCCCTCTCGTTGTCGACACGTGAGATGCTCGCGGGTCAGGGGCTCAGCAATCTCAACGTCGGTCGGACAAACTCCGATCTCGGCTATGGCGGACTGGTTCTCTCAGCCGGCAATGAATCGATCACGGTTCTGTTGCGGGCGCTGGAGAACCGGGGACTTGTTCGAGTCATGAGCGCGCCGGACATCACGACACTGGAAACGCTTCAGGGACGCGTTCAGGTCGGTTCCAAGGTGTCACGCATCACTGGCGCGAGCACGACCGGAACGGTCGGGGCAACGGGACTGGTTACGGAAGTCGTGGACACCGACATTGGCATTATTCTCGCAATCACGCCGCGAGTCAGTCCCGACGGAATGATCATCATGAACGTCGACGCGGTGAATTCGAGTCTTGGTTCGGAAGCGCAGGGGACACCCGTTTTCGTCAGCGATGGCCAGATCGTTCGCTCACCCCCCATCAATATCACGCAAGCTCAATCGACTATCATGGCGCGTTCCGGTCAGACCGTTGCATTCTCCGGCTTGATCCAGGATACCCAAACCAAGGAACATCGCGGCACGCCGATCCTCTCGGACTTGCCGGTTTTGGGACCGCTCTTTTCATACGAGTCGGAGTCCCACCGCCGCACGGAACTGCTGATCATTCTCACACCCTACCTGGTCGACAGCAAGGAACAGATCGACGCCAACAATCAGGTCCAGATGGACCGCATGCACTGGTGCCTTGCCGATGTCGCGGATATTTACGGGGCCGTCGGCTACGGAATGTTCGATCCGGAAAATATTGGTTCAGGAATTCCTGGAATGGACGTTCCCGCTACCTACTATCCCGATCAAGACCCGGCGGGAATGTATCCCGAATACCTTCCGCTCGAACCGGGCGCGGATCGCACGGCACCGGCCACCGGCGATCCCTTTATGCAACCGACGTCGCCCAATCCGATGGATCGTTATCCCGGCACCGTTCCGCTTGTCCCGGCGCGACCCATGGAATTGCAGCCCGCGCCCCGCGGAGGCGTGGACAACGGCCCCGTCGGACAACCGCTTTCCAGTCAATGGAGCGATCCGCCGAATTCGATAGTCGCGCAAACTGCGGCTCACGGCGCGGTCGACATAAAACCGGCAGCCGACCACAACACCGCTCCACTTCCCCGAATCAGGAACAGTGGCGGAAAACCGGTTTCAAGCGACAACGACGAATTCTCCCGGATTGCGAACCCATTTTATCGCTAGTAGATGCACCTTTCTGTCCGCCGCGGATTCAGGGAATGATCGATGACCCCGACTAGACAATTCAAGTTGACTCCATGCTTCGCGATGGCTTGTGGTGTGATGGGCCTGATGGCACTGAACACCGGTTGCCAGATCGCGCAAAAGCCGTCACTTTTCAGCCGGTTCGGTTCCAAACGGCCAGGGCATGTTCATTTTGAAAATCCGGACCGAATGGCGGTCATCTGGCAAGAGACAAGCGTCCCGGCGCGGCCAGGTCACCGGGCGACGCGGGGGTTTGGCGGGCGCGTCTATTTCTACAACAAGGCGAATGAACCGGTGCGTGCAAATGGCGAATTCGTGGTCTTTGCCTTTGACGATTCCGGCGGCAAGGCGAATCCCGGAACGCGCGTCCCCGACCGCAAGTACGTTTTTCGTGAAAGCGATTTTCAGCAACACCACAGCGATTCCAGTCTCGGCCCCTCCTACAGTGTCTGGGTTCCGTGGGACGAAACGGGCGGCGAATCGAGAACTGTCGTCCTCCTTCCGGTCTTCAGGCCCACGGATGGACCGATCGTCCAGTCCGGTCAGTCAATTGCCGTTCTCACTGGCCCCGGCGACGCAAACCGCGTGAACCTTGAGCAATCGACCGTCGGCATTCGCCAGGTCAGTGCCGATCTCGTCGACGGTGTCGACGATCAGGTTTCACAGGCCGCCGCGACAAGCGAAACCACACCAACTCGCCGCACGACCACCATCAATATGTCGCGTTCACTGGGCAACCAGTTGCGCGAGCTTGGCGGGACGCCCGCGCCGACGAGCGCCTCAACCACGGGCGAACAATTCCATTCGGACCATTCGAGTTCGAGAGGAGAATCGGCGGCGAGACCGGAAGTCCACAAAAAACATTCCGCGTCGTCGTCGTCGACGTCGACTTCCCTGCCCGGCAATTTGCCGGTAACGGATTCGGCGACCGGTGACGCCCTTTATCAGCGTCTACGGACCGAGCGACTCGAAGCGCAGCGCGCGCGGTTGGCGGCAGCGCGAAGCGGTCATCGATCGCGCGACAAATAGCTGGCCTTCTTCTCCTGCTCGTACTCGTAGTCGTGCTCGTGCTCGTGCTCGATCGGACCTCGAACCCAATAGTTGCCAGACCCGTTCACCGACCGGCACGGGGCCGGTGGGGTCGTAAGGCAACCGGTTCACCGACCGGCACTTCCGAATGCCACGGCCTTGTGCGGTGGATCGTTACCTATTGGCTACACGAATCACGCATCGGGCTGTCCTTCCTGAACCGCGCGTCGAAACAGCTCACTGAGCGCCTGGAGTTTCTCGACCGTTAACTCTTCGGCGCGCGCCTGTGCGGCGAGTCCGCCGCGACGCAAAACTTCGTCGACCCGGGGCTTGTCCAGTACCTCGCGAAAGGCGCTGACCGCCACCGAGCGAAGGTACTTTCTCCGATGAAGGAAAATCTTGCGAAGAAACTGGTGCAAAAATTCCGTGTCCGCAATCTCGTCGCGGCGCTCTGAGCGGTGTCTGATCTGAATGATGGCCGATTCGACCTTGGGACGCGGCCAGAACACCGACGGCGGCAAGACGCGCACCAGCTCGACGTCGCACAGCGACTGAATCCACACCGACAGCGCCCCGTAGTCCTTGGTCGACGGACGCGCGAGAATCCGGTCGGCCAGTTCTTTTTGTATGGTGACCGTCATCGTTTCCGGCGTTCGGGGAGTGCGGAGTAAATTGGAAATGACGGGCGTGGCGATGTTGTACGGCAGGTTCGCGGCCAGTTTCATTCGCGCATCGGGAACGCGCACCATCGCCGCATCGACGGCTTCCATGACCGCGGGGGACATGCGATTCTTGTTCTTCAGCACATCCTGGTGAAGAATCGTCACGTTCGACTGGTATTCCAGTTCTTCGCGCGCGAGTTGCGCCAGATGCTCATCGATCTCGACCGTTACGATCCACCCCGCCTGGGGGGCCATGAGGGCCGTCAGGGCGCCGGTGCCTGTCCCGACCTCCAGCACGACATCGCGTGGCTGGAGTTCCGCCGTGCGGGCAAGCAGCTCAATCAGGTTGTAGTCAATAAGAAAGTTCTGGCCGTGCCGTCGATTCGGTTCAAGTCCGACTTCGGCGAAACGCCGCGTCAGCCACGATACCGTTTGTCGTTTTTGCGGAGTCACCATGTTCAGTCACTCGTCGCAAACTGACGCTGAACGTACTTGGCGAGCAAGTCGGTTTCCACATTGACGCGATCTCCCTCGCCGAGTCGCCCGATGGTCGTTGATTCCAGCGTATGGGGAATCAGGGCGACGCTGAACTGCGTTTCGGTGACATCCACAAGCGTGAGGCTGATTCCATCGACGGCGATCGACCCCTTGATGGCCATTTGTCGAGAAAGTTCCGGGGCGACATCGAACCAGAGTTTTCGCCAGCCTTCGCCCTCTTCGATCGAACTGACAACCGCTGTCCCGTCGATATGACCCGTGACAAAATGCCCTCCCAGTCGCGAATCCATTCGCAACGACCGTTCGAGATTCACGGCGTCTCCGGGGCGGAGCGCACCGAGGTTGGTTCGATCGAGCGTTTCCGGAACGGCGTCAAAGCGGATTCGCCACGCACCCGAATCGTCACTGGACGGCGAGATTTCCACCGCCGTCAGGCAGCACCCGTTGACGCACAGGCTGTCTCCGACGCGCGTTTCGGCGGCGACAACGATCGTCGAGACGACGAGCAGGCGATTGCCCGATCGCTCTCCGATTGAAACAACGACTCCCGTTTCCTCGATCAACCCGGTAAACACGATTCATCTCGTAAGGAAAAAATGCAGTGCGGCCGTTCAATTTACGGGACCAAGCCACCCGTGGACAGAACCAAAGCGGTTGGTCACACTTCTTTTTTCCGCTGTGGCGACAATTTTTCACGGACTTTCCGGGTGCGACAGATCGTTATGGACACCATCGTTGACATTGAGGGGCGACAGGTACTCGACAGCCGCGGCAATCCGACGGTGGAAGTTGACGTGACACTCTCGGACGGCTCGTTCGGGCGCGCGGCGGTCCCCAGCGGAGCGAGCACCGGTGCGCACGAAGCGATCGAACTTCGCGACGGCGACAACGACCGCTTTCTCGGCAAGAGCGTTCAGCAAGCGGTCGCCAATGTCAATGGCGTCATCGCCGATCATCTGGTCGGCCAGGCGGCGACCGATCAGTTGGAGATCGACCGTACGCTGATCGAGCTGGACGGGACGGAAAACAAGAGTCACCTGGGAGCGAACGCGATCCTCGGAGTTTCGCTCGCAACGGCGCGTGCGGCGGCGGACGTCACGGGACTTCCCCTTTACCGCTACCTCGGCGGCAGCCAGGCGCGCGTCCTCCCCGCGCCGATGATGAACATCCTCAATGGCGGCCAGCACGCCGACAACAACGTCGACGTCCAGGAATTCATGGTAATGCCGCTGGGATTCGACTCCTTTTCGGACGCGCTGCGTTGCGGAGTGGAAATATTTCATAACTTGCGGAAAGTCCTGACGGACCAGGGCTACAGCACCACCGTCGGCGACGAAGGAGGTTTCGCGCCCAATTTGAAGAGCAACAGCGAGGCGCTGGAACTGATCATGCTCGCGATTGGCAACGCGGGCTACGAAGCGGGTCGCCAGGTCTGGCTCGCGCTCGATGTCGCCGCCACGGAGTTTTTTGAGGCGAAGAAAAAAACGTACGCCATCGACGGTCGCTCGCTCGATTCCGGGGAAATGGTCGATTTCCTCGCCGACTGGGCTGACAAGTTTCCCATCTGCTCGATCGAGGATGGCTGCGCCGAAGATGACTGGGAGGGCTGGAAGTCGCTTACGGACCGTCTTGGACAAAGGGTCCAGTTAGTCGGCGACGACCTGTTTGTAACGAACACCCAACGGTTGCAACGCGGAATTGACCAGGGGATCGCTAACAGCATCCTTGTCAAGGTCAATCAGATTGGAACGCTGACGGAGACGGTCGACGCCATTCAACTCGCCGCGCGAAACGGATACTCCAGCGTCGTCAGCCACCGAAGTGGTGAAACCGAAGACACCACGATCGCCGATCTGGCGGTCGCGCTCGGAACGGGCCAGATCAAGACCGGCTCGGCATCCCGAAGCGACCGGATGGCCAAGTACAATCAGTTGCTGCGTATTGAGGAACAACTTGGCGCGTCGGCGGTCTACGGCGGCCCGTTATTTCCGAAGCGAAGCGACCCGTGACCGGCCGCGCGGAATTTGCAGGGGCTCAGCGAATGGTCAATAGCGGCGGCACCTGGATGGCCCTGTTCGCGCTCGCAGGATTGTTGATGCTGGCGGTGGCTGGCGATCGAATCGAACGTCGAATGAATGAGCGCCGCACCGTTGCGCCGGACGCCGCGGCCGCGGTGGCAACGGAAACGGAACTTCAGCGGACGAAACCCGGGGCGGCGGATTACTCGCTACGCGGTTTGCGATGGATACTCCTGGCGGCGGCGGGTTGCGGAGTGATTTGGGCGTTTATCGAATTGCGGCTACTTCCAAAACGTTAATCCGAACACTCTGTCAGGCTAGACTCCACGGCCTCTACGGCTCCTCGAGTGCTGAAGGCCGTTTGAACGCATTGGGGGCCGTGCGCGGACGTTCATCGGGGTGAATTGCGGCCCAACTGCGAGGCAAAGCGTTCGTAAACCACCTCGATCTCTTCGGCCGTCACGTCGCCGCGCCAAACGACAATGGCATATCGCAGGTCAAGCGATTGGCCGTCACGCAACTCGAAGTCGCCTGCGCCAGGCGGTTCCCCGAGCATCTCGTGTCTTGCAAAGGGATTGGCCGCGACCAGCCCGTAGTCCCGCGCGTGCCAAAGGACCGGATGGCGAAAACTCGACGGGTGATCGAGTACGGTGATCGCGTAACTCACGTCGTCGATCGTATTCTGGTAGTGGACCCACCGCGCCGATTTGCCCCAGACGGCCGCGCCTTCCACGCCTTCGCTGTTGTATGCCGTCGCCAACGGGCGGCCGTCGTCGCTGGTGATCCGCAGCCTCGGATGAGTGCGAATGGCAAACGTTCCTTCCTTCGTGTCGCCGAACCGGACGGAGGTGCCGTTGGGCCGCAGTTCCGTCGCGAGGTCGATCATTCGCCATCGGTCGTCAACGACGAACCGCACCGTGGTGCGTTCCGTACAAACGACCGATTCGCCCTCCATCCAGTCATTCAGCGCGACAAACCCGTCAGCGCCGATGTGTTCCATCTCGCGATACCGGATTCGCGCCTGACCGGACCAGAAATCCAGTCCATTGACGTCACCATGTCCGAGCCAGACCGATCGGTGGTGCGGATGATCGTGGGCTTCGCCGGCGACGTCATCGCGGAAGGGATAGTTACGAACAAGGCATTGGCCGCCCGGTGCGTTCACGGGATAAAAGACAGGACTCGATTGCGAGGAAAACAGATACTCGGTGAAGAGTTCATCGCCGATCCGCACGCCAATTCGTTCTTTGCCTTCTTCGATCCGAAGCTCATGGGCATGCACCACGTGCGCCAAGCCATGGCACACCGCAATGCAAAAAACGGCAACACGGAATACAAGGTGGCTCGCGGTTGCATACCGCCGGCCACTCGTGAACTTGAGAAATGCGGGCAAGAGGATTTGAACCTCCAATCCCTTTCGGGAACATGGCCCTCAACCATGCGCGTCTGCCAATTCCGCCATGCCCGCGAGGATGAGCGGCGTTCGATCAAGTGATCCAAAGCGACCCCAAGTCTAGAAAAAGACGCCGGCGCGTCAAGTTGGTTCGCCCGACCGTTGAGTGTCAAACAATTGTCCGCAATTGTTCCACCCGTTATCTTTCCCCCCTGCTACCTGCCTGGCTGATTACCAAACATCGCGATCCGCGAGCATTGGCTGAAGTTTCGTCGCCGGTCGGTAAATCGCTCGATTGAACCAATTCGTCGAGGAGCCGGTTCCAGCGGAGCACAAGATGCTCGCAGTAAATTCGGCTGGTTACCGGCAGGCCTGGAGGCAAGAGGCTCGACAAATCGTCAATTCGAAGCCAGTCATGACGTTTGCGTGAACACGTTCCGTCGGACAACAAATGTCGTGGTTGCCACGAAAGTCGCCAGCCCGTTGCGTGCTGAAACGCGACGTTCAGGTCCCCAAAGGACACGGGTTCACAGTTTTCAACTTGCCAGGATTCCGCGCGGGACGGACCTGGCCAGACCCGCAGCGCAACGTCCTGATCGGACGGCACCGGTGGCAAGGAAACGGCCATAGTTTTGCATTTTCGGAAAGGAAAGAGGGACTTTCCGCAATGCCATCGACCTCTGCGACCGTTGTGTTCCAGCCATCTTGCCATTTTTCCCGTGAACCTGGTGAATCCTTGCCGATGACGTCGATTGTTCCAGTTGTCTGGCGGGGCAATAACGATATTCAACTTTTTGCTCCGGCGGTCGCTTAAGCCTTGTGGAAACGGGCCAGGGAGGATAAATTGGCCGAGTCATTTTCAGTTTCCCTAACCGATCCGGGAGTCAATCAACCGTGGCGGGCACAAGGACTTACGTCGCCAAACCTGGCGAAATCGAAAAAAAGTGGTTCGTCGTCGACGGGACCGACCAGATCGTCGGTCGCCTCGCCAGTGAAATCGCGATGATCCTGATGGGCAAACACCGGCCGGCCTACACTCCCCATGTCGACACCGGCGATTTTGTTATCGTGACAAACGCGGAAAAGGTCGTCTTCACCGGTCGTAAATGGGAACAAAAACGGTACACGTGGTACACCGGCTACCCTGGCCAGCGAAGTGAGACGGCGGCGTCGCGACTGGAGCGGCGACCCGAACAGATTATTCGTGAAGCAGTTCGCCGCATGTTGCCCAAGAACAAATTGGGTCCGCATATGCTCTCGAAGCTGAAAGTGTACACGGGTGCGGATCACCCGCACCAGGCGCAGTCTCCGGAGCCGCTGGAATTTGAAGCGACGAAAGTATAGCGATCCTTCCCCCGATTCGAACACAAGACAAATATGGTAACTGCCAGAAAAGACAAACAAACGGGTGACGCCATTGGAACAGGGCGGCGCAAGACTTCGGTTGCGCGCGTGCGCGTTCGCGCTGGTGCCGGCAAGATCACGATCAATGACCGACCGTTTGAAGAGTATTTCGGTAATGAGCAGGACCGCAACGCGATTAACGAGGCGTTACAAGCGGTCGACGCCCGCGAATCCGTCGACGTCTTGATCAAGGTCAATGGGGGGGGGACGACGGGTCAGGCGGGTGCTTGCCGGATGGGGCTGGCTCGCGCCTTGATGGGTTACAACAGCGAGATGTTTTCGCCCCTTCGCGACGGCGGCTTTCTCACGCGGGATTCGCGGATGAAGGAACGCAAGAAATACGGACTGCGCGGCGCGCGGCGCGGCGTCCAATTCTCGAAACGATAGGTTTGCCCCCTCACCCAATGGCGGTGCCCCTCACCCGGTCCGGGCTGGGGCAACGGGGTCAACACAGCCATCGGCCAAACCCACTCGTGGCGATCATCACGCTCGCGCACCGCTTGCCTGCGCAGTTCGCTGGTGGAACGTCGGTATCAGGGGCCAACCGCCAGTCCAGCGGACTGCTCCGGGGTGAGTGTTTTTTTACACCCGTGCCGGATAACGCTCCGAAATTCCCGCCTTTTCCATAATCGCCATCGCGGCGCAGCGGCCGGGAATCCCGCTCACCGCGCCCCCACGATGGGCGGACGAACCCGCCCGCCAGACGTTGGGAAACTCCGTCTCGACGCCCCATGAACCGGCTTGCGATTCGTCGTCGGTAAAGAACCAGCTCGGTGCGTTGTGAAAAATGTTGCCTTGATCGAGATCGAGTTCCCGTTCCAGGTCAACGGGCGACTTGATCTCGATACAGGGCCGCCCGCCCGAATCCATGGCGAGGCAATCGGAAAATGACTCATCGCAAATCCGTTCCATTCCCTGCAAGTACAATTCGCCAACGCGGCGCAACCGTCCATCATGGTCGGGCTGATCGAAGAGCCGATACGGCATATCCAATCCGAAAAGTGTCAACGTGTGATAGCCCTGCTCTCGCAACGCCGGCGAAAGAATCGAGGCGTCGGTAAGCGTATGGCAGTAGACCTCGCCGGGCGGCGGGTCGGGAATCTCGCCGCGCGACGCCTTTTCATACGAAGCCTGCATTTGCTCGTATCCCTCGTCAATGTGAAGTGAGCCGGAAAAGGCCTCTTCGATCGAAACGCCTCTGGCGCGGACCCGCGGCAATCGTCGCAGCAACATGTTCATCTTGAACACCGATCCCTCGTCCTCCTTGCGCGGCGACCAGGGGCGGTCGAGAAGTCTCGCGAAAGTTCGCGGCCCGGCGCTGATCAAAACGTCGTCGGTGTCGACGACGATCTCGCGATCACCGTGACGAAACGTTACGGAAGACTTGACAGAGTCCGGATGCACCGAAAGAGCGGTGGCGTCCGTTGCGAACGTAACGTCTCCGGAACGACAACTGGCGACGAGCGAGTCGACCAGCGCCCGCATGCCGCCGACGGGAACACGCCACTCGCCCTCCCCTCCTCCGATGATGTGGTAGAGAAAACAACGATTCTGGACAAGCGACGGATCGTGGGCGTGGGCAAAGACGCCGATCTTCGCGTCCGTCAGCACCAATCCCCGCAGGGCGTCGTGTTGCAAGTGCCGTTCGATCGCCTGGCCAACGGGCCTTTCGACGAACGCCTCCCACGCCGCTTTTTCTTCCGCCGTCCCAAGTCGTGCAACAAATTCAGCACGGGACCGCAGCGGTTCCAGCACCGTCGGCCAGGCGATCCGCGCCATGGTCCGTTGGAGCGCGAGAAAGGCCTGGTAATCGTGCCAGTCGCTGTCTCGGCCCGCCAAGTCGCGCACCGACTGGCGCGACCGCTCGGGGTCGACATTGGACATAACCAGTCCACGGGGATTTCCCGCCTTGTCGGACCATGCCGTGAACGACGCGATGGTTCGCCGTCGCGTGCAAAACTCGAGTTCCAGTTCGTCAATGATCGTCTGTGGGAAAAGCGAAACGAGATACGAGTATCGGGACAGCATCGCGTCGTAGTCGGGAAAGACCCTTTGCGAGTCGGTTGCCCCGCCGAGATGATCGTTGCGTTCGAGCACCAGCACCGACCGTCCCGCGCGCGAAAGGTACGCCGCGGCGACCAGCCCGTTATGCCCGCCGCCAACAACCACGGCGTCGTAGCGGGTCCGGAATTTCACTGAAGGATTCATGAGTTGTTACCTGGCGAAAGTAGCAGGCACACTCCGTGTGCCGTGAGCGTGGGTTTGGAAGTCAGCCCGGATAGCACAATAATATCCGCTTCGGGAAAAGGAACGGCACACCCACGAGAAATCCCCTGGCCGCCGCGGAGCGCCCGTGACGGCCGTGGCCACCAGGCGGTCATCGGACTGAACGGGAAAGCCTGAATCGCCCCCTTTCATATATGCCCGATTGCCTTTTAGCGGCGAGGATACCGCCGAACCCAACAACGCATGTTAATCTGACTGGGCCTTTTGCAGAAATTCCCTGACCGTTTGCCAGAGTGAGTTCCAGTTGGCTCGTTCGGATTCGGGAAGTTTGTCGATCGCGTCGCCGCGCACGCCGGAGAGGTCGGGATCGGATTGCCAATGATTGAGCGTACCGACGACGAGTCTTCGCTGTTCGGCATTCGCAACTTCGAGGTATTTTTTCCAGGACTCCAAGTCGGATTCCAGCCAGTGAATTGCCTGAGCGCGGAGTCTGGTTTTGGATTCGTCGTCTGGCGACGGGTCGTCGAAACCCTCTCCGCAACCCGCCAGCGCGGCCGCGCACGCGGCATTGTAGGCGTGCTGGGTCTGGCGACTCTCGGCCAGCGTCGGCTCAGTCTCCAAGGCCTGGTTCCAGAACCGCGCCGCCAGCTCAAACCGCTCCGTGTCGTAGCCGCGCTGCGCAAAAACGAGTAACTCTTCAACACCTTTGGCCTCTGCTCCTGCAACGACGTCCCCGATCCGAAGGTCAATTTCCCTGGCTGCCGGATCGCTCGCCGCCAACTCCGCCAATCCGCGTTGGGCATCACGGCGCAGATCGTTGTCCGCGAGTCCATCCGCTGTTCTGATCAGATTAGAGTAATGATTCTCGAGAAACTGCCGATATGTTGGGTTTGCCGGATTGGCGGACAGCGCTTGTTTTTGCCACTTGATCGCTTCAAGGAGATGGGTTCGTGCATCGTCAAAGCGTCTAAACTCGGCTTCGATCCCTGCGATGTTACTCAGAGTTGCGCCTAAATCGCTTTGGAACCTGGTAACCGTCGGGTTCGTTTGAACCAACTGCTCCTGAATCTCAAGTGCTTTTTCAAAGGCCGTTATAGCTTTGGCTGGCTCGCGGGTTTCGCCGAACAGTGCACTAATGTTGATGTGGCTGTGTGCCAATCGGCTTTGGAATTCGGTGACCGCCGGGTTCGCTTGAACCAACCGCTCGTTAATCGCAAGCGATTTTTCAAAGGCGTCCAACGCTTTGGCGGGCTCGCCGGATGCGCGCAGCAGCACACCGATATTGTTGTGGCTGGACGCCAATCCGCTTTGGAATTCGGCGACCGTTGGGTTCGCTTGAACCAACTGCTCCTGAATCTCAAGTGCTTTTTCGAAGGCCGCCAGCGATTTGGCGGGCTCGCCAATTTCGCCTAGCAGCAAGCCGAGGTTGTTGTGGCTGGACGCCAATCCGCTTTGGAATTCGGCGACCGTTGGGTTCGCTTGAACCAACCGCTCCTGAATCTCTA
>JBGTFW010000061.1:0-4967 GCA_041747075.1 Pirellulaceae bacterium
CCTCGACCGTCAGCGGATTCTCAAACGTTCGGGGAATGGTCATCGCTGGTCGACCGCCGGCCGGAGCAATTTGGTCATTTTCAAATTGGCGCCGCGCGTACTGGTTTCGTGGAGCGTGGCATCCAGAAACTCGGCTTCGTAAAGACTGGACCCGTCCAAATCGGTGCCGCTAAGATTGGCCTTTTCCAGGACAGCCTGGAACAGGTTGGCCTGGGTAATTTGCGCCGCCGATAGGTCGGCCTTGTCAAATCGGGCAGTTTTCAGACTCGCCGCGTGAAAGACCGCCCCGTTCAGACTCGCACCGGAAAAGTCCGCCGTGTCAAGGCGGGAATATGAAAAGTCGGCGCTGTTCAGTTGAGCATCCTCCCAAACCGACTCCGCGCCAACCACTTCCCGGAATGATCCGTTGGAGAAGTGGCAACCTTCGGACGCGCGCAATTCCGAGAGGTCTGCCTTGTCAAAAACGACGTTTGCACCCGATGCGCGGTCGAAAGTCGCCTCACGCAATGAACTGGCGGCGAAACTCGTCCGATCCAGCCGTGCATCGGAAAAATCGGCTCCCGAAAAATCTCCGTTCGTCAATTTCGCGTCGTCAAGGCACGCTCCCGTAAACCCGGTGTCGGTCGCGACGGCACCGGCCAATGAGGCTCCTCTCAGATTGGCATTTTCAAACGTCGCGTCGGTCAGGTTGGCGTGCGCGAGGTTGGCGCCTGCCAGGTTGGCGTGCGTCAGATCCGCCCCGTTCAGGGACGCGTTTTCCAGATTCGCGCCCGTCAGGTTGGAACCCGTCAGGATTGCACCGGCCAGGTTGGCACCGGCCAGTGAGGCCGATTCGAAAATGGTGCCCGACAGAACGCAGTTTTCGAAATTGGCACCATCCAGTTTGAGACCAGACAGGTCGAGGTTGCTTAAATCCTCGCCGGCGAATCCGGCATTATTGGCATGACGTTTTTCAATGTCCGATCGATCGGGTGGTTGAGGCGTAGTAACGGGTTGAGCGTCGCGTTCCTGCTTCTCGAAATCAATGCCCAACTCCCCCATGATCCTGGCGAATTCCTTTTGGGATTCCGGGTCTGGCGGCGGCGGATTGTCGATATCAATGCCTTGTTCCAGCAAGGCGGTTTTTTGAGCGGCCAGCAATTCGTCAAACTCGCGATTGGTGGCCTCAACTTCTACCGTGTCCGTTTCCATGGGCGCCGGTTCAGCCATCTCGTCCGGGAGCGGCTCCCCTTCCCACTCGGCCTCCAGTTCGGTCAACCGCCTGGAGAATTGTTCCTGGTATTCCTGAACCGATAACGGGGCTGCTTCAACCGGTTCAGTCGCAATATACAGATGCTCAACCTCCCCGTAGTCCTGGTCCTGAACGGCTGCGACACCCCGCCAGACCAGAACCAGTTGTTCCGCTTCCATATCGACCCACAGGGTATCCAGGTTCATCACCAGTTCCTCAAACCGGTTGTCTCCAGATTCAACCTGGCAATTGAGAAAACACCGAACCCGCTGGCCGGGCAGTCGCGACTGATAGCGGGAAAATCGTGGATGGAGGTTTTCAAAGTACAATTCCTCGTCTCCGCGAAGATAGTCCACCTGCATTTCCGCTGGAGCCGAATTGAAATACGCGAAATCAAAGTCCTCGGGAAACCATGGCCACCGCGCGGTCTCCCATTTCGCGTCATAGGTCCCCATCAACCCGAGGCGGGGTTCCCAAAGTCGTCCACGAGGCCCGAAGCACGCCGGTTCGGGCCGGCTTCGCGGAGATACAATCAGATTGTTGGGGTCTTCGAGATTGGGCAACCGATGAATCGACTTGCCATCAGGGGTTGCCGCCGGTCCCGCGCCCTTGCCGACGGGATTACGCTTGTCGCCCTCACCGCCGAAGGCGTTTTCGTAGACCAGTTCAAATTCTGTAAACGGCTCGGGAACGCCAATGTCGGATCGCGCAATTCCCGGTCGCCAGCAACGGTCGCCAAAGACCAATAATGACCGGGAGTGTTCGCCCACGCGAAATGTCACCGGGCAGGCCGTAACCGGCTGGCCGTCTGGTGGATGGCATTTGCCGATCAGCAACAGGTCACCGCGCGGCTTGAAAAATGCGGCATCCGTTTCGTAGCGGGGGCTGCCAGTTTGGTCCTCGTCCCCTTTGGCGAACTGGTCAGCTGCAGGATACAACTGTTTGTCGGCAAGTCGGGCAGTCTCACCGTGAGCAAGCTGGAACGTCGCTTTGACCATCACAGTCAACGAGTGCCCGGGGAATCTCAAGCGACCAGCAATGGCGCCAAACTGAAACGGTGTTGTATTGAGGATTTCCATCAAGTTGGCACTGTTGTTCGGGGTCCGGCGAGGAGTCCAGCTAGGAAACTTTAATATGCTTGTGAGTGATTTTGGCCATCTTGATGTGTACCTCCCCGCCCTTCGCGATTTCCATTCCGCCTTCGGCAAACAGATTCAGTGTTCCTCGTGAGTATAGTGTCAAATCCGAATTGGCAGTAATGGTAATCGTACCGCTCTTCTTGATCTCGATGGCCGAGCTGCCGCTTTTAATTAGGGCCTTGCCCGAATCCAGAATCACCTGGGACGCATCGCTGGCGCCGCCAAGGATTGTGTAACACGCGTCCGAATCGACCGTGACCGCTCCGGTCGTGCGTTTCTTGTACGTTGCGTAATTTACATGATCTTCCTTGGAACTGAATCGTTTAAACGACGAGCCTTTGGAAAACTCGAATTTTTTCGCGACGTAGGTATCCAGAACTCCGGCGATATACGCCGTATGCTTGCCGCCAATAAACGTGTCGCTGTACAAGCCTCCATGAATCCTGAAGCCCACACCGTCCCATTTGGTATTAACGACTCCCGCAATGTGCTCTTGCCAGTTGCCGCCAACAACCCACGTCCGGTTACCCTGGGTGGTGGTTGTTTCGCTTCCGCCCACAAAATTGATGGCGTCGATTGCAATATGTTTTAGATAATTGGCCGTCGTCCATAAGGAGAATCCCTCCCCTTGATTGGGAGCACCCATGGTGAACTTCGTTTCGCTGTGAGGCGAATACAACTGGATTTGCTGTTTCCCGGGCGCACCTTCCATCGTGAAATGGTTGTCGCCGTAATCCCGAAAAACACTTTTCGTTTTGGTATCCGGCAGGCCAAGGAACGGCATTTGCTCTTCGTTGTAGACCCGTCCGGTAATAATGGGTTTGTCGGGATCACCTTCGAGAAAATCGACGATGACTTCCTGACCCACATGCGGGATATGCATCGATCCCCAATCCTTGCCCGCCCAAAACTGAGAAACCCGGACCCAACAGGAACTGTTGCCGTCTTTTTTGCCTTCGCGATCCCAGTGAAACTGGACCTTGACCCGCCCGTAATTGTCCGTGTGAATTTCTTCGCCGCCTGGTCCGACGACCACCGCAGTCTGCACGCCGGAGATGACCGGATTGGGTGTGATCCGTTCCGGGCGGAACTGGACGGAGTCGGGAATGCACGTGAAGCGATTCGAATAGTGCTCGGCGGCGGCGTCACCCGTGTCGTCGGTCGGCTGGCTAGCGCTGTGCTCGACGGCCGTCAGGAGGTACGACTTGCCGTGTTCGGAGACTGCCTCCTCGTCCGGATGGATCATCAGCTTGAACTTGTGGCCTGGCGTAAATGTGCGGCAGTTGCTCGCTCCCTGAACCAGGCTGTAGGGGACCTCCTCCTCCTCCTGACGAACCTTCGCGTCCGTCTCACCGTCCCCTTTCACCATGTACTCGCCCGGATAGTCGTAAATCTCGTACTTGTCGTTTTGACCCAGGTCGATCGAGGGCAATTTCGGCGCGTCGACCTTCAGCGACGTCGACGGCTTCTCAAAGTTGTAATCGGTGTGAGCCCATTTGCCCGATACGAATTCGTAGTCGTGTTCCCAGTCGGTGATGTGGTCCTCGGCGGACTGACCGCCAGTGACGCGCGGGTAGATCACCTCCTTTTCCTCGCATTGCGGATAATTCTTCTTCATGTCGAGGACCAGCGTGTGCTTGCCCTCCTCGAACTTGAAGTAATAGAAGACCCCGTAACGTTCCATCGTCCGCGAGACGAAATTGAAGTCCGTTTCGCGGTACTGGACGCAGTGCTTGACCTTGCGCTTCTTCAGGTCGCTGATCCCCTTCAGGTCATTGACCGGGTCAACGTGCAGGTCGGACTTGGCACGGGCAAAGACCGCTTCGATCACTTCAAAAATCGTCTTGTCTTCCTTTTCGGGAAAGAACAGGAAGCACCGCGCGGTTTGCGTCAGAAACCAGAGCCACGGGACCATTTCCGCGCGGTACTTTCGGTATTTGTGAACGCCTTCGTCCTTGTGGACGACCTGACCAGCGGCGAAGCGGTTGACGTACCCGTGGAAATGCCGGGGAGTCAGCGGCGTACCGCGATTGTCGCGGCGGTCCAGTTCAATCGTCAGGTCCTTGCCGATGATCGCACCGGGCTTCAGGTCGAGGTTGGTCGAGATGAAGTCCAGGTTAAAGGAGAAAAGGCGGGAGATGGCCTCGCGCCCCGAGAATGACGTAACCACCACCTCGTCGGGACCGAGTGGCCCGGTGGTCATGCGAATCAGGCGTCCGGTTTGGTTCAAGGCCATAAGAGGAATTCAGTTTCAGTTAGTCGGAAGGCGGTTGTGGAAGTTTGCGGCTTGCCCCCTCACCCCGGCCCTCTCCCCCAAACGCTGATGGTCAAGGCTGATGAGTTTGTGGGAGAGGCAGCCTTTTAGGTTTCACGCGGCCCGGGATCGGACTCGCGTCCGATCCCGTAAGGGCTTTGGCGGCATCGTTTTCGACGCCGACGCTTATTCGCCTTCCTCGACTTTCCATTCGAATTCGATGTTGCCGCCCTTGGCACCGTCCTTGCCGTACTCGGTGAACGTCGTTTTGTATTTCTCGAAATTGAGAGTCATGCTCAGGTCGTCGGTTGCGGCGTTGTTGTCAAGTACGCCGAGCTGATAG
>JBGTFW010000062.1:0-2062 GCA_041747075.1 Pirellulaceae bacterium
CGGTCATTCCCCATCAGGAAGCAGCGTCGAACGGTCCGATTCAGGACATGGACGATGGCAATTTCGTCCGGCGCAAAGACCTCCACGCGAGCCCTCCGGGCCATGACACACCTCCACAAAATTCGCGTCCAGAGTAACAAACCCCGAATTTACCGGGAAAAGCTCCTCTGTCAAGTGGTGTGTCCCCGGTTCTGCCCCCCCTCCGTTTTTCCTTCTTCATCAACTCCCGCGGACAGATCGTCGGCCAGGGTCTTTCCCCCAACGGCGGACCGGTGCAGGCGTTTCTTCTGTCACCGGTTTCGATCCCCGAGCCTGGAACCATCGCTTTCCTCGGTATCCTCGTCGGCGGATTATTGATTCGCCGCCGATTCCCGCGTTGCTCCGGGGGGTAGCGTCAAGCCTGCTTCCACACCCGACGCCAAATAAGCCAAAATGTCGGTCGGGCACTTTGGCATGACTCGCCCTTGCCGGGTGAATGGCGTGTTTCCAATCGCGCCCAGGGCAGATTGGGAAAATATCTTTTCCAGGCGGACTCCGTGGGAGACGCGGAGAGAGGGCGTTTTAATTTCACTCAGGCTGGAAAAATGGATACCCCGAATGGTTCACAAATTTTTTCCCGGCGCAGTTTTCTCGCCTCGGCGGCCGCCGGTTCCGCGGTCCTGATGGCGACGCCCGCGGTCTGGACCACCCGCAAGTCCCGACCGTCAATGGTTATCGGCAGTGGAGAACACCGTTTTGAAATTTCCCACGACTTCCTCCGGCTGCCAGACCGCTTCACGTGGCAAACGACTCACGATGTTGCCGTCGACCGGCATGGAAATATCTATGTGATTCACGAAGGTCGCCGCGAACAACCCGATCATCCCTCCATTTTTGTTTTTGATGCCACGGGCAAGTATGTCCGTTCCTTCGGACAGCACTTTCAGGGCGGTGGTCATGGACTGGAAGTGCACCGGGAGGGGGACGAGGAGTTTCTGTATGTATGTGCCTATCAGCATGTGAAGGAATTCGCCAAGTTGACTCTCGACGGCGAAGTTGTCTGGCAACGCCGCGCCCCGATGGAATCAGGCGTTTATGCGGAGGGAGAGGCGGCCGATCCGAAAAACGAATGGGGGCGAGACCGGTTCCTGCCCACCAACATCGCCTTTGAAGGTGACGGTGAATTCCTGCTGGCCGACGGTTACGGTTCTTACTTCATTCACCGGTTCGATCTCGATGGAAAGTGGATTTCGCATTTCGGCGGGCCGGGCGACGGGGCCGGAAAATTCGATACGCCCCATGGCCTGTGGTTCGATCGTCGTGCGACAGAAACACCGGGGCTGGTGGTATGCGACCGTGCCCATCACACCCTGCAATTCCTTTCAGCGGAAGGCGAACACCGGAATACGCTGGACGGATTCGGATTGCCGGCCAATGTCGATACCCGGGGAAACCTGATGGTCGTCGCCGAATTGCACGCCCGCGTTACGCTGCTCGACGAGCGAAATGAAGTGGTGGCGCGGCTCGGTGACGATGTACAGCGGGTGACGACCCGCGAGGGAATCCGCGACGATCCTGCCCGCTGGCTGGACGGCAAGTTCGTTCATCCGCACGATGCCTGCTTTACTCCCGACGGTGATATTCTGGTTGCCGAATGGGTGTCGACGGGCCGCGTTTCGCGCCTGAAACGGGTTGACTAACCACCCTGCCGTTCAATTAATCCGCCGCCCGGCCAGGTTCCGGTTTTGCAAATCTGGAGTGCTCCGGCCAGGCGGAGCTTTGGATTCCCTGACTCAAACGCGAATTCGTCAGGCGATTTTGACAGTGAAAACTGACTCACGCTCCTGAATTATTTTCAGATCAGCGCAAATCCCAGGCAGTACCGCCCGGCGCGTGGAATTTCATCGGCGTTGACCCGAATCAACCCTGAATTGGGCCGTCAATCGTTGCTGCGGCGCGCCCCAATCGCTGACGGGGCGCAAAAAGAAGGTTACTGGCTCGGCCGGTATGCGCCGACTCAATGGAAGAATGCCGCCGCTCAGCCCGCCGCCAGCAACTCACGCGTTGCCCGCCGCGTCTTGTA
>JBGTFW010000063.1:0-45329 GCA_041747075.1 Pirellulaceae bacterium
ATCGTGATGCTTTGGACGCGCCCCACGACGTCTTCTACTTCGACGACATCACCGCGATCGAAGGGATACCTCCAGAGAATCAACAAGCCCGCGAAAAAGTTCTCAAAAATATCCTTGAAGGCAAACCCGATCGCCACCGAACCGAGGCCCAGTACCGTCAGCGCCCGCGTGGGAGTCATGCCGGGAAAGGCAACGACCGCCGCCATCAGGAGTCCGACGACCCAAATCGACAGATTGAGCAAGGTCACGAGCAAGTCAATGAGATTGGCGCGAAAGGCGCGCGTCGACAGAATCTTTCGGCAAACACCGCGGGCGATTCGCGCGACGAGAATCGTGACAACAATGACGAACAGCCCCAGAACCAGCAAGGGCATTTGCCGGAGCATCTCCTGCCACAGGTCGTTCAGACTTGACCACACCGTGGTCCATGCCGACTGCAAATCGAGGCGGTCCTGTCGGACGATCTTGTTCCGCACCCCCACCACGTCCTCGGTCTTCAGCGCAATGGCCCTGGCCCATTCGAGATTGTCCCCCGAATCGGCCTTTCCCGTGAGCGTGACAAAGCCGTTTTTCGAAGTCACGTCGACTTCGGTAAAATACTCGCTCGCAAGAAGAATTTCGCGAATTCGTTTTTCAATTCGCGAGTCGTCAACGACGTCTGAAACATCAACTTTTTCGGGAGTTGTTGCTGGTTTCGTCTCCCGCGGGGGTTCCGGGGACAAGTCCTGGCCAAACCCCGTTGCGACGACCAGGCCCATCAAAAAGCACGCGGCGACCAGGCGCGCGAGAAAAGTTGTCGCAAAACGACCGGTCATGTTCGATTCCTTTGGGGGCTTCCGCACTCATTCGTGTTCCGTACGGACGATAACGCGTTGGCATTCTAACAGGAGACCGCGCTTTTCGGACGGCAGGGCCGGGTTGTAGCTGCCGTTGCCAAACGGCGGGAGTGTTTGTAGCTGCCGTTGCCAAACGGCGGAAATTCCGGTTTCGGCGGGAATGTTTGTAGCTGCCGTTGCCAAACGGCGGAAATTCCGGTTTCGGTAATCAATTTCCACGCTTTGGCAATGTGGCTACGTCGAACTGGAGTGAACCTCACGCCCTTTCTGACGGGACGTTAATTCGCCAGAATACGTGGCCATGAATCCGGAAACCTCTATTTTAGTCATCGTTCTCGCGGCGCTGATTCTCTTTGCAACCAGCGTGATTCGCTACGACCTGGTTGCAATGATCGCGCTGCTGGCGTGTGTCGTCGCGGGACTGGTGCCGGTCGACGAGGCCTTTAACGGTTTTTCCAATCCAGCCGTCATCACGGTGGCCGCCGTGCTGATCATCAGTCGCGGACTTGAAAATGCGGGACTCGTTGCATGGCTCGGTCGGCTGGCAAACCGGGTCGGCGACCGTCCCACGGCGCAGGTTGCCGTGATGACCGGACTGACGGCGTTGATGTCGGCGGTGATTAACAATGTCGGAGCGCTCGCGTTGATGATTCCCGTGGCGATGGATCTGGCAAGACGCAGTGAGCGAAGTCCTTCCTATCTCCTGATGCCCATGGCGTTCGGTTCGCTGCTGGGTGGAATGACGACGTTGATCGGTACTCCGCCCAATCTGATCATCGCCGCCTTCCGCACGCGATACGCCGGGGAATCGTTTGGCATGTTTGATTTTACGCCCGCCGGCGGTGCGGTCGCGGTGGTCGGGGTAGCATTCATTTCGCTGATTGGATGGCGGCTTGTCCCGCGCCGCGAGAGCCAGCACAACCGCGCCCTTTTTGAAATCGACAAGTATTCGGCGGAGGTCTTTGTAACCGATGAGTCGCCGGTCGCGGGACAAAGGTTGAACGAGTTTTCCGAGTCGCTTTCCGAAATCGACATCCTCGGCGTCGTCCGGGACCGTCGCTCGCTCGACTTGCGAAACCGGTACCTGCGGCTGAACGCTGGCGACGTGTTGCGTTTGCGGGCCGAGCCTCGGGACCTGAAGGAGCTGGTTGAAAAAAGCCGGCTTCGCATTAGCGGAGACAAGCCGGAGAAGCTCGAGTCCGGGGATATGGAGCTTGTCGAGGCGGTCGTCACGCCGGATTCGATGGTGAAGGGGCGCACGGCGCGTTCCCTTCACCTGCGGTACCGCTTTGGCGTGAATATGCTGGCTCTCTCGCGTCGCCGTCGTTCGTACGCCTTGCGGCTGAAGGATGTGCGTTTCAAGGTCGGCGACGTCTTGCTGCTGCAAATTCCGGCGGATAAGGTGCGCGAGGTTCTCGCGTCATTGCAACTGCTGCCGCTGGCGCAGCGGGATATTCCGCTTGGTCAAACGCGACGACTGATTGCGGCGCTGGTGTGCTTTGCTGTCGCCATCGCATTGTCGGCTCTTGGCTTCGGGTCGACGGCAGTTTGCCTTGCGGGAGCCGCAACGATTCTCGTGATCTTGAACGTCGTTTCGATCCGCGACGTTTATTCAAGTATCGACTGGCCGATCATCGTACTGCTCGGCGCAATGATCCCGGTTGGCGGCGCGTTCGAATCAAGCGGTGCGGCCGCCGCGCTTTCGTCATGGCTGGTCGACGCACGGGCCTTTGCCGGCCCGGTACTGTTGCTGGTCATCCTGATGGTTGTTACGATGTTCCTTTCGGACATCCTCAACAATGCCGCGACAGCCATCGTGATGGCACCGGTGGCGATTGGCCTCGCGGAAAACATGGGGGTGTCGCCCGATGCCTGGCTGCTCGGAGTGGCGATCGCGTCAAGCTGCGCTTTCCTCACGCCCATTGGCCACCAGTCCAATACGCTTGTCCTGGGGCCTGGCGGATACAAATTCACCGATTATTTCTGGTTGGGGATTTGGGTGGAGTTGCTTGTATTGGCCACGAGCGTTCCGATGTTGTTGTGGTTCTGGCCGTTTGAACCAGTCGCGCAGCCATAAACGCGTTTTACCCATGTCATGCTCAGTCGCGTCAGCGACGGTACTCGTGCCCGAAATCGATGAGGCAACCACATCAGGCGTTACATTTTTTCATTTTTTGCGGCAACCGATCATGGCAGCTTATCTGATCACGAAAAAAGGCATCGATGATTTGGAAACCGTGGTTTTCAAGGCGGGGCCTGAAGGCGGCGGCGAATCGGTTCCCGTATTCACCGATCCCGCGCGAGCCCAGCGCTACATCGATGAGGCCGCGTGGAGCAACGAATTCACAATCGCCGAAGTCGAACCGGTCGAGTTTCTCAAATGGCTGATGCACTGCCATGCCGACGGAATCGAATTGCTGGCGACTGATCCCGACCGGAATGAACACGTCGCGGGTCGGCGGATCGAAACGATGAACATTGCCGCGCAACTGGAACATGCGGCGATGCACATCCTGCAGATCGCCCATCCGGATTTCTGATTCGACGTCCCCCGAAGCAGCGACGCCATCAAGGTTGGGTCACGTAACAGCGCGGGCGTCGACAATTTTGTAGCTTCGGCATGTAAAATGCCTTGAGGCAATACGCGCTCGTGTATCGCGTAAAAAAGCGGACGCAAGGGTTCTCGCACGGAATCCGCATCAAGGTCTGCCGGGAGGAAAAATCCTTGAAACCTCTTTGATATTTGGTTGCGCTGGTGCAACCTCGACCAGTGTGGCTGTTGTGCGTCCAGTCCCGGCTGGCGAACTAAACTCCCGCCGATGTTCGACCAGGGGGTCCGCCTGTAAATTCGAATGATGCCGTCGGGCCGCTTATTTGAGCCAGATTTTTGAATGAAACCAACACCCCGGGCTAAATCGTCGCCCCAGTTTGTCGGTGCGTTGGCGACGTTTTACGTGCCGATCGCAGCGTTGATTTTGCTCGCGGTCCTTTCGTGGTGGAGCCTCAATCGAATTCGCGCTTCGGAAGAACTCGTGGCGCGACTTCAGGAGGAACTCCTTGCGTTCAAGGATATGATGTCGACGTTGAAGGACGCCGAGACTGGACAACGCGGATATCTGCTGACGGGCGATCCGGAATATCTTGAGCCTTTTCATACGGCGAAATCCCAATTGAACCAGCGACTGGTCGAACTTGAGAACGTCCTCGATACGAACGTGGGGATTTCCTTTTCAACGTCGCGACTGAGGGCGACGATTGCGGACAAGTTCGCCGACATGCAGTCGTCGATTGAACTGGTAACCGCCGGTCGGCGCGACGACGCAATCGCGACCCTCGACGACAACGCGGGTCAGAAACTGATGGAAGCTATTCGGACTTCCGTTTCCGAAGCGGAAGCGGAACTGGAAGGAAAGCTGGCCGGGCACCATCGTTCGGCGCGGCTGGCCAACTTCGCCGCACTGACGATCATGGCATTCGCGTTCTTGCTCGCACTTTCATCAGTCGTCTGGTCCATCCTGCGGTCCAACCAGGAACTGCGGTGGCGGCAGGACGCCGACGCGGAAAACACTCTCCGCGCGAGACAGGTCCAGTCCCTCGCGGATATCGTGGCCCGAGTGATATCGGCGCGCGACACCCTGTCGGTCTTTGGCATCGCGCTCAATGAATTTCGCCAGCTCTGCGGTGCCGCGGAAGCCGTTGCCGTGCTTTACGACTTGCAGGGAGGAAAGCGATACGAGCGGAACATCATTGCGGTTGATTCCGGAAAATCCGACGAGTCATTTCTCGAAAACCTTTTCCACGTCGCGCGGCTCAGCTCCGGCGGCCAAACCGCATTTATGCGCACCCGGCAACAACTGATGGACGACGCGAACGTCACCGGTTCGGAAGCATGGAAAGCCTGCCAGCGTGACATCAAGGGGATTCTCGTCGTCACGCTGAACAACCCCGCGCGGGAGGAGACCGGACGATTGCTGCTCAACGGAAAAGTCGGCGGTGAATTCGACGACAACGATCTTTCACTGGCGACTCAACTCGCCTCGACCGTTTCCGTCGCCATTGAAAATGCCCGGCTGACCGGCGAGGCAATACAGCAATCGCGTCGCAAGGACGAGTTCCTTGCAATGTTGGGGCACGAGTTGAGGAATCCCTTGTCGGCGATTCTCGCCGGTAGCGAATCGCTCAAGGACGAGTCGACGAGTGACGCGGACCAGAATGAAATCGCGGCGGCCATTTACCGGCAAAGCCGTCTGATGTCCGATATCGTGGACGACCTCCTCGATGTATCACGCATCGCCCAGGGAAAGATTACGCTTAACAAGACCGCCAGTTCCCTCCACTCGCTGATCGACGACGCCGTGGACGGCGCGCGGCGCGCGGCGTCGAATCGCGAAATTCAAGTTGAGTTCGACCGCTGTCTCGACGACTACCAGCTCGTCGCGGATCGTTCGCGAATCACCCAGTGCATCGGGAACCTTGTCCATAACGCCTGCAAGTTCTCCCCGGAAAGTACGCCCGTCCGCGTGGTGGTCTCACTGGTGGAGGAGCAGCAGCCCTCACTGGTCGACATCAGCGTCACCGACCAGGGGATCGGCTTGACGCCGAAAGAACTGGAGGAAATCTTTGAATTGTTCCGTCAGTCATCGACGACGATTGACCGGAACCAGGGCGGCCTCGGGCTTGGACTGACGCTTTCCCGCGCCCTCTGCGAGTTACACGGCGGGCGTTTGAATGCGGCGAGTCCGGGACAGGGACGCGGATCGACCTTTTCCATGCGCTTGCCCATCTTCCTTTTGATCGAGGACGAGGATGATCAAGAAGGCGACGATGAAAGGCCCTCGCACTCGCAAACTGCCAACGGCCACTCCGCGGAGGAAAATTCGCTGACGATTCTCGCAATTGACGATCGCCGCGACGCACTGCTGCCGATCCGCGTGCTGTTGACCCGCGCCGGCCACACGGTGGAAGAAGCCCACGACGGCGTTTCGGGATTTCAAAAGGCTGTCAAGGTTCGTCCCGACGTCATTTTGTGTGACATCGGGCTGCCAGGGAAAATGAACGGCTACGACGTCGCACGCGCGGTACGCAAGTCCCCGGAAATTATGCACACGTACATGGTCGCGATCAGCGGATACAGCCAGCCAGCCGATCGCGCGGCGGCCCGCGAAGCCGGCTTTGATTTCCATGTCGCCAAGCCGATCGACGCCGACACCCTGATGTCACTGGTGGGCGAACGGCCCTCGACGCGGGGGGAATAGGTTACGCTTCGTCGTGATGGCGAACGGTTTCACCGGTCGGAGGATGCTGCCAGACGTACTCCGCGCCGAGATCGTAGAGCTGTTTTTGATATTTGATACGGCTCTCCTCGTCGCCGGGGAGGACAAGCAGCGATTTTCCCTCGGCAATCATTTCGTTGTAACGTTGCACGTCCGGTTGCTCAATCGCGCGATTCTTTTCATCGATGCCCGCCATCGCGCCAATCAAGGCACCCGCAAGCATTCCCCCGATCGGCGCGGCCAGACCGACGATGGGAATGCCAATCAGCAACAGTCCCGAAACGGCACCGATCGCACCTGACTTGACCATGCCCGAGACGACGTCGTTGCCTTCGACGGCTTCGACATGCTCGAAGTGCAGATCATCAAGCCCTTTCGGCGGAACGTCACTTTCGATGTTTCGCCGCTGCACTTGCTTGACTTCGATCCCCGATTGCGCAATCTGCCGCGCGGCGGAAGCGGCTTGCTCACGCGTTGAAAAAACGCCAACGGCCGCGTCAATCTCCTGATGTTTATCAGAGTGTTCACCGGGTGCCAATTCAGGTTTCTTCATTGGTTGCGTATTCATGGTTCGTCTCCAAAAAAATGTCGCTCGTCAATCCGCGACGCGACGCGCAATAAAGTCCCGCCTGACCCACCGGCAGGCTGGCGCGTCGCGTTCGAATGAATTCGCTCACAATTCCGCCATTGGCAACAATGGTCAACTTGTACGACATTCCGAAGCCTTCGGTGAAGGGGGGGTCGGCGGATTCGGATCGGGAGGCTTGGGGATCGGATCGGCGGGTGTCGGCGGCTGGCCGGGGATGTCTCCCGGTTGAGGCGGTCGGGGATCGGGACGCATCGGTTCGTCTTTTTTCTGGAAAATCATTTCAGCGTGGCACGGAGTCGTGAGGCAAATCATTTTACGCCGCGGGAGGGTACGGCCAGTATCTCACTCCGGTTGCATAATGCGTACCGGTACTGAAAAAAATGGGCAACGGGGACAATAACCGCCTTCAGCAGGAAAAACGGCTCAACAAGAGCTGATCGTCGCATAGGGGGGCTGGCAGGCAACCTCTCATAGACGCGTCCAGCACGGGTGCGGATTCAGATGGAATCACGATTTGCCGCGACCGAAATCTGGTGCTGTCGAACAACGCATTCGAAGAGGAATTCCAGGATCTCCACGTGGCGACGCGCCGCCGCGAGGTCCACTCCCCACGTGTAGAGACCGTGCCGACGCATCAGAAAGCCGTGAAAGGGGGGCCGGTCGGGGGATCGGAACTGCGGACCAATCCGCTCGGCAAGCGATCGGATGTCCTGTGTGTTTTCGTAAACGGGTATCCACTGGCGATGCTCGTGCGTGGCGATTCCCGCAAGTCCCTTGAGCATCTCGTAGCCTTCAATCCAGAATCCACCCTCGTCGGCCGTCAAGTCCGAGAGGAGGGTCGCCCAGACGCTGTGCGTATGAAGGACCGCGCCAATCTCCGGTTGACGAGCCGCAACGACGTGCAACCAGGTCTCCGCCGACGCGCGCGGCTGGTTATCGCCCAGCGGACGAGCGTCGTCGCCGACAAGAACAAAATCTCGCTTCCCCAGATTCCCCTTGTCCATGCCGCTGGCCGTGATGAGAATCCGGGGGGGGTCGCGCGATGTGACAACGCTGAAGTTGCTGCTCGTGCCCGTCGACCAGCCTCGCGAATAAAAGTGCCTGCCGATTTCCCGTATTTGCTCGATCGGCGACTCCAGTCCCGCGAGGGGATTTCCAGAAGGGTCGCGCACGAGGTCTCGTCGTCTCACCGTTTTTGTCGATCACAGAAAACACAGTTGTCCTGGCAGCAAGAGCCGCGTCCATCGTAATTCCCGGCTCGTGCGGGCACAATTGAGGGATTCCGGCGCAAGGGAAGGAGAGCCACAAACCAGCGATGCGCGAACCGATCGGCTATTTCAGCGGTTGCCTTGTTCCGGCGAAAGATATTCGCCTGCCGCTAAACGATCGCGGACTGACCAGCGGGGTCCTCATCAGCGAACAACTGCGGACGTTCGGCGGCCAGGCGTATTTGATCGATCGGCACATGAACCGACTTGCCAGCGGTTGCCGGTCGGTGGGGATTGTCATGGATCAGGTGGCGATTTCACGGGCGATCGACGAGGTGTCGCGTTGCAATTACGCGCTGGCACCGGCGGGAAGCGACTTGCGGGTTTCCGTCCTTGTCACGCCGGGGAGTGGCGGCGATTCGGCCGGTGCCGCCGAACCGTTCACGGTCATTGTCAGCACGAACGTTCTGCCGCTTGGCGAGATAGCCAGGCAGTACCGCGATGGAATCCATCTGGTTCCCGTTCCGGTCCGCGAGATTCCCGGTGAGTGCATCCCGCGTCATATCAAGCACCGCAATCGACTCCATTACTGGCTGGCTGAACGCGCCGCAAGTGCGCGGGCAACTGACGCACGCGCGGTGATGCTCGACCTGGCCGGGAATGTTCTGGAAGCGACAACAGCGGCGATTGCGATTGTCGATCCCGAAGGAAAACTGATTGCCCCACCCGCTGATGAAGTCCTTCCGAGTATCAGTTTGAAGTTCACGACGGAACTTCCCGGCATCGACAAACTGAATTTCACGGAACAACGGCTTTCGATCAGACATTTGAAAGAGGCGCGGGAAATCCTCTTGTTCAGCACACCCGTTTGCGTTCTACCGGTGACTCGTCTTGAAGGTAGTTTGATTGGCACCGGCCGTCCCGGGCCGGTTTTTCATGTCGTGGCCGAGGCATGGTCGTTGGCGACGGGCGTTGACATTGTTCGGCAGGCCGGTCGGTTTCCGCTTGACAGCGTTTGAAATCGACGTGGCGGACGCTAGAATCATGGGGACTCCCGCAAGTACGGCACCAGGGGCATCGAACTGGTGAAAGGACTGAACTCATGTTTGCCCGTCCTCTAATCGCTCGCGGTTCCCCCACGGCATTTCCCGCAAAAACCGTAAACGCCGGTGTATGTCGGCAAGGTTGCCGATTCCTGGTTTGTTGGTTGGCCATTGCCGCGCCGTCGGCAGTCGTTGCCCAGAACGACGTTGCGTCCGAAGCGCGCGACGGAGCGACAGTGAATCGGATCGAAATCGCGTCTTCCGAACGGGAAACGGTGTCGCCAACAGCCGCGCGTCTTGACATCAAGGCGTTTGCCTCGCGGCTGGAAAGGGCCGAGGAACCGTGGCAGCGGATCGCGGCAATCGTCGATCTCTGCGGAATGTACGTTACTGTCGTCAATGACCCGCGATTTCCCCGTCATCCGAAAGTAGAAGGATTGCGCGGAACGATCGCCAGGAGCCTGCAAAAGGAGTTAAGAGACTCTCGGCGCGAGGCGAATCGAGCTGCAAAACGTGACGGCGTCGAGTCCCACCAGGCGGGTGCGATGATCGGCCGTCATTCGCGCGCTCGATGGCAAGCGGGCGACGAGTTCTCAGGGGCCTTCCTGACCGCGGCGGTTGACCCGAACTGGAACCTGCTTGCCGAATTTGCCGGCGGAAGCGCATCGATCACCTATCATGCGAGCGGATTTCACGGAAGCACCGGGTACTTTCTCCGTGGCGGATCGCAGGGTGGACGGTTGTTCGATCACGGGCTTGAGCTGGTTTCGCTGATCGAAGCGATCTTGCACCCCGATTTCTGGGATGCGTCGGGAGGGCCAGGCAAGGCGTATTATTATCAGCCGCTCCGCGTCGTCGTCGTTCGCGCGACGACGGAGGTCCACGAAGACCTGACGGACTTACTGGAACGCCTCCGCTAGTCAACAGCGCTTTTGTGCGGCGAAGGGCTAAACTCCGGTATTTCCCCCTCACCCCCCCCTGCCCCGAAAATCATTGCCCCCCGGGAATAGATTTTCGGGCCGGGAGCCTGGGTTGGCTGCGCGGTGACAGCCCAACGCGGCTGTTTTGCCCGGAATCGTGCAAAACGTCCGGCTTCGCACGCTCGCCCCGAGCCTCAGCCATCATTGACCCCCACTGCGCCTCGACTTAGGATAACATCGGTTCCATTCCCGTAATCTCCTGGAATTCGAGGCCGACCCACCCGCTTCCTTCCCCACATTCGGAACACACCGCATGAAATGCTCAGGAAATTCACTCAGTCGTCGCGGATTGTTGACCGTCGGTGCGCTCGGCGGTTTGGGACTGACCCTCACTGATTTCTTTCGACTCCGTTCGGCCCAAGCCGATCAAAAAGAATACGAATCGCTGGAAGGGACCGCCAAGTCGGTGATTTATATCTTCCTGCCGGGCGGGATGGCGCATCAGGAGACATTTGACCCCAAACCCTACGCACCGATCGAGTACCGGGGGCCTCTAGGCAGCATTGATACGAAGATTGCTGGCGTTCGGTTGGGGCAGTTCCTGCCGCAAACGGCCCAGGTGATGGACAAGATCACCCTCTGTCGTTCGATGACCCACGGCGAGGCGGCTCATGAACGGGGAACGCATAACATGTTTACGGGGTATCGGCCCAGTCCGGCCCTTCAGTACCCGAGTCTTGGCAGTGTCGTCGCTCACGAATTTGGACCGCGCAACAATTTGCCGCCCTACGTTTGCATTCCCAATCAACCGAATGAATTCGCCGGTCCCGGTTACCTCAGCGACTCGTTCGCGGGCTTCAGCATTGGTGACGATCCGGCGCGGAATGGTTTCCAGGTGCGGGACCTCAACCTTGCAGGCGGAGTGGACACGGACCGCTTCACGCGACGTCGCCGGTTGCTCGACCAGGTGAATCAGTATTTTCGGTCGCGCGAACAGGCCGAGGAGCTTCAGGCCGTCGACACATTCTACGAGCGCGCCTACAGCCTCGTCAGCTCGCAAGCCGCGCGCGAGGCATTCGACATCGAGAAAGAGGACGCGGCGACTCGCGATGCGTACGGGCGCAACACGGCCGGGGCGCGGATGTTATTGGCGCGGCGATTGGTGGAAGCGGGCGTTCGTTTCGTCACGCTCACCTACGGCGGCTGGGACATGCACGACAACATTGCCGGTGGAATGCAGGCGAACGTCCCGGCCTTTGACCAGGGGTTCGCCCAGTTGATCAACGATCTGGATCAGCGCGGGATGCTCGATTCCACGCTCGTCTGCGTGACAACCGAGTTCGGCCGCACTCCAAAGATCAACGGCACGGCGGGCCGCGACCACTGGCCCAAGGTCTTCAGCACGGTGATGGCCGGCGGCGGGATCAAGCGCGGCACGGTCTACGGTTCCTCCGATTCGACCGCCAGCGAACCGCTCGACGACCCGCTCACCGTCGAGGATTGGGCGACAACCGTTTACCACTGCCTCGGGATCGTCGCGGACAAGGAACTGATGGCACCGGGCAACCGCCCGATCGAAATCGTCGATGGCGGCAAAGTTCGCACGGCGCTGCTGGTCTGATTTTCCTCACCACGACATTGCCACTTCCGATGAACCTTCGTTTTGTTTCGCTGGTCGCCCTTTTGCTGGCGGTCCCGTTGGCCGCCGCGGCATCGTCCCCCGCGCTATCGATCATTACGCCTCGCGGAGTTCAGCGCGGTCTTCAGCACGAACTGGTTTTTTCCGGTGCCCGGCTTGAGGAATCCCAGGAGGTCTTGCTCTATTTCGACGGCGTCACCGTCGACAAGATCGAGCCCATCGACGCCAATCAAGTCAAGGTGACGGTGACGGTCGCCCCCGATTGTCGCCTTGGGGAACACGTGGCGCAGCTTCGGACGGCTTCGGGAATCACGGAATACCGCAGTTTTTTTGTCGGCCCCTTTCCGGCGGCCGACGAGTCCGAGCCGAACAACGAACCGGAGCAAGCCTGCGCGATTGCTTTCAACACGACGATCACCGGAACGATTGCGCCGGAAGACGTCGACCGGTTCCGGATTTCCGCGACGACAGGCCAGCGAATCTCTGTCGAGGTCGAGGCAATTCGCCTTGGGACAATTCTTGTGGACCCGTTCCTTGCCGCTTTCGGTCCCGACGGCGAGGAGATCGTTTTTCAGGACGACACGCCGCTGCTCCGGCAGGATTGTTTCGTCTCGTTTGTCGCACCGGCTGATGGCGAGTATGTGGTTCTGCTGCGCGATACGGCTTACGGCGGAAATCCGAACGCGCATTATCGAATGCATGTTGGAAATTTTCCACGCCCGACAATCGCGTTTCCAGCCGGGGGACCACCCGGACAGACCATACCAGTCGAATTCGTTGATGTTGCCGGGGGAGCAATCAAGCAGGACGTTGTGGTGCCCGCCGCGCCACCGCAGCGTGAGTGGCTGATTCCCGCGGACGATCAGGGGACCGCGCCCAGTCCCGTTGCGTTTCGCGTCGTCGACTTGCCCAACAGCTTTGAAAGCGAACCGAATCAGAATATCGAACAGACAACGGCGGTCGTCGTACCCTGCGCCGCGAATGGGCGACTCGATGAACCAGGCGATCAGGACTGGTATTCGTTTGAGGGCAAGAAGGACCAGGTCTTCAACCTTGAGGTCTTCGCGCGCCGCGTCAATTCGCCGCTGGACGCGATCATCAACGTGTGGGGTCCCGACAAGCAACACATTGCCGGCAACGACGACTCCGGCGGTCCGGACGCCTCGATGAGGCTTCAATTGCCCGCCGACGGACAATACTCCTTTCGCGTGCTCGATCATTTGAGCCGTGGCGGGCCGGAGTTTATCTACCGGGTGGAAGTCACGACGGTGACGCCGCGACTGACCATCTCGATCCCGCGCATCGACCGCTACTCGCAGGGTCGCCAGCAAATCGCGATTCCCCGCGGAAACCGGTTTGGCACGCTGATCTCGGCGACGCGAGTCGATCTGGGCGGAGAACTCAGGTTGCTGGAACAGAACCTGCCGCCTGGCATTTCGATGCACCACCAACCGATGGCGGCAAACCTCGCCGTCATGCCCGTCGTCTTCGAGGCGGCGGCCGATGCGGAACCTGGCGGTGGACTGGTCGATCTCCGCGCCGCCCCGGTCGATGAAGCGTCGCGAGTAACCGGCGGATTCCAGAATCGCGCGTCGTTCGTCCTCGGCGAGCCAAACAATACGGACTACATCGTTTGCGACGTCGACCGCGTGCCCGTGGCCGTCATCAACGCGGTACCCTTCAAGCTGGAAATGGTCCAGCCGGCCGCACCGCTCGTTCGCGAGGGGAGTCTTGGCATCAAGGTCGTCGCGCATCGGGACGAGGGTTTCACCGCGCCAATTACCATCCAGTTACCCTTTCGCCCGCCCGGTGTCGGAGCGGCCGGGACCGTGACGATCCCCGAAAACGAGACCGAGGCGATGTATCCGCTCGATGCGAATGCCAACGCGCAGATTGGCGACTGGCCGATCTACGTGCTTGGAACGGCCGAGGTCAACGGACCGGCATGGGTTTCCACCCAGCTTGCAACGCTCAAGGTCGCCGACCGATACGTCATGGTTGAAATGCAGCGCGCCGGTTGCGAGCAAGGTGCCGAAACGCGATTTGTCGGCACGATGACCCAGGTCACCGATTTCGAGGGAACGGCCACGGCGGAATTGCTCGGCGTGCCGCCCAACACCGAAGTCGCTCCCATCGAATTTGACAAGAGCACCAGCGAAGTCACCTTCGTCGTCAAGACGAAACCGGAGACCCCGGCGGGCAAGCACGGCGGAGTTTTCTGTCGCGTCACGATTCCGGTCAACGGTGAAACCGTCGTCGCGGTTGCCGGTCGATCGGAATTGCAAGTCGATGTTCCGTTGCCAAAAGGGGAGGCCGCGCCTCCGCCGCCTCCACCGGCGGAAAAGCCGTTGTCGCGGCTGGAAAAGCTCCGCGAGGACGCGAAACAGATTCAGGAAAACCAAACCGGCAAGGGGAACCGACAATGAACCAGGTGAAATCCCACAATTTCCGGGGAATCGTTTTCGCATTCGCGCTCGCCCTGGTGATTGCCGGTTCCGCCTTCGCCGGGGACCCCGCTTCTCCTGAAAGCAACAACAATCCCGATTCGGTTGTCGAACTCAAGCTCTTTCCATCGGCGATCAATCTGGGCAACCAGATTGATTCGCAGTCGGTCGTCGTTCAGGCGGTGCTTGCCAACGGCCTGTCGCGCGACGTGACGAACGACGTTCAGTGGACTATTGAAGCCGAGGGCATTGTGAAACGCGACGGAGCGCTATTGGCTCCCGTGGCCGACGGACAAACGACGCTGCAAGTCAGCTACGAAGGACTTTCGGCGAGCGCCCCGGTCGTCGTCTCTGGTGCGGCGACCGTTCCTCCTGTCAGTTTCAAGCTGGACGTGATGCCCATCTTCATGAAGTCCGGATGCAATTCGGGAAGCTGTCACGGAGCGGCGCGGGGCAAGGACGGGTTTCGTCTTTCGCTCTTCGGATTCGATCCCGATGGGGACTGGTATCGCCTGACGCACGAGTTTGCGGGACGGCGCGTTGATCTTTCGCTCCCGGAAAGCTGCCTCATGATCAACAAGACAACGGGCAAGGTCTCGCACACGGGCGGCAAGCTGATGGAGCCAGGTGATCCCGCTTACGAAACGGTCCTGAAATGGCTGCGTAGCGGAGCGTCCAACGACGCCGGTGAAGTCGCGACGGTCGAAAAGCTCGAGGTTTTTCCCGATTCCGCCGTGCTCGACGGGACCGACGCGACCCAGCAATTGACCGTTCGCGCGACGTACTCCGACGGGTCGGACCGCGACGTCACCCGGCTGGCGTATTTTCTGTCCAGCAACGACAACTCGGTAAAAATCGACCAGAACGGGTTGATGAAGGCCGCCAGCCGCGGCGAAGCGTTCGTCATGGCGCGGTATTCGACTCACACGGTGGGGATTCCCGTAATCACCTTGCCGCGGGGACTGGAGTTCCAGTGGCAGGAGGTCGCCGAGAACAACTACATCGACACGCACATCCACAACAAACTGAAAAAACTTCGCATCCAGCCAAGCGGGTTGTGTGACGACCGCGAATTCATTCGCCGCGCGTCGCTCGACATTTGCGGCGCGCTGCCGACGATCGAGGAGACCGAAGCGTTCGTCGCCGACGCCGCCGCCGACAAGCGCGAACGGCTCGTTGACGCGCTGCTGGAGCGCGATGAATTCGTCGAGATGTGGGTGATGAAATGGGCCGAGTTGCTGCAAGTCCGCTCGTCGCAAACGGTCAGCTACAAGGCGACGTTGCTTTATTACGACTGGCTTGAGAAGCAGATTTCCGCCAACGTCCCGATCGACGAAATGATCGTGAGCCTGCTTTCCTCGACCGGCGGCACATTCACCTCGCCCGCCACGAACTATTACGAGAACGAACGTGACTTGCTCAAGGTCACCGAGAACGTCGCTCAGGTCTTTCTCGGCATGAGGCTGCAATGCGCCCAGTGTCACAACCATCCGTTTGATCGCTGGACGATGAATGACTACTACGGATTCGCGGCGTTTTTTTCCCAGATTGGCCGCAAGGCTTCCGGCGATGATCCGCGCGAACAAGTCGTCTTTAACAGCGGCGGGGGCGAAGTCGCTCATCCCGTGACGGGCCAGAACATGGTCCCCAAATTCCCCGGTGGCGCGCGGCCCGACACGGCGGGCAAGGATCGTCGCCGCGTCGTCGCCGAATGGATCACTTCCCCCGAAAATCCGTACTTCTCCCGAAATCTCGCCAACATTGTCTGGGCCCACTTCACCGGCCGCGGGATCGTCCACGAAGTCGACGACGTGCGCGTCAGCAATCCGCCGGCCAACCAGGAGTTGCTCGACGCGCTGGGAGAAAAGTTCGCGGAATACGGGTACGACTTCAAGCGTCTCGTTCGCGATATCTGCACCAGCCGCGCCTACCAGCTCGGAACGACTCCCAATGAGACCAACGAGTCCGACGAGTCGAATTTCGCGCGCGGCAGTCTGCGCCGCATCCGCGCGGAAGTGCTTCTCGACGTGATCAGCCAGGTGACCGAAACGCGCAACAAGTTCGTGGGCCTGCCGCTCGGCGCGCGGGCCGTGGAAATCGCCGACGGAAACACATCCACCTACTTCCTTACTACCTTTGGCCGGGCTTCGCGACAAACCGTTTGCTCGTGCGAGGTCAAGATGGACCCCAACCTGTCGCAAGCGCTGCACCTGATTAACGGCGAGACGGTGCAGAACAAGATCGCCGAGGGGGCTGTAATTCAGCGCCTGATGGACGCCGGCAAGACCGATGCGGAAATCATTACCGACCTGTACCTGCGTTGCCTTTCCCGCCCCCCCTCCGATGACGAACTGAAGGAATTGCTGGTCTTTGTCGCCGAAAGCCCGGACAAGGCCGTTGCCTTGCAGGACGTCTTTTGGGCGTTGCTTAATTCCCAGGAATTTGTCTTCAATCACTGATCGTTGCATGAGTGGACAACCTGACCCGACCCGCCCGGTACGCGCTGCGGCGCGCGGGCTATCGCTGCTGATTCCCGTGGTTGCCGTCGCCTTTCTTGCTTCGCCGGTTTCGGCGCAGGAAGGCCGCACGACTTTCGACGACCACGTCAAGGCGATTCTTCGCCAGCACTGTTCGGCCTGTCACAGCCCGACCAAAAAGACGAGCGACCTGGACGTCTCGAGCTATACGAGTCTCATGATGGGCGGCTCGTCGGGAACCGTAGTCGAGCCGGGGGACGCCGACGGCAGTTACCTTTTCTCGCTGGTGACCCATGAGGAAGAACCGGTGATGCCTCCGGGAGGAAAGATTCCCGACGACGCCATCGAGACCATCCGGAAATGGATCAACGACGGGGCACCGGAAAGCCAGGGAAGCAAGGTCACTATCAAGAAGTCAAAGGCGATGGCCGCTACCGCCGATCCCCTGTCGCGACCCGAAAACATCGCGACCTGGCCACGTGTGCCCCTCCAGCCCATTCAGCAAACACAGCAGGCGCCCGCAATCCAGAGCATTGCCACCAGTCCGTGGTTGCCCGTCGTCGCTGTCGCCGGTCAAAACCAGGTTCTCCTTTATGACACATCAACGTTGCAATTGACTGGAGTGCTTCCCTTCCCCGAAGGGACTGTCAACGTCGTGCGCTTCAGTCGCAACGGCTCAGTACTGCTGGCCGCCGGAGGGACCCACGGCAACCAGGGAGTCGCCGTTCTTTGGGACGTCGCGACGGGGGAGCGGATCGGCAGCTTCGGGGATGAACTCGATAGCGTCCTGGCCGCGGACATCAGTTCCGACCATCTCCATATCGCGCTGGGCGGTCCTGGTCGTGTCGTCAACGTTTACTCAACCGCGACGGGCGAGCTGGAGTACTCGATTGCCAAACACACGGACTGGGTGACCGCGCTGGAGTTCTCGGTCGACGGAGTGTTGTTGGCCAGCGGCGATCGCAACGGCGGCCTGTTCGTCTTTGAGGCCTTTACCGGACGCGAATACCTCACCCTGAAAGGCCCTGAACAGGCGATTAGGGACATTTCCTGGCGGAGCGATTCGAACGTCGTCGCGTCGGCCAGCGACGATTCGACGATCCGCCTGTGGGAAATGAACAACGGGGGCCAGATCAAGTCATGGAACGGGCACGCCGGCGGGACAACTTCGCTGGAATATCTTCGCGACGGACGACTTGTTTCGACCGGGGACGATCGCGTGACGCGCCTTTGGAACGCCGACGGCGCGCAGGCTCTCGAGTTTTCCGCCTTTGACGACATCGCACTTGCCGTCACATGGTGCCACGAATCGAGTCGCGCGATTGCCGGCGATTTCACGGGACGGATTCGCGTCTGGAGCGGCACCGATGCGTCGCTGGCGGGAGAGCTGTCGCCGAACCCGCCGACACTTGAGCAGCGGATCGCCGCCGCAACCGAAATCGTAAATCAAAAGACTACTGAGCTGGAACCGATTCAACTCCATTTGCAAACGGCAAGCGAGGCCGCCAAGCAGTCCGAGGCGACTCTCGAAACCGTCAAGGGAGAACTTGCCGCCGCCTCGCAGACTCTTGCGGAACTGCAAGCCTCGATGGCCGCGGCCAGTGAGAAACAGGTCCAGTCAAGCACCGGCATGCAACAAATGCAATCATCGCTCGACGCAAGGGCGACGGCGCGCGGACTGGTTGACGAATCGCTGGTCAAATTGCGTCAGGCGCTTGAGAGCCTTCCTGGCGACGAGGCACTGACCGCCCAGGCCGATGGGCTGGCGGCCCGCGTCGCGCAGTTTGACGCGGAGATTGGCGACCTCAACGGACAAATTGCCGCATTGAAAGCCGCCGCCGAGGAATCCGTGTCGCAGGTTGTCGCGACGAACGAAAAGGTCACTACTCAACAAACCGTCGTTCAGGCCTTGACGACGCGAATGGACCAGGCCGCCGCGGAGTTTGTTCCATTGGCCGCCCAGCGCGATGAAATGGCCGGTCAAGTCGCCGGAATCCAGGCGTCGCTCGAAACGGCGCGGGCCGAACTCGCCCGCTGGACCGGCGAGGTTGCCTTTATCGAGCAACTCGTGCAACTCGATCAGCGAAAAAATGCCGCCGAGGAATTCGCAAGCGAGCATCAGGCGAAGCTTGACGCCGCCAACCTGGCGCTTGCCGAGGCCCAGGCCGTGGCCGACGCCGCACAAGCCGAAGTGACTGAGGCACGGCAATCGGTCGAGGAAATCGAGTCGGAAATCCGGGTCCTCCGCAATATCCAGCACTAGGCGGGGCGGTTCGGCATCTATCGGCGGCTCATGACCATGCTGCCGTTATCGGCGACGTCAAACAACGGGCGATGGTAGAACTTGTACCACTCGCGGCCGCGCGGGCGGAACGACATGCCGACGTATACATTCCATGCCTCGTTGTCCGACAACACAAGATTGTCGTCCGGCGCGAGATAGTTGAATCCCGCCTGAACGGCCGTCCGCGCCGAGAATGGCAAGTCGTAGTCAACACCAAGAATGGTGTGCTGTTCGTCACTTCGCCCGATTGACAGCTCGCCATATCCGCCGTTGCAACAGGCGTGGCGATAGAAGAACCTGTAATAATCAATCGACCGGGCGTTCACATCGGGAAGGAAAACGCTGCCCACGAATCCCTCGTCGTCCTGGACATTCTCGGCGAAGCGAAATCCAAACGTGTGACCGGCCGGCCAAACCCAGCTCAATTCGGCCCGAATTTGCGCAAGGTCAAGTGTCGTATTCCACTCCTCGTGGAGAATATCCGCGACGGCTCCGAATTGCAGTCCGTAATCCACGCGCCGAAAAAGTCCGCCTGTGAGAAACGTCTGCTGACGGTCTCCGCGGGTCGAAAATCCTTCCTCGTAATTCGACTGAACGGAGTTGACACCAATCTGTCCGGAAACCAGGCCGCACGTCAGCCGATACAACGGCAGTCCCGTGTTGAATCCCGCGTGAAAACCAAAGCTGCAATTCTCGAATTGATCGTCCTGGTTGGGATTCCGGAACGACTGGACCTTGAAGCCGTGAGCGCCCGTGAAATACTCCGAGTTGCAAAAAAGCCCACCCAGTCCACGCATCCAGCAGTCGTCCGCTATCCCGCAATCGCGCGGATCAACCGTCGGACCACAGCCATAACAATCATCACAAGGCCCGTCGCCGCCGCAACGATCACAACCGCCTCTTCCATATCCGTCCACTGTTTCAAAACCCGAATAATCGTCGCCTATCATCATGCCGCCTTCATACGGCTCGACGACCGCGCTCTGGACAGGGTATCCGCCTTGATCAGGGTATCCGCCCTGATCGGGATACCAGCCGCCCGAGTCCGTCGGTTGAATTCCTTCAAAGACCTGCGACGTTGCCGAAGCAGGCCGCATCAGGCGCGTTGCATAATGGCCCGAGACCGCTCGTGGTTGAGGCCGCATTTGGCGCGACACCGGTGGACCTGGCCGTTGACCGCGCACGGTTGCCGTGGCGGCCAGGCAAATCGTCAGGACCGCCAACCCGATTTGACGACCCTCAATTATTTTTCCAAAAAACATGGTTCCGTTCCTCAAACAGGGGGATTTCGCAGGGTGAATGCGCCCGCCCGAAGTGCGGCGGTTCACCGGCATTTTCCAAACATCGGAATCGCTACAATCCCGACTTTCGTCAAACTCTTAATAAACGAAAAAGTGTCCACGAATTGCCCGAATTAACATGACGAGCGTGCTTGCATTCGAGCGCCAGCGTGCCGCTATGGCCGGGAAATCAATGGGAGATTAAGACAACATTGAAAGCAAAGACTCGTGAAACAAATGGACTTCGCGGCAACGCTTCCTTTGCGGGTTTGACGGTGACGCAGTTCCTCGGCGCGTTCAACGACAATCTCTACAAGCAACTACTTTTACTCATCGCGCTCGATTACCGGGCGCTTCACAAGCTTGGCAACGATCCGTTTCAGGCGATCGCGACGCTCGCTTTTTCCATTCCGTTTGTGCTCTTGTCCGGGTTCGCGGGGTTTCTTTCGGACAGGTTTTCCAAGCGCTCGATGATCGTCGTTTGCAAGGTTCTTGAAATCGGCGTGATGGGTGCCGCGATGGCGGCCTTTTTGACAGGCGAGATCAGTACGGGCGAAACGCTGGCCTGGTTGATCGTCGTTCTGTTTTTCATGGGCGCTCAAAGCGCGCTGTTTGGGCCGTCGAAGTACGGGATTCTGCCCGAGATGCTGAGCGAACGGGATTTGCCAGCGGCCAACGGAGTGATCCAGATGACGACGTTTCTGGCGATCATTTTCGGAACGGCACTCAGCGGATTCCTGAAGGACGCGTTTTCCGATCAGTTGTGGATCGTCAGCGGCCTTTGCGTTGTGATTGCCGTTTTTGGTACGCTCGCGTCGTTGCTCGTAACGCGGACTCCGGCAGCCAGTCCTCGCATGAAGTTTTCTCCGGAGTGTCTGATCGTCGAAAGAAGTGCCTGTCGATATATCCTGGGTGATCGGCAATTGCTTGGGGCGATGCTCGCCTACGTGGTCTTCTGGTTCGCCGGTGCCTTAATGTTGCCGATGACGAATCTGGTGGCGCGCGAACAACTGGGCTATTCCGACACGACGACCAGCATCTGCGTCGCCTTTATCGGACTGGGAATTGCAGCGGGATGTCTCGTTTGCGGGCGGTGGTCGGGCGGGCGAGTCCGCTTCAGCCTGGTGCGACTGGGGGGCCGGGGACTTGTGTTTGCCAGTCTCGCCCTGGTGCTGGTCAGCAACGGTCCCATGTTCACTGCGTCCCTCCGATTAGTGCTTTTTTGCACGGGGCTGTTTCTGACAGGATTCCTCGCGGGCGTTTTCGCCGTGCCGCTTCAGGTTTTTGTTCAAGCGCGGCCTCCGGCCCACTTCACGGGTCGAGTGCTGGGGGCTGTGGGGCTGATGAACTGGATTGGAATTACCCTGGCGGCGGGGTTTTATTTTCTGTTGACCCAGTTCAAGGCGGCGACAAATACGGACTCGGGATGGCTTTTCCTTTCCGTTGGAGTGCTTTTTGCCGTGGTCGTCGGTTGTTTTCGCCAGCCCGATCCGCCCCCTTCACGGGAAAAATGAGCGCCAAAAACGACCTTCGCAAATTGTTGATTCCGCTTCGGCAGCGTAAAATGACGGAAGGTCCAATTCCGGAATTGACTGTGTCCCTTTCCCGCCGGACGAAAACCGCGTCCCGCCTGCCGCCGATCTCAAAGGAAACTTGCGAGGAAACGTGTCCCAAATCATTGCCCACTGCCCGACTTGCCAAAAGCAGTACAAGATCGACTCGAGCCTCGTTGGACGAGTTCTCAAATGCAAGAGTTGCGAAACCCTGTTTCAGATTGACAGCCCGGCGTCGACACCCCCCCATCCACCCGTGGCAGCGCACGGGCACGGCCCGACGCAACCAGTCCCCGTCGTCCCCTCCTTCCAGGCGAGTTCTGATCCGTTTGCGATGGACCCGATGAATATCGATCCGTACGCGGTTGACCCGCTTGCCACGCCGGTTCCGGCGGCTCCGCATGCGGCACCCGTTCACCAGACAACGGCGGCGACGCGCACATGGAAACCGACGGCAAAAAAATCGGCGATTCAACCCGTGGGTGCTCCGGAACGCGCGATGTTGATGCTCGGCGCCTTTTTGTTGATCTTCGGGATTATCATGAACCTGCTGCCGTTGTTCGGAATGCAAGTGGCAAGGTTTCAGGGGAGCGGCAAATTTGGCCAGATCGTGGGAATGCTCATGGGACTGGCGGGTGCCGGTCTCGTGGGCGCGGGACTGCGGCGTCTCCTTCTGCCGGCCATTATCAGCGGGGCGGTCAGTGCGGTGCTCGTGCTGATCCTGTTCGTTGTCTCGATCTCGGTCGGCAAGGATACCGCTCCCGTCTCGACTGCTGGCGGCGACGAGTTGATTGATGAGGAATTTGCCCTCGAGGTTACGAACGTAAAGGGTCCGTGGCTCGTGAAGTATCCGGAGTGGACCGGCTTCTCGCTGGAAATGAGCGGTGCCCAGACGTATGACCGGCAATGGGAACGGTACGCCACTTCGATTCCCGGCGTCTCGATCAGCTTTCCGGCGGAAGCGACACGTGGAACAGGGAACGTAACGATTGCGGGCGAGTCCGTACGCTCCACCCAGGTTGTGACCCGCTACGACAACAACCATTTCTATTTCGACGCGTTCAGTTACCCGACCGAAGGCGTCGACGCGGCGGAAATGCTCGACGCCGCTGAAAAAACCGTCAACGGCATTTCACGGTCGCAACCTGTGGAAATCGACGGGCAACCAGGTCGCGAATATACCGCACAAAGTTCGAACCGCGGCCAGCGCGGGCTGATCGTGGTCATCGGCACCAACATCGCCCACGCTCGCGTTGATGCGGAGGGATCGGCAATCGAGGAGAATATCAGCAGGAAATTTCTCTCGTCGCTGCACATCGATTCCTCGGATACCGGAACGGACGATGCCGCGGGTGCCCTTGACCCGTTTACTTTCGAGCAACCGGGCGATGCACCGGACGTACCCGAATTGCCGCCTGGCGTTTCGGACGACCCGGTCATCAACCTGACAAGCGATCAGCAACAGCGCGACAAGGACATTTCCCTTTACATGCGTTCGATCGAAAGTGCGATGGAGCAACACATTCACCGGCGATGCACCCAGAATTTTTCATCGCGCTACCTGACCATCACGGGTGGTGACGATGCGGGTGCGAAAAGGTATCTTGCGCACCCTTCCAAGGTGCCAATTACGGGGGTCGATTTGCTCGTTGTCAAGTCAGGTGGCACCCACGTACTCAAGAGCATTGCACCCGTCTACGAAGGTGTTGATCAGAAGGCGAGCGTCACCGCCAAATCGGGGTATGGACTTTCCGGGGTGCAAGTCAACGCGCACCGGTTTGTCGAGGGAATCCGCTTCGTTTTCTCGAAAGTCACGGACAGCGGGTTCGATATGTCGGATTCGTACGAGTCGGAATGGTTTGGCACGGCACCGTCCGGAAGCGGAACGCTCATCAAAAGCGACGGGCGACCTGTCTATGGCCTGTGGATGCACAAGGGGCAGTTTTGCCGGTCGATCGGTCTCATTCGCGAGAAGTCCTGATTGCCGGCTACCAGATGCGGATTCGTTCATCAACGGGCTTGAACAACGCGTCACCGGGCTGGACGTCGAATGCCGAATAAAAGGCGTCGATGTTCGTCACCGGACCGTTGGCGCGATACCACGAGGGGGAATGCGAATCGATCAGCAGGCGTTTGACCATCTCGGCGTCGCGATATTTCCGCCGCCAGACCTGGCTCCATCCGAGAAAGAAACGCTGTTCGCCACTCCAGCCGGCGACTTCCGCCGCGGGCTTGCCCTCGCGTGAAATGCCGTAGGCCTTGAAAGCGATGGCAAGTCCCGACAGGTCCGCGATGTTCTCGCCAAGGGTCAGTTGTCCGTTGACGCGCTTCCCGGGAAGAGGCTCATACTCCGCGTACTGATCAATCAGCCGCGTCGTCAGTTCCGTAAAGGCCTCGCGGTCCGCGTCAGTCCACCAGTTGTTGAGATTGCCGTCGCCGTCGTACTTGCTCCCCTGATCGTCAAAGGCGTGACTGATCTCGTGGCCAATCACCGCGCCGATCCCGCCATAGTTGACTGCATCGTCGGCGTCGACGTTGAAAAACGGCGGTTGCAGGATCGCCGCCGGAAAAACGATCTCGTTCATCGTCGGGTTGTAGTAGGCATTGACGGTTTGCGGTGTCATGCCCCATTCGGTCCGGTCGATCGGCTTGCCCAGCTTGTCGATCATCCGCTGGTACTCGACCGAGCGCGAGTTCACGACGTTGGCAAACAGATTGTCGGGAACGACGGTCAGCCCGCTGTAGTCGCGCCATTTTTCCGGATAGCCGATCTTGGTGACGATCTTGTCGAGTTTCTCCCGCGCGCGGACTTTCGTTTCGTCGGTCATCCATTCCAGTTCGTCGATGCTTTCGCCAAAGGCCCGCAGCAGGTTGTTAACCAGCGCGTCCATTTGCGCCTTGTGTTCGGGTGGAAAGTGTTTCTCCACGTAGAGTCGTCCGACGAGATCGCCGAGCGCGCCGAAATCGCCTGCACCGCCACCGGCGACGAGCGCAACGGCCTCTTTCCACCGCGGTTTTTGTTCGGGGATTCCCGCAAGGACCCGCTCATGCAATTCAAAATGGGCGTCGACAAAGTCCTCGGAGAGAATCGGTGCAAAATCGTCGATCAGATGGAACCGCAGGTATCCTTGCCACGTCTCGACGGGAGTCTCGGCAAGAATCGCGTCAAGCTTTTCAAAATACCCCGGCGTCATGACGTTGACCTCTTCGATCATGCCGACATCCGCCTTTTCAAGGAACGCTTTCCACGGCACATTTCCCGCAAGCTCCGTCAATCCGGAAACCGTGAAGAGGTTGTACCGTTTTTCCGCGTCGCGCAACTCGACCCGGCTCCACTGCGCCTCGGCAAGTCGTTTTTCCAGGGCGATGATTTCATCGGCGCGGGATGAATCGTCTGACTGGATCAACTCTAAAACCTGCTCGATGTATTGCGAGAGGGCCTCACGCGCGGCGACTGATTCCTCGTCGTCCTTCAGGTAGTAATCGCGATCCGGCAGTGTCGTGCCGCTCTGGACAAGGGCCGCGAGATATCGCGTCGAGTCCTTCGCATCGATCGTGACGAACAGACCCATCGGCGTCGTGACGCCGATGCGCTGCAAGTGACCGAAGTAAAGAACCACATCCTCGCGCGACTTCAGTCCATCGATGGTCGCCAATTCCGTTTTGAGTGGCGAGAACGACAGCTCGTTGACGCGTTCGACGTCCATGAAGCTCTTGTAAAAATCGCCGACTTTCTGTGCGTCGGTTCCCCTGGCCGCCGACGTGCCAGCCGCTTCCTCGATCAGTTCGCGGATGTGCAATTCCGCCTGATCGGCGAGCACGCTGAACGCACCATAGTTGGACTTGTCCGAGGGAATCTCGGTGTCGCGGAGCCACGTCCCGTTGACCGCAAGGAACAGGTCGTCCTGGGGACGCACTTTTTGATCAAAGCCCGTACTATCCAGCGCCGGGTCCTCCTGGGAATAGACTGCTTGCGACAAAAACGCGGAGACGCCCAACGCGATACCCATCAACCATATCAACTGCCGGGACATTTTGACCATTGGGCATCCCCTGTCTCTTGTTTCTCTTGTTTTGATTATCAGATTCGAGCTTTTTCGGGTTGCAACCCTCGCCGATCGGAGCGAATTTACCGCAACCGCCGCGCCCCGTCGAGTACGGATTGCTGGCAAACGTCGCGCCGCGAAAGGTGCTGACAATCAAGGGGACGCTGGTTGCAAGGGGCTAAAGGCAAGTACGAATTTCTCCGAACGGCCGCCAAAAAAATCGACCGTCGCGCGACGCTTCTTTCCCTGACCACCCAGCGCGACGACCCTTCCCGCGCCGTACTGGGGATGATTCACGAGCATTCCCAGCTCGAACGAATCGGGTGACGCGCGGCGCGGCGTAGCGGCGGACTCCGCCGACTCGCCGTTGCCGTCGGACGAAGCGGGGAACATCTCGGCAGCCGTGCGAATCGTCGGCGCGGCCGCTGCGCGGCGTCGTGACGTTGAATTCGCGTATTCACCCGGCGTCTCGTGCGCGGTATCCGATTGGCCGCGCGGGAACCATTCATCATGATCGTCGTCAAATTCGTTGTATTCGCCGGCAAAGTCATCGATTTCTGCCCCGCGCGGTTCGATAACCGTCATTCGATCGCGAGGCAACTCCATGAGGAAGCGGCTCGCGACGGTCGGAAAGTTCGCACCGCGGCGGAACCGGTAGAGCGCGCGGCTAAGTTGAAGCTCTTCCTCGGCCCGCGTGATCCCCACGAACAACAGGCGGCGTTCCTCTTCGACCTGATCGTCGTCGTTCATCGACCGCTCGTGCGGCAATACTCCTTCCTCAAGGCCAACGATAAAGACGACTGGAAACTCAAGTCCCTTGGCGGCGTGCAACGTCATCAGCGCGACGGCGTTGTCATTCGACTCCCACGCATCGGTCTCGTTCACCAGAACGGCCGTCTCAAGATACGCTTGCAGCCCGCCGTCGTCGGGGTGACGGGCGTCAAATTCCTGGGCCGCCGCCAGCAGTTCGTCCACGTTGGCGACGCGGTTGTTCCCTTCCTCCGACTCGTCAGCCTCGAGCCACTCCCGATATCCCGTTTGCGAGAGCACATGTCCAAGTACCTCCTCGACGCCCCCCGTCACAAACTCCGAGAGCCGGTCGTAAATCGCGACGAAAGCCGCGACCTTGACGGCCGCTTGTCGGGAAAGCGCCGGGTTCAGCCCCGAACGCCGCGCCGATTCGAGCAACGAGATTCCCTCCTCGGAGGCGTAGTGCCGGATTCGTTTGACGGTTACCGCACCGATCTTTCTTGGCGGAACGTTAATGATTCGTTGCAGGGCAAGGTTGTCCGCCGGATTGTTGAGCACGTGCAGCCAGGCCAGCAAGTCCTTCACTTCCATTCGCTGATAGAACTCCTGGCCGTGGACGACGTGATAGGGAATGCCGCGCGACTGCAGGGCGTGCTCGAAACTTCGCGAAAAGGCGTTGACACGGTAAAAGATCGCGAAATCACGCGGCTGGCGGTCGCCCCGCGAAACCTGCCACGAAATGGAATCGGCAATGGATTCCGCTTCCTGCCGCTGCGAGGGCCACGCGACCATCGAAACGGGAATCCCCGCCGCGTTGTCCGTGCGAAGTTCCTTTTGCTTCCGCCGCTGGTTGTTGACGATCAAATGACCGGCGACGCCGAGAATCGAACCCGTGCTGCGATAGTTCTGTTCCAGCCGGACGACTGTCACGTCGGGAAAGTCCTTTTCGAAATCGAGAATGTTCCCCAGGCTCGCGCCGCGCCAACCATAGATCGACTGGTCCGGGTCGCCGGTCACCGCGAGGTTTCGGTGAATCTGGCTCAGACCCTTGAGGATCAGGTACTGGGCCGTATTGGTATCCTGGTATTCGTCGACGATCAGGTAGCGGAACCGCTCGTCCAGCGATTCGCGCAGCTCGTGGTTCTCCCGCAACATCGTCACGACGTGCAGCAACATGTCATCAAAATCAACCGCGTTCGCATTGCGAAGCGCCTCCTGGTAGTGCGGGTAAATCCGCGCCGCGATCTTGTCGAGATGGCTGGTGGCCGATTGCCCGAACATCGATACGGTCAGTCCGCTCCCCTTGGCGCGGCTAATCCGGCTAAAGACCTGATCGGGCGTGTGATGCGTCAGCGGAATTCGCGAATCGCTGATGGCGGCCTTGAGAACCTTCTTGCTGTCGCCGTGGTCGTATATTGTGAAGTTCTCGTCCAGCCCGATGTACGAAGCGTGCGTCCGAAGGAGCCGCCCGCAAAACTTGTGAAAGGTCCCCGTCCAGGCAAAATGGCGGGGCACCAGTTCATTGAGACGATCCCGCATCTCGTTCGCCGCCTTGTTGGTGAACGTCAACGCCACGATCTGATGGGACGGGACACCGCTGGCGATCATTCGCGCGATGCGGTGTATGAGAACCCGTGTCTTGCCGCTACCTGGACCGGCAAGGATCAGCAGCGGTCCCTCGACGTGTGCCGCCGCGCTCCGCTGCGCCGGATTCAGCGAGTCGAGCAAGGCGTCGCTGGTGAATTCAACAGTCATTGTTGCGGGTCATCATGACAGGGTGGCGTTCGAGTTGTGACAGTCGCCGCATCGCTCCATCGGTTCGTCGGGAACCAACCGACCGACGAAGCGATCGCGACACGGTTGCCAGCGACTGCTAGCAACATCCGGAAAAAATACACGAATTGTGAGGCGAACGGAAAACTCCTGGCCGGTCGACATGCCCTTCAATGGTATACTTCGAGCGGGATTGAACAAGGACGCCACGATCGTCGTCGGCGTCACGATTCGGAACGAATCCAAACGAACGAATCAGATTTTTCGCAATCGCCCTTGAACTACGGGGAGGGACCCATGGCTCGAACCCGCATGCCGCTTAGCAGACAGGAAGAGGATGCCCGCTTTCGCCAGGAGAAACTCGGACTTAGCACCGCCGAGATCGGCTTGACCGTTCGTACGACGAATTGTCTGGAAGAACGCGGCATTTTTACCGTGCGGGAATTGCTCAACACGACCCGGAACGAATTGTTGGGCATTTCCAATTTTGGCGAAAAGACGCTGGAGGAAGTCTACCAGGCTCTTGAGAAAATCGGTTTCTTCCGGCCGGGTGTGACGCCGGACGAGCATCAACCCGCCGCGGTGTGGTCGCACGAACAGGAACTCTGGCCGACGGCATAACTCAACCCTGATACCGTTTAAAAATTGACTGTCGAATCGTCGGCGAGCCGCTCCCCTGGTTCGTCTGGAAAAATACGACCGGTGGTGAGGTCGGGCGACCCATGTTCTCTACTTGATCCTTGATGCTGCCGGACCGAATCGCCACCGACTGGCCGCCCGACCAGTGGCTGGATGTCAGTGTGCTCGTCGCGGTTTCCGGCGGTGCCGACAGCGTTGCGCTGCTGCTCGCGCTCCACGAGTTGCAACGGGACGCCGGAGGACGCGGCGAATTGATCGTCGGGCACGTCGATCATCAGCTTCGCGGCGCGGAATCCCGTGACGACGCGCGGTGGGTTGCGTCGTTGGCTGACTCTCTCGACTTGAACTTGATGACGCGCGCGGCGAATCCCCCCGGCCCGTCGCTTCATGGCGAGAGTCTGGAAGGTTTCCTCCGCCGCCACCGCTACGAGCTGCTCGGCGGAATGGCACGATCCGCCGGTGCCCGTTATCTGTGTACCGCGCACCATGCCAACGATCAGGCCGAGACGGTATTGTTTCGATTGCTGCGGGGAACGGGCGTCGCCGGATTAGCGGGAATTCCATCGCGCCGCGTTCTCGATGACGGGATCACGTTGGTGCGGCCCATGCTGGGGATTCTCCGCGGGGAAATTCTTCAATGGCTGAACGAGCGCGGCCAGTCGTGGCGTACCGATTCGTCCAATGCCTCGGTCGCTCCGGCGCGCAACCGGATTCGACTGGAAGTCCTTCCCTCGCTGGAAAGCGTCGCGGCGGGAGACCTTGTCGCGGTGCTCGGCGAACTGGCGCGCGACGCCGCCGACATCCGGAAAATCACCCGGCAAATGGCCGAGGACCTCGTGACTCGTCATTTTCGTTTTTTGGATCGGCGCGTGACAGTCGATGCAGGCGGGTGGGAATCCAGGTCGAGTTATCTGTGGCGCGAGGCGTTCCGCGAAGTTTGGCGACGGCAGCGCTGGCCCACCCAGGCAATGACGCGACGACACTGGCAGCGACTGGCCGATGCGGCGGAGTCACTTCATGCGAGCCTTTCGTCAATCAAGGAAAGTCACGCCTTCGCGGCGTTCGAATTGCCAGGCACCCTCCGCGTCTCCGGCGCCGCCGGGCAATTGATCATCGAGCAAACTCACAAACCGTGAGATCGCCGGGCCGTGTTCGTGCCCAGTCGAACACGAACTAACAAGCACAACTAATTGGACAGCGCCAGATTGTCATTTCGATAGTGTAAATCGCGGAGTTTGTAGCTGCCGTTGCCAAACGGCGGAAATTGCGGTTTCGCTAATGAATATCCACGCTTTGGCAAGCGTAGCTACGTCGAGAATGGCGCTGTCGCCATCGATCCCAGCCGAAACATTTTTCATGCGGATGCCGCGTCGTTTTTCCATGCCGGAGGCATTGAAGCCATTAGCCGGTGGTCGAGCGAAGCGACAACCACCGGAAAACACCGCGCAGCGTCAAGGGACTTGCGCATGGCAAGTCCTTTTTTTTGAGAGTCGCTCGGGAAACGGGACCTCCGTTCGGAATTAGCCTCCGGCCGTCGAGGGTTCGACGCAAACCGAACGCGTTTTTCGCGATCGAATCCTTACGCGGCCACCGCCGGCGACGACCTCTCCAACAAGCCAGTGCCCAAAGCCCGCGTCGCCGAGGATTTTCCCGGTATGCGTCGCGCGTTGGGCGTCGACGACAAGAATCATTCCCAGTCCCATATTGAAGACCCGATACATTTCCGCCGGCCTGACGTTGCCCAGTTTCATCAACCATGGAAAGACCGGCGGAATCTTCCACGAGCTTCCCTCGAGAACGACGTCAACGTTTGCGGGAAGGATTCGTTGGAGATTTTCCTGGATGCCGCCGCCGGTGATGTGGGCAATTCCGTGGATCGCCGAGCGCGTCGCCCGATGTTTGAGCAATTCACCAACCGCGGTCGCGTAAATCCGGGTTGGAGTCAGCAAGAGGTCACCGACCGGCGCATCGAGTCCCGCGACCACGTCAGAAACCGCGAAACCAGCCATCTCAAACACAATCTTGCGAACGAGGCCGAACCCGTTGGAGTGCAATCCGGTTGAGGCCAGCCCAATCGCCACGTCGCCGGGCGCGACGGCCGAACCATCAATCAGTTTCCGCCGCTCGACGACACCGACCTGAAAGCCCGCGAGATCGTAATCACCGCGGCGATAGGTGTCGGGCATGATGGCGGTTTCGCCACCGAGAAGCGCCGATCCGGCCTCACGGCACCCCCGGGCGATTCCCGCGACGATCTGTTCCAGCCGCCGAGGATCGTCGTGCGACATCGCCACGTAGTCGAGAAAAAACAGCGGCTCGGCACCGCAGCAGATCACGTCGTTGACGCACATGGCAACCAGATCGATTCCGATCGAATCGTGCCGGTCGGCCATTTGAGCGACCTGAATCTTTGAGCCGACGCCGTCGGTTCCGGAAACGAGAACGGGGTCGCGGTAATTTCGTTTTTTCCAGCCGCTGCCGGCGTCGAGTTGAAACAGTCCCGCGAATCCTCCGTCGTTGGGAAGGACTCGCGGCGACCAGGTCGGGTGCATGAGCCGGGGAATCCGCTTCATGGCCTTAGCGTAAAGCTTCAGGTCGACGCCCGCATCCTTGTAGGAGGTCGCGGGCCGTTTTGATCCGGACTGCGAGTTTTGCTTGCGCATGAAAAACCGCCAAGGTTTGTTTGTTCAGCCCCGCTCCCATTGGAAAAATCGTGACGACGCTCACGGCACGAAGTCTTCACGAAGTTTTCCCCACTGGTAAGGCTGTCAATTTCAACCGGACATGCGGTGAATTGCAACGGCGGGAAGAAGTTTTTCGCGGCATCCAATCTGCTTCGTGATACGTTTGCGAACAAGGCCGCACCCTCCACCGCCTCCCTGTTCTCACCTGGGGTCGACGTTTATGCTGAAGATCATGCGGCACACCCATCTCGACTTGCAGTTCATGCACATCCTGCCCTACGGAGCGGTATTGCACGATCACGGAGTCCAGTTCGTCGTTTTCAGCCGCAGCGCCACCGGCATGCGATTGCTCCTCTATGACCGGGTGGAAGACCTTGAACCGTCGGAAGTGATCAAATTCCAGCGGGAAACCGACCGGTGGGGGGACATCTGGAGCATTTTCGTCCCGGAAATGGGTGCCGGCCAGTTGTATCATTTCCAGGCGGAGGGGCCGCACGACCCGGGCCGGGGAATGCGGTTTGACTCGCGCGCGCGGCTGATCGATCCATACGCGCGGGCGCTGGCGGGGACGTTTCAGCAGTCGTCTGACGGGGTCGTTCGCCCTCCCAAATGCGTCGTCGTCGATGATTATTTTGACTGGGAGGGGGACCGGCACCTCAATCGTGATTTTTCCGAATCGGTGATCTACGAGCTTCACGTGCGGGGCTTTACCCGTCATCCCGAAAGCGGCGTCGAGCATCCGGGTACCTACCTTGGCTTGATCGAGAAAATACCTTACCTCCAATCGCTTGGAGTCACGGCAGTCGAACTGATGCCCGTTCACGAGTTCCCGATCCTTGCCACCGACGGTTCGGCACCAATGCGTCCGAACTATTGGGGCTACGATCCGCTGGCGTTTTTCGCGCCGCATCGCGGTTACGCCGCCGACCCCTCCCCCGGCGGACAGGTCGTCGAGTTCAAGGAAATGGTCAAGGCGCTTCATCACGCCGGCATCGAAGTCATTCTCGACGTCGTCTTTAACCATACGTGCGAGGGAAACCACCTTGGCCCGGTCCTTGGGATGAAGGGTCTTGAGAACTCCGTATATTACATGCTGGAGAACGACGCGCGGTACTATCGCAACTATTCGGGTTGTGGAAACACCGTCAACGGAAACCATCCGATCGTCCGCGAGATGATCTTTCACTGCCTGCGCCACTGGGTTCACAACTACCACATCGACGGCTTTCGATTTGACCTGGCTTCGATTCTCAGCCGCGACCGCAAGGGGAATCTCGTCGCCAACCCGCCGCTGGTCGAGGCGATTGCCGAGGACCCCCTGCTGGCTGACACGAAAATCATCGCCGAGGCGTGGGATGCCGCCGGTGCCTATCAGGTCGGAACGTTCGGTGACGGGCGGTGGGCCGAATGGAACGGGAAATTCCGCGATGACGTGCGCCGCTACTGGCGCGGCGACAAGGGGACGCGCGGTGCCTTTGCCACGCGGCTGGCGGGTTCCGCTGACCTGTACCAGGCCGCCGGACGTCCGCCGCATTGCAGTATCAACTTCATCTCGTCGCACGACGGGTTCACGATGAACGATCTCGTCAGCTTCCAGGAAAAGCAAAATCTGGACAACGGTGAGGAAAATCGGGACGGCGAGAACCACAATCTGTGCATGAATTTCGGCGTCGAAGGACCGGCGGACGACCCGGAAATCGAACGCGCCCGGCTGCGCCACATCAAGAACCTGCTCGCCACGTTGATGCTCAGCCAGGGAGTCCCCATGCTGACGGCGGGGGACGAGTGCCGGCGGACCCAGTCCGGGAACAACAATGCCTGGTGCCAGGACAACGAGGTCTCGTGGTTCGACTGGGATCTCGTCCGGAAAAACGGGGAACTGGTGCGCTTCACGCGGCAACTGATTGCCTTTCGACATGCCCAGCCGGTGACGCGACGACGCTGGTACCTGACGGGCCAGCGCATCGAGGACCGGATGTTTCCTGACGTGACATGGCTGGCAACGGACGCTCGACCGGTGGACTGGAGCAACGGAGAATTGCCCTTTGCCTGCCTGCTTGGCGGAACGGGACAAGGGGGCGACGACCTGTTCATGCTCGTGAATCCCGTCAACCGATCCACAACGTTTACGATCCCGACGATGATCCGGCAAACGAGCTGGACTTGTTTTATTGATACAGCCGCCGAGACGCCGGATGACGTTTTTCCCGACGGCCATGGACCCTTGTTGACCGGCCGAGGCCTGAAGCGCGCACCCCGTTCGACCGCCGTTTATGTCTCGCGGCGAACGCCAAACGCACCTGCCCCGGGCGATGGTAGTGCGGACCGTCCAGGAACATCGGCATACTGAATGACGATGGGCGCAACTAACGTGCGCTGCGAAGTCGTCCGGAAATCGCTTCAGGCCCTGCTCGTATACGACTTTGGCCGGTGGTCGCCGCGACTTGTCTGGCGGCGGCATGGGGATTGACGCTGCTCGCGCGTCGCTGGAACCGAAACGACAATTCCGTCGCGTTTTATACTGGCCTCGGTGCGGCGGTATTGCTTGCACTCGCGGGTGGCGCGGCGGACCGTGGACCCATGGGATGGACCCGCGCAGTCACGTGTATCCGGCAATCGTGTGGGTGCTTGCCGGGTGGACCGCCGCCCATGTCGCAGTCGGCATTTTGATGCAAATTTATTGTGGTGCCCGCCGGATGGCCGGCCGGATGACAGCCCGTTGCTGGCATGAGCGCGGGTCGATTGGGGTCACGAAGCGACTGCGGGGTGTGCCGAACGTGGTTCCCTCGCTGGCGCGTCGGGCTTGGTGTGATTGACAAGCTGGCAGCTTGTCCCACGTGGCTTACTCGCTGGCGTCGGGCTTGTATTGACGGCGGCGTTTTCAGTTAAAGCGCGTTTTCCAGCATGTCGCGGATTTCCTGGGAGTCGGCGCCAACGGTTCGGCTTGCTTCCTCGCCGTTCTTGATGACGACCAGTGTGGGCAAGTCGGTGATTTTGTACTTTTCCGCGATGTCGCGACTCTTGTCGACGTCGACCTCGACGAACTTGATCTTGCCATCGAATTCCTCGGCCATCTTGTGAAGCTCGGGCTTCAGTTGCTGGCACGGCCCGCACCAGGTCGCGGTGAAATCGACGAGCGTAATCGTGTTGTCAGCGATGACCTTTTCAAAATCGGCAGTGCCGACTTCCGTCACCAGATCGCGATGACTCACGTCACCCGAGCCAGCACCGGAAGTGACGGACTGCGAATCCATCGGTTCGCAACCACATGTCATCAACGCCAGCAAGCCGAAAGTCAGAATCAGGTTCAGGTTTTTCATTTGCGTCGTGCCTCGAACGATGGGAAAACAGGTCACCGGGAGTACGAGTTGATGAAACCCGTAAACGATTGCCTTGATTCTATGAAATCCAACAAGCTCCTTCAATCGATCAGCCCGCCGTCCCCCTGTTCGGCTGGTTGCACAAATCGTTCCTCGTTTTCGTACATCGCCTGGCGGACGCGAAAGCCCTCGTCGTCCGGCTCGGCCAGGTCAATGACGCGGGTTTGCACGTCGCGCGCGCGGGCAAACTGTCCGTCGGCGGCGAGCGCGGCGGCAAGTGTGTCGAGGTTCTCAGCCGTTTCGCCTTCCGCGGCGATCGCTCCTTTGATTAAGTCGATCGCGGCCCTCCCGTCCAGCACCGAATCGTCGGGACAGGTCGCAAGCAACCACGCAAGCCGTCGCTGGGTCCGCGGCGATGAGCGGCCGGCAATCGCGGCGCGATAGTCCGCCACGGCCAGGTTCCATTGAACGAGCTGTTCCCGTGCCTCGCCGCGATTGGCCAGCGCGCCGGCATTTTCCGGATCAGTTTCGAGGATGGCGTTGTATTGCTCAATCGCCTCATTGGGTTTTCCCATTGCCAGCAGACAATTTCCGGCACCGTTGAGGGCCTGGAGATCATTGGCGTTGCGTTCCAGGACGCCGCGATAATCGGCCAGGGATTTATCCGGCTCGTCGATCGCGTACAGCAACTCCGCACGATTAAAGAGTGCCTTGAAGTGTTCGTCGCCATCGGGCTGCAGCTCGATCACCCGAGTCCAGTCGGCGATTGCCGCGTTGAGATCGTTTAACTGCGAGAACAACAGCGCCCGGTTCTTTCGCGCCAGCCAGCGATCGTCGTCGAGCCTGATCGAGGCGTCGAGGTCGTCCTGGGCGCTTTTGAGAATCTGGCTCGCCTGCTCGACGTTGCCAATCTTTTCAAACCGTTCGGCAAGCTCCATCCGCGTGGCGGCGCGGCGGTTCAGACCCCACGCCATCAACGACTTGAGATAGACGGCGTGTTCCGGACTCAACGGCCCGGCGGCGAGAATCTGCTCACATCGTTCGATGACCGCCGAGTATTCCGTCGCCGACCGGGCGGACCTGGACCGTTGGGCGACTGCCTCGATTTTCTCAAGCAGGAACGCGGGTGTTTCCTCCGACGCGCCGGAGATCGACCCGTTTTCGGGTTGCGGGTCGACTTGCACGGCCCGCGCGACTGGCGGCGACCAGGCGGTCAATGCGGCGACGAGCGCGCTCGCCGGCAAGCAGGCTCGAATCCGTCCGATCGTCGTTTGACCGGCACACTTCGCTTCCTTTAATCTCCGATTCACAGGGTAACTCCTTTCAGAAACTCGGTTCGCGCGATCCGCTTACTCGTGAGGCTCCGTCATCCGCATCGGATCGAGCGCTTCATTAAGCGTGTCGGGGGGCAGGATATTTTGTTCGGTGCATACCTGGCGAATTGTCTTGCCGGTGGCAAAGGCTTCCTTGGCCAGTTTCGCGGCTCGCTCGTAGCCGATGTACGGATTGAGGCTGGTAATCATCGAAAGGCTTTTTTCGACGAAGGCCTCGGCCTGTTCGACGTTCGCTTCCAGGCCCGCGGCGCAAAAATCGATGAAGGCGGCGGTCCCGCCAGAGAGCAACTGGATGCTTTCAAGCGTCGTTAGTCCCATCACGGGCATCATGATATTGAGCTGAAACTGGCCGCCCGCGGCACCGGATATGACGATCGTCTGGTCGTTGCCGAGCACCCGCGCGGCGACCTGCATGAGGCTTTCGCACATTACCGGATTGACCTTTCCGGGCATGATCGAACTGCCGGGCTGGCGGCTCGGCAGTTGCAGTTCAAAGAGTCCGCACCGCGGTCCGCTCCCCAGCCAGCGGATGTTGTTGGCAATATTAAAGAGCGTTGTCGCGATCGTTCGCAGCATCGCGTGACACTCGACGAGGCCGTCGCGCTGGGCGTTGGCCTCGAAATGATTGACGGCTTCCATGAAGCGAATTCCCGTTTCGCGGGCCAGTTCCCTGGCAACACGCATTCCAAATTCGGGATGGGTATTGATCCCGGTTCCGACGGCTGTTCCGCCCACGGGCAGCTCAAGAACGGAATCGATCGCCGACTCGGCGCGGTCGACCGACAATTCCACTTGCCGCGCGAAGCCGCCCATTTCCTGACCGAGCCGCAGCGGCGTGGCGTCCATCAAATGCGTACGGCCGATCTTCAGCACCTTGTCGAAGCGTTTCGCCTTTTCCTCAAGCACCTTCTTCAGCCGTTTCAGTTCCGGAATCAGCGTCTTCCTGATCTCCCAGGCGACCGCCACGTGAATCGCGGTGGGAAATGTGTCGTTGGTACTTTGCCCCATGTTCACGTGATCGTTGGGGTGGATCACCTTGTCCTCGGCGAACCGGTCGCCTCCCGCCAGATCAATCGCCCGGTTGGCAATGACCTCGTTGATGTTCATATTGCTCGACGTTCCCGAACCGGTTTGAAAGACGTCGATGGGAAACTGGTCGTCGAGCCGTCCGTCGATCACTTCGCAAGCGGCGGCGAGAAGGGCGTCAACCTGTGCGTCGTTCAGCGGATTTTTTCCCGATCCCGTCAGCTTGCCGAGATCACGATTGACTACCGCGCAGGCGTGCTTGACCCGCCCCATCGCGCGAATCAGCGGCGTCGGCAGCCGCCATCCGGAAACAGGAAAATTCTCGACGGCGCGTTGTGTTTGGGCGCCATACCATGCACCGGCGGGCACCTGGACAGTCCCCATCGAATCGCGTTCCTCGCGAAACCCGTCATTTGCGGCGGTTCGGTGGGTCGATTCCCGTTGCGTCGTCATGCTCATGCCGGTCGGTCGTCAATTGCAAAGGTGGCGTGGCGGACAATAATGATGCCGCGCGGTTCATTCTAGCGTTTTAGCCTTTCCCCTGACACCATGAATCTCCTCGATCTACTTCGCAAGGAATACCAGACCCGCGGGCTGGACCGCCGCGAGCTTGAGGCCGACCCGTTCCGCCAGTTCGACCAGTGGTTTCGCCGCGCCGTGGAAACGCGGCCAGGGGAGTGGCTTGAGCCAAACGCGATGACGCTGGCCACGTCGGCGGACGACCGGGTGACGGCGCGCACGGTGCTGCTCAAGGACTACGACGACCGCCAACTCACGTTTTTTACCAACTATCAATCGGAAAAGGGTCGGCAACTTGCGGCAAACGCCCGCGCCGCGCTGTTGTTTCACTGGGCGTGGCTGGGTCGTCAGGTTCGGATCGAGGGGGTCGTCACAAAATCGACTCGCGAGATTTCCGAAGCGTATTTTCGCGCCCGGCCGCGCGGAGCCCGTCTCTCGGCACTCGCCTCGGCCCAGTCGAGTCTGCTCGAATCGCGAGAAGCGTTTGAGCAAGTTTGCGACGCCCTCGAGCGGCAATTCGAGGGGGCGGAAATCCCGCTCCCGGAATTCTGGGGAGGCTACCATCTCACCCCCTCGCGGTGGGAATTCTGGCAAGGCCGCGAGGACCGCTCGCACGATCGTTTTCGCTATTCGCCCGACGAAGGCGCGCCGGCATGGCGAATCGAACGCCTGGCTCCTTGAAAAAGTATCGCAAGGGTTTATAAATCGTTACTTATGGCTTCCAATCCACTCGTCGGTATTCTTATGGGCAGCGACAGCGACTGGCCAAAAATCCGCGCTGCCGGCGAGGCCCTCGACGAATTTGATATCGCCTGGGAAGTCAACGTTATGAGCGCGCACCGGACGCCACACGCGGTTGCCGATTACGCAACGTCGGCGATCGATCGGGGCCTGAAAGTCATCATTGCCGCCGCCGGGGGTGCCGCGCACCTGGCCGGAGTCGTCGCGGCGCACACGACGTTGCCCGTCATTGGGCTGCCGGTCCCCACCGCCGAACTTGGCGGACTGGACTCGCTGTTGTCAACCGTGCAAATGCCAGGCGACGTCCCGGTTGCCAGCATGGCCGTCGGCATGGGTGGACCGCGGAACGCCGGACTATTTGCCGTTCAGATTCTCGCAATCGCTGATCCGCTGCTGCGCGAGCGATTGCGGAAATTCAAGGAAGCCCTTGTCAGAAAAATCGAATCGAAGAACCGGAAACTGCAATCCGAGCTGGCAGCTTCGCAAGGGAACAAGGCGCCCTGATCGCGATGCAGGTCAGAAGATACGGTTGTGAGTGTCGAACAGGAGAGTAGAACAAGAGATTATGCAGACTCTCTCGTGGAAAGGCGGAACAGACGGGCGTCTTGAATTGATCGACCAGACGAAATTGCCGGGTGAGCTGGTAACGCTGGAATGCCGCGACGTCGAAACGGTTTGGCAAGCGATCAAGTCGCTGCGAGTCCGCGGAGCACCGGCGATCGGCATCGCCGCCGCCTACGGCGTGGTGCTTGCCGTTGGGGGAAAAAATCTGCCGGACGAGCCGGTCCTTGTTCGGCAACGGGCCGCCGAAGCCTCCGCGTACCTCGCGACCAGCCGTCCCACCGCCGTCAATCTTTTCTGGGCACTTCGTCGACTGGCCGACCGTCTGAATTCGATCGATGACGGCGCGACCGCCGGGACCATTCGCGATCAGTTACTCGACGAGGCGCGGACGATTCACGACGAGGACCGCCGCACCTGTCGCGAGATCGGGTCTCACGGAGTTCGACTTCTCGGCGATCGGCTGACGGGCGTGTTGACACATTGCAACGCCGGGGGACTGGCGACTTCGGAATACGGAACGGCGCTGAGCATTTTCTTCACGGCCCAGGACGAGGGACTGCCGCTTCACGTTTTCGTGGACGAGACGCGGCCATTGCTCCAGGGGGCGCGGCTGACGGCGTGGGAGCTACGACAGCGAGACATCCCCGCCACGCTGATCTGCGATTCGATGGCGGCCCAGGTCATGAAGGAAGGGCGCGTCCACGCGGTCGTCACCGGGGCGGACCGGATCGCCGCCAATGGCGATTCCGCCAACAAGATCGGTACGTACTCGCTGGCGGTGCTTGCCCGGCATCACGACATCCCTTTTTACATCGCCGCGCCTCGCTCGACGTTCGACCTGTCGATCGCCGACGGCGGACAAATACCCATCGAGCAGCGCGCGGCGGGAGAAATCACCAACGGATTCGGTCTTGCCACGGCACCGGCGGGAATCGACGTCTACAATCCGGCGTTTGACGTGACGCCCGCCGAGCTGATCACGGCAATTATCACGGAAACCGGTGTGATCGAACGACCGACGGCTGACAATATCAAGAGACATTTCGGCCTGGCGAATCGGGTGCCAGATACCGCGTAACGAGCCACGCGACCAGCGACAACAGCGTGCAGGCAAGCGCCAGCGGCAGCTCAAGGCGTCCGACCGGGGCGAAAGGTTCGAGAAAATCGTCCCAGCCTGAAACGTAATGGACGAGCCACGTGCCGGCACCCGCGATCATGCTCGCGAGGGCGGGAGCGGCGGAACCCGGTCGTGAGTAGAGTCCGAACATCATCGGCACGAACAACCCGACGAGCGTTATTGAATAGGCGTCCTCCAGCAGCGACCACGCGCTATCGCCCGCCAGCGCCAACGCGAGACTCAGCGCCGCTACGAGCAACACGCAGGCGCGGTTCAGCCACAGGAGGGACCGCGCTGATTGCCCCCGCCGCGCCAAAAGGTTTTGCGCCAGAACCGTTGCCGGTGCGAGAATCGCGCTGTCGATCGTCGAAAGAACCGCGGACATCAGGGCGACGACGAAAATAACCGCCACGACCGGATGAAGAAACATCGCCGCGAGCGCGGGCATCAGGTCCCCTTCAACCGAATCGGGAACCAGCAGATTCGCTGCAAGTGCAATGAAAACCGGAATCAGACCGAACGCCAGATAGACGGTTCCGGCGATGTAACAGCTCTTTCGCGCGACCGACTCCGACCTGGCGGCAAAGACGCGCTGCATCAGGTCCTGTCCTGGCATATTCCCCAGCGCCCCGGCCGCCAGCAGCGCAAGCCATGCAAAAAACTCTTTCGTCGAATCGAGCGGCACAACGACCAGCTTGTCCGGGGACGTCTCATTGACGATGCGCGTCCACGCGGTGCCCCAACCGCCCAGTTCCCCCGCGACGACGAACGCCATGACCACGAGGCCGATCAACAGCAAGCCAATCTGAATCGCGTCGGTCAGCGTAACGGACCACATTCCCCCAAGCAACGTGTAGCCCGTTCCGAGAATCGCGACGGCGACAAGGCCGATTACCGGATCGATTCCAAAAAACAACCGCGCCATTCCCGCCAGCGCGACAAACTGCGCGGCGATCCAGCCGAAATAGCTGGGGACCATGATGATTGCCGCAAGCACTTCGGCGGCCCGCCCGAACCGCTTGCGAAAGAGGTCCGGAACGGTCAGCAGTTTCTCGCGCCACATCGGACCGGCGACGAGAAAACCGGCAAGGATCAGGCAAAGGCCCGCACCGATGGGATCAAGCGCGGCGGCGACAAGACCTTCCTTGCGGATTTCGTCGGGAACGATGAGCATCGTCGCCGCCCCGAACCAGGTCGCAAGCAGCGTCATCCAGGCGAGCGAAAGCGGCAGTCGTCGTCCGGCCACCGCGTAATCCTCGACGTCATGGATGCGCCGCGACGCAAACCACGAGACGGCGTACATCACCACGAAATAGACGACGACCGTGCCGCCGAGTATCCACCGCATTCGCTCGTCAATCACCATATTCGTGTAGAATACTCGATAACCGTTTAGGGCAACAGTTGAACAGTCCGTCGACGGAATGCTCGTAACCGTACTCGAATACCAGCGATCGAGCAGGAGTGCGAGGAGGAGTCGAGTGTAAGAATAAGAGGCACAATGGCCAGGCAACTGATCGTTCCATCCGTCACCCTGATCCTGCTATCCGCAACGGGCCTTGGACTCGTTCCAGGGCTTGCAGCGGGCCAGGGCGTTGATGGCCGCGTTGTTCATTCACTCAATGGCGCGTGGGAATTGAAGCTCCCTCATGAAGAGAGCTGGAAATCAGTAAGCGTCCCCGGGACGTTCGAGGACCAGATCGATGTCGATTTTGACGGAACGGCCATCCTTCGCCGCTCGATCGAACCGATGCGCGTTGGAACCGGGCAGCGTCTGGTACTTCACTTCGACGCAGTGGCGACTCACGCGAAAGTCTGGTTCAACGACGTGCTGGTTGGCGAGCATCTTGGCGGCTGGACGCCCTTTCGCCTCGACGTGACCGATGCCGCACGCGCCAGGGCGGATCGTCCTTGGGAGGTTCGCGTCGAGGTGGACGAGCGCGTCGGTCACAATACGCAAGGCTTCCTCCCTGTGATCGCCCCGCATTTCGGAGGCGTCTGGCAAGGCGTCGAGCTGATCGAGGTTTCCAGGACATGGATCGACGAGACGGGCATGTTTCAAAGTGGCAACCTCGCCGAACGCACGATTCACCTGGAAATCCCGCTTGTCAATGCAAACCGTCCATCGGCGATTGTCGCCATTCGTTGCGGAGCAGATGGACTCTGGACAACGCTGGACGCCAGCGAAGCGCCTTCTCTCGTCGATGGACAATTATCAGGCGACTGGCTGCTGCCGCCAGAGAACGAGTGTGAGAATTTTACGGCCTGGAGCACGGAGAATCCCTCGCTGTACGCGCTTCGCGTCATGATCGCCGATGGCGATTCGACCGACATGGTGACGACCCGCGTTGCCTTTCGCGATGTTCGGGTGGAGGGAGACGGTTTCCTGCTCAACGGGCGTCGGCTGCAAATTCGCGGACTACTGAACTGGGGGTACGCACCGCCACGAACCGCGCCGTCAATTGACGAGGATTTCATGCGACAGGAGATCGAATTTGCGCGGTCGCGGGGCTTTAACCTGATGAAATTCTGCCTGTGGATTCCGCCAACGCGCTATCTCGACCTGTGCGATGAGGGGGGGATGCTCGCGTGGATCGAATACCCGACGTGGCATCCGGACTTTTCGCCCGAACGACTCGCGGAATTACAAAGCGAATACGAGGAGTTCTTCAGACACGATCGCAATCATCCCTCGGTCATCTTGCGGAGCCTCACGTGCGAAACGGGTCCATCGGCGGACCTCGGCGTCATTCGCGCCTTGTACGATCGGTGCAAGGAGCACATTCCAGACGCAATTGTCGTTGATGACAGTAGCTGGATCGAGTGGAACCGCGTCTTTGACTTCTATGACGATCACCCCTACGGAAATAACCATACGTGGGTCGCCGAGCTGACGCGGCTGAGAGATTTTATCCGCAGCCGGGAAACCAAACCGCTTGTCCTCGGCGAAGCGATTGCGGCGGACACGTGGACGCCCGTGGATTTCTTTCAACCCGACGACATGGCGGACTCCTGGCATCGTCCCGACTTTCTCCAGTCGAGCCGCCAGTGGTACGAGGAAGTCGCCGATCGCTACGGCATTTCCGCGCGGGCCTGGCTGGAAGCCGATTCCAGGACAGTCGCGCTGTTGACGCGAAAGTTTCAGATTGAAACGTTTCGCCGCGAATTTCCCCGGGGCGGATACGTCGTCAGCGTAATTCGCGATTTCCGAAAGGCGGCGATGGGACTGATCGATTATCGCGGCCAGACCAAATGGGAAGCGGGTGACTGGTCGTGGCATGGCGATGACATGTTATTGCTGGTCACCGATGGCGACCAACGCGCATTCGAGGCGGGCAGCGAAGTCCGTTTCAATCTTCTCGCAACGCGATCCGGTGGGGATCAGGACAAGGACCTGGTTCTCGAATGTTCCGCCTTCACCGACGATGGCGAACGGATTCGCGCCAAAATTACCGAAGTCCCGGGAGACACAAACTTTAAAAAGTGGTTCGTGGATTTCCGGTTTCCCATCGTTGAGACGCCGACCAGCTTGTACGTCGTGGCAGTGGCCGGCGACGGGAAGGGTGACTCCATTTCCAACAACTGGCCCATCTGGCTGATTCCCCGGATCGATGGACGGAAGCGGAACGTCAGCATCCACTCGTCGGCGACGGGTATGGGGGAACGACTGGGGGAATCGGGATGGACCACAGCGGAAATTGCGGCGCATCGGCAACCGAAAGGCAAGGAGCCGATTCTCACTCGCGTCGTTGATGAGTCGATTCTGGAACGGCTCGCCGGCGGCGGTTCGGTCTTGCTGATCCCGGATAACCAGCCGGGGAGTTTTCCGCTAAGGCCCCACTGGTTTCTTCGCGGCGGACCCGTTCTGTCCGAACGCTTCAATTCGGTTGGCCCGACCGATTCCGATGAGGGCTGGCTTGGTCCACGGCAGATGCTTGTTGAGTTGCAGACGTTCGACTTGGCCGCGGACGTGATTCCCGACTTGAAATACCTCGATCAAATTGACCCGCTTTTTATGCTGTGGGAATCGCACGATCTGGAACAGCTCAAGACGAACGGGCTTGTTTTTCAACTTCCCGTCGGCGAACAAGGCCGTTTGCTCGTCTCGGCACTTCGACACGAAGGAGAGAACAATCCGGCGGGCAGGTTCTTGCTGGATAAAATGCTGGTCGCGTTAAGCGACGGCGAGGTGCCGCGTCGCGACGAGAGCGACCGCCGAGGTCAAGCCAACCTGGAAGGGTTGCGGCGGGAAATTGCCGCGCGGCGGATCACCCTCGAAGCGCGGACATGGAAATTTCGACCCGATCCGGACTCCTCCGGCGCCGATGAGGGGTGGTTTGATCCGGACCTTGACGAACACGAATGGTCGGAGATCGGAATTGACCGTCACTGGGAATCCCAGGGGAACGAGACCCTTGATGGATGGGCGTGGTATCGTCTCGAAATCGTGATTCCCGAGGACTGGCCTGTCGGCAAGTCGTTTCTCAACTTCACGGGCGTCGACGATTACTACGACCTTTACGTCAATGGCGAAAAGGTTGGCAGTGGAGGCGATCTTGAAAAGCGCGAGACGGCGTTTGATCTGAAAACGAGTCACGACCTCTCGGCGAATGTGCGACCTGGCGAGTCGCTGACGATTGCCGTCGCCGTATACGACTGGTACGGTGCCGGCGGCATCTTCCGTCCGGTTGAAATCTCGACCGAGCCCGGCACCGAGGAGAAAAAGAGAATGCTTCGCTGAAAAGCTGATGATCCGCAAGCCGTTTGGACGTCATCCCCGCATCCCGTCAACCCCCGCATCCCGTCATCCCCGCGAAGGCGGGGACCCAGTCGCGTCAACCCCGCATCCCGTCAACCCCGCGAAGGCGGGGACCCAGTCGCGTCATCCCCGCATCCCGTCATCCCCGCGAAGGCGGGGACCCAGGCGCTTCAACCCCCGCATCCCGTCATCCCCGCGGAGGCGGGGACCCAGCCGCTTCAACCCCGCATCCCGTCATCCCCGCGAAGGCGGGGACCCAGACGCTTCAACCCCCCATCCCGTCATCCCCGCGAAGGCGGGGACCCAGGCGCTTCAACCCCCGCATCCCGTCATCCTCGCGAAGGCGGGGACCCAAGCGCTTCAACCCCGCATCCCGTCATCCCCGCGAAGGCGGGGACCCAGTCGCTTCAACCCCCGCATCCCGTCATCCCCGCGAAGGCGGGGACCCAGTCGCTTCAACCCCCGCATCCCGTCATCCCCGCGAAGGCGGGGACCCAGGCGCTTCAACCCC
>JBGTFW010000064.1:0-13772 GCA_041747075.1 Pirellulaceae bacterium
TTGTCGTTCTACTACAGTTACCAGGAAATCTTTGAACAAGGCATCTACTCCTTTCCCTCGACGGAACCCGATCCGGTGATCGTCGACGGCGGCTCGAATATCGGACTGAGCATCCTCTGGTTCAAGCGGCAATTTCCGGAAAGTCGCATCGTCGGGTTCGAGGCCGATCCGCGCGTCTTTGGCGTGCTGCAACGGAATCTCGCCGCATTCGGATACCACGACGTCGAATTGGTGAACAAGGCGTTATGGAACGGGGCGGACGAAGTTGAGTTCGCGGTCGAAGGGGCCGACGGCGGGCGCGTGAACGACGCCGACGACGGATGCTCGCGCGCTGTGGAGCGCGTCACGGTTCCGGCGACCCGCCTGGGTCCGTGGCTCGACCGTCGCGTCGATTTTCTCAAGCTCGATATCGAAGGGTCCGAGTGCCGCGTCCTCGATGATTGCGCCGACAGGTTGCACAACGTGCAAAACCTCTTTGTCGAATACCATTCGTTTGTCGGGCAGCGCCAGTCGCTCGACGAAATCCTGCAAGTCCTCATCGCGGCGGACTTCCGCGTTCAGATTCACACCCAGTTTTCTTCTCCCCGTCCGCTGATGGAACGACGCACTCAGCTTGGGATGGACTTGCAGTTGAACATCTTTGGATACAGGGACAACCCGTAACGCGGGAGCGTCATGCCAAAGCACATCCTCATCATCTCGCCCTGCCGGACCGTCGCTCCCCACTTTGAAACGGAACTGGAAATAGCCCAGCGGCACCGTGAAGCGGGCGACCGGGTCACGCTCGTTTCGTGTCTCGGCGAATTGCCTGGCTGCGATTTCAACCCGGATGCCGATCGGGCGATTTGCCGTGAATGCCGCCTCCGACGACTCGACGGGATGCGGAAGCTGCCCGCCGGGACAAGGCACCAGTCACTGGCGCGCCGGGTCGGCCCCCTCACCCTCACCCCCCTCACCCTGCCCTCTCCCCCGCAAAGCCGGGGGAGAGGGTGCATGGTTGAATCGTCTCCCCCGCAAGGCCGGGGGAGAGGGTGCGTGGCTGAATCGTCTCCCCCGCAAAGCCGGGGGAGAGGGTGCGTGGCTGAATCGTCTCCCCCGCAAGGCCGGGGGAGAGGGTGCATGGCTGAATCGTCTCCCCCGCAAGGCCGGGGGAGAGGGTGCATGGCTGAATCGTCTCCCCCGCAAAGCCGGGGGAGAGGGTGTGTGGCTGAATCGTCTCCCCCGCAAAGCCGGGGGAGAGGGTGCGTGACTGAATCGTCTCCCCCGCAAAGCCGGAAGAGAGGGTGCGAATTAAGCGCTCACTCGCCAAGCGGGTGCGAATCAAGCGCTCACTTGCCATGCCGGTGCGATTCAAGCGCTCTCGTGGAAGGTCAAGGGGGAGAGGGCGTTTCGAGATCGCTTCCTCCAAATCCCGTTTTGATTCCTCCGTCCGCGCTGCGCGATAGCCGTTCACTTGCCCAGTGGCGGATCGGCAATTTTGATATTGGCCAGGCTTGCCTTTCGTCGCTGATTTCGCTCCGCCGCGATCCGCGACCTGACCTGCGTGGTGACGAAGAGGTGATTAACCGACTGGCGGCGGGCGCGCGACAGACCTGGCTGGCGACGAGCGCGTTGCTGGCCCGGCATCGTCCGGATCGCGTTTATGTGTTCAATGGCCGGTTCGCCGCGCCACGCGCGGTGCTCCGTGCCTGCGAGGCTTTCAAGATCGAATGCCTCATCCATGAGCGGGGTTGCGATAGCCGCCACTTTCAACTTTATCGAAACCATCTCCCGCACGACATTCCCTCGATGGAGCGGCGGATTCGCGCGTTCTGGAACGCCGCCGCGAGCCAGACAAGCCGCCATCGCGACGCCCGCGCGTGGTTTCACGGTCGCGTCGCACGCGTCGAACGGAACTGGCGCTCGTTTGTCAAGCAACAGGACCGCGGGTCGCTTCCTGAAGACTGGAAACCGGGTCGCCACAACATTGTCGTGTTCACGTCGTCGGAAGACGAATTCGCCGCTATTGGGGACTGCTGGCGGAATCGACTGTGGCCCGATCAGGCGACGGCGCTGGAATCGATCGCGCGTGAATTGCGGCATGTCCGTCCCGACACTCATCTGACCATTCGCGTCCATCCCAACCTCGCCGGGATCGACAACTCAACGACGAAACGACTGGATCGTTTGCAAGGCGAAAACGTGTCCGTGATTGAGGCGAGCCGGGCAGTCGACAGTTACCAGCTCTTGCGACTGGCCGATACGGTGGCGACTTTCGGTTCGAGTATCGGCATCGAGTCGGTTTTCTGGTCGCGCCCTTCGGTATTGCTGGGACCCTGTTTTTACGAGCAATTCAGGGGCCCATACCGCGCCGAATCACGAGGACACGCCATTCGACTTCTCGCCGCCGACTTGACGCCGGCGATTCGACACGAGGCACTGCTGTACGGGTACTGGCAGCAGCGGCACGGGATCGCGTTTAAACACTTCGAGGCCGACGACCTGTTTACCGGCCGGTTTCGTGGCGAAATCGTCTGGCCGCGTCCCCGCAAGTCGATTGGACACTACGTGGCAAAACCGATCCGCAGCTTGCGGAAACGGATTCCGCTGCCGCGCGACCGCGCGGCATAGCTGAAAAAGCCTGTTTCGGCTGCCGAGGAACTTTCAATTTCAAGCGGACAGGGTCCGCTTCCCCCTCTCAACGACCGATGCGGTGCCCGGCAGCTCGTCCGCAATCCGGATCAGCCGCGCCGCGACGTGGCGTGAGTGCGGTTCATTCACTTGAAGTGATTCGACGACGGGCCGTCCACCAAGGTATCGGGAATTGCCATAGGATTTGTCGTAATACTTGAGGCAGATCCGAACGCATCGCGAGAAATCGCCGGTCTGAATCGCAGCGACGGCTTCTTGCACATTCTGTCCACCGAGTCGTTTGCGAATCTTTTCCACGGCGGCAATCAGTTCGTCGGGAGAATTGCCGCTGTATTCGGTCGTCAGCAACTCGACGCGGCGGTCCAGCGGTGCCTCGATCTCGATCATCGGTGCGGCGACGGCCTGGCAAAAAAATGGACGAGGGATGAAGACGCGGCCGATCAACTGGCTTTCCGCTTCGATCCAGACGCGCCTTGTCGCGTCGAGGCGACGAAGTTGCTCGTGCAGACGATTCTCGAATTGTTCGACCGACGGTTGCGGACCGAGGCCGACGGCACCAAACGCCGACCCGCGATGGTTCGCAAGCCCTTCGAGATCGACGACCTGTTCGCCGGACTGGGCGAGAAGCGCGAGCTGGCGGGTCTTGCCGCTCCCCGTCAGCCCGCCGAGTACGACAAGCCGCCACGGCTGCGCGAACAGCACATGGCCGGCGCGGCGCCACGCCTGATAGCCGCCTCGCAACAGTTTGACCGAAACGTCCATTTGTTCGATGAGCCAGCCAACGCTCCGGCTTCGCATCCCGCCGCGCCAGCAGTGGACGAGCAAACGGGGTGCAACCTTGCCTGAAGACGCTCTGGTTGATTGCGATGCAATTCCTGTTGCAGTTTCCGCGAGCCATTCAATGCGGCTTCCGGCGATTTCCAGGCCTCTCAGGAGGGCTGCTTGCCTGCCTGCTTGTTTGTAGAGCGTCCCGATTTCGGCCCGTTGCTGATCGTCGAAAAGCGGCAAGTTGATCGCGCCCGGAATATGCCCGCGCGCGAATTCACCCGGCGACCGGACGTCGACCATGGGCGTCGTGTCGCGGTGCCGAAGGTACTCGTCGACGGAGACGGAGGCTGGCATTGCGGGGACTCGTGCGTTGTCTGGCGAAATCGGCTTTCATTCCGGATTTCCTCTCCCCCGATGGCTGGAGAGAGGTGCAACCAGGCCGATCGATTGCCGGTGGCACCGCGCTGCTTTATATTGTGCGGGCAATGAACGCTCCCCGCAATGACAAGGTCAACCTCGGCAACGTGCTTCGTCAAATCGAGGAATGCTGGAGCCCGGTCGTCGTCGGTGAACTCAACGGCCAGGCAGTCAAGCTCGCGAGGCTGGAGGGCGAGTTCATTTGGCATCACCACGCCGACGAGGATGAGGGGTTTCTCGTTCTTCGCGGCCAATTGTCGATTCAGCTTCGCGATCGGACAGTTGAACTGAACGAAGGCGAATTCTTTATTGTTCCTCGGGGCGTCGAGCACCGGCCCGTTGCACGCGCGGAGGCGCACGTACTGTTGTTTGAACCGGCGACGACCCTCAACACCGGCAACGTAAGGAACGAGCGAACGATTGATGTTCTGAAACGGGTCGCTCCCCGAATTGTTCCCGCAAGGCATTCTGGCTAGAATCATCCCCGACGATCCATGGCTCCCGGCAACTTCATGCCGCGATGGAATTCGCCGAGGAATCCTTTCCCCAACGTGAGCGATGCCGAATGAATGCCGATAGTTCCGATGCCCGGTTGATTTGCGAACAGGTGATTATCGACGGTGTCGTTTCCAGTGACGAAGTGTCACGCCTGAGTCAATACGTCGATGCCGACCGGGTCGTGGGTCGCGAGGAAGCCGAATGGTTGCTCCGCGTCAACGCCGCGACGCGGCACAACCGAAAGAACTGCACGGAGTGGCCGGACTTTTTCATTTCCACGATTACCCGTTTCATTGTGTTTGACATGAACACGTCGGGGGAGGTCGCCAGCGACGAAGCCGCCTGGTTGCTCGGGCATTTTCCGGCGGGAGAGTCGTTGTCGGAGACCGAATGCGGACTCTTCCGGGAAATCCGGCGAATGGCACCGCGGTGCTGTGCATCACTTAACGACTATTTCGCAATGGCGCGGCCAAGGGCACACCCGAAAGAATAATTTCAGGCCGCATGGCCCCTGAAATGGATAATCGCGCGATATGGACGATCGCCTCCTCGCCGGGAACGTGGAACGCCTGGCTCCGGTTTATCAGCCGATGCTGCGCGTCGCATTGGCGCTGGCCGCGGGGATCATCGCGAGCCGCATTTTCGCACCGCCTGTCGCTTTCTGGTGTGTCGCCGCGGCCGCCAGCGGCATCGTGTGGCTGGCGTCGTTTCGCGCTGGTCGGCTGGTGGTCTCATCAACTTGTCTGTTGTTGATGATCGGTGCGGCGGGCGGGCTGTGGCACCATTGGAACTGGAACTACATCGAGGCTCGCGACGTTGGCCGCTTTTCGTCGGAGCGGGCCATGCCCGCATACGTGCGGGGGGTTATCTCTTCGCATCCAAACTTTGTCGCCGCCGATTTGCCTTCGCGCGGAGACGCCAACGTCCGTCCAGGGAGAACACGGTTTACACTCGACGTCGAGTCCATTCGCGACGGAATAAAAATGGTTCACGCGAGTGGCCGGATCGAAGTCTTTGTCAATGGGCGTTTCGACGAGTTCCCGGCCGGTGAACGCGTTGACCTTGCAGGAAGCCTTTCGACGATCAGCGCGCCGGGGAATCCTGGCCAGTTTGATCTGGCAAGCCATTTTCGCGGGCAGGGCGTCCACTGCTGGATGAACATCGCGCGGACCGAGGCCATCATGCCGGCTCCTGACCGCCCATCTTTATGGCATCGCCCGCCGGGAATCATCAAGGCACGACTTGACGCGATGATCTGGCGATTCGTCGGAGAGGATCGCGCCGCGCTGGCGTCGGCGATGCTGTTGGGGAACCGGGGACAGCTCGATCAGATCGAGCGCGAGCAGTTTATGCTGACGGGGACGGTGCATCTGCTGGCGATCTCCGGACTGCACGTGGGAATCCTCGCGGGACTGTTTCTGGCGCTGCCGCGAACCGGGCTGGCGTCGCGACGGATGAGTCTGTTGCTGACGTTCGTGTTCGTCGTGAGTTATGCGTGGCTCGTCGAGTTTCGTCCGCCCGTCGCGCGCGCGGCGATCCTGATTAGCGTTTATTGCTATTGCAAATGGGTCGGACGGGACGCCTTTTCGTTTAATTCGCTGGCGATGGCCGCGCTGATTGTCATGATCGCCAATCCGTCCGATCTCTTTTCAGTGGGCGCGCAATTGTCGTTCCTTGCGGTTGGCTCGCTGATCTTCGCATGGCGGTGGTTGGCCCGCCCGGTTTCCGACGATCCAATCGACCGGCTGATAGTACGGACGCGAAGCTGGCAATCGCGGGCGATCCGGTCGGTGGGGCGAAAAATACTGGCGGCGACCATGGTCAGCACCGTGATCTGGCTGGCGGCGCTGCCGCTGGTCGCCGCGCGGTTTCACGTCGTCACACCGATCGCACTGATCATCAACCCGCTCGTTCTGTTTCCCATGACGTTGGCGCTTGTTAGCGGGCTTGCCGTGATGGTGCTCGGATGGATTCCGCCGCTCGGGTTTTTGGCGGGTTGGGTTTGCAACCAGTCGTTGACCGTGATGAAGTGGCTGATCGAAACGAGCGAATCGATCCCATGGAGTTATTACTGGACGCCAGGACCTCCGTTGGCGTCGGTCGTCGTCTTTTATGCGATCTTGCTGATGCTGTTCGTCGTGAGACCACGCGGAGTACCGTGGCCCGCGGCGGCGGGCCTGCTGGGGGCATGGATGGCGATCGGGTGGGGCGTGCCCGCGCATCTGACTCAACGCGCGGCGGAGCAACGGACGACGCTCGCCTGTACTTTCATTGACGTGGGACACGGCAGTTGCATCTTGCTGGAACTGCCAGGGGGTGCCAACGTCCTTTACGATTGCGGCAGCATGGGGTCACCACGAGCTGCCGCACGAAACGCCAGCGACGTGCTCTGGTCGCGCGGGATTTCACGCCTCGACGCGGCGATCATCTCTCATGCGGATGCGGACCACTTCAACGGGTTTCCCGAATTGTCGCACCGCTTCCCGATTGACCGCCTGATTATTTCGTCGGTCATGGCCAGCGAATTGGCCAATCCGAAGATCGGCGAATTGGTGGAGTCGTTGCGCGCGTCCGGAATCGGGCTGGTCGAGCTGGTTGCCACGGGTGACGAATTGAACCTCGCTGCCGGTGTTCGGGTCGACGTGCTGAATCCACCGCGGGATTCCAGGATCGGGTCCGACAACGCCAATAGCATTGTGCTGGATATTGGTTATCGCGATCGGCGAATTCTCTTGACGGGCGACCTGGTCGACGAGGGACTTGAGTCGCTCCTGAGGAGGGCGGCGGTGAATTATGACGTGGTTATGGCACCCCATCACGGGAGTCCGTCGAGCCGTCCCGCCGGTACTGTCCTGGCAGATGCATACACGAACTGGTCCGCCTCAATCTTCACCGAATTTGCCCTTAAGCCATTCCAGCACTGCCCGCTGATCGTCGATGGTCGCGCGGCGGATTGCTGCCAACAGGTGGAGCGTATCCGGCTTGGGTGGCGCAGTATTCTGGAGGCCCTCATTGCAGGCCGTACAAACCGCGCGCAAGTTGCGCGCTTCGTCACTGCCGCCTTTAGACTTGTCCAGAATATGCCCCATTACGAGCCGTACCGTTCGGGGGCCGCCCAACGGGTCAGGATCGCCCGCAGCAACCCCGCACATTTGGCAGGTATACCCGTTGCGTTCCAAAACCTGGGCGCGAACTTCCTTCGATATTCCACGCTTGAAGGCCGGCCGCCGCTCGGTCGTTTCCATCAGATATTGATCTGGACGGAGGTTGGCACGGTCTTTGTGCGTCAAAATCTGATATCCGTCTTCGTTGCGAAGCTCGCGGACTCGCCTGGCCCATTCCGATGCGCCACCACTGGCCGCCTGGATTTCCCGAGAGGTCAGGACTTTTCCAAGATTGGCCTCGAAGAACTCAAGAATGAGTTGTTTTGAGCCTTTTCTGCGTGCCATTCCTTGCGCGCCTTCTACTCATTTTTGAAAATGCCGGATTCAGTTCGATCAGAACTGCGTTTCGGTTTAACTCGCGTGCGACCAGCCCCGTCGTTCCAGACCCCCCGAACGGATCCAGAATTGTATCACCCTCCCGAGAACCCAAGAGAATGCAACGTCGCACCAGCTCGCGAGGGTAGGTGGCAGGATGCCCATTTCCACTTGTGTCCGGGCCGAGAATCCAATAGTTGCGCAGGTTGGCCCCGCTTTCCTCCCGAACTCCATTAGGATCGTAGAAGTACGTTGGCGATCTGGAGAACAAAAAGATCTCTTCGGTCGCAGTCGTCGGGCGATTTTTGACGCTTTCCGGCATTGCGGTTTTCTTGATCCAGGTGATGCGCGACCTGAGAATCCAGCCATCCGCCTGTAAGGCGAAGGCGACTCGCCAGGGGAGTCCCATCAAGTCGCGATCTTTGAGGCCCCAGCAATCAGGGACTTTGCAATTACGTTTCTGAATCAATTTCTTGGTGTTGCCGACTACGGCATTCGGCCCGCAATTTCCAGTTCCACCGTTTCTCGCGTAGCCGTCACCGACATTGAGCCAAACAACACCGTTCTTGCGCAGAACTCGCCGGACCTCACGAAAAATCGCAACCAGGTTTTCGACGTACTTTTCTGGCGTTGGCTCAGCACCGATTTGGGCCGGATGATCGTAGTCCCGCAGACCCCAATACGGCGGACTTGTTACGCAGCACTGTACCGATTCGGCGTAGAGCTTGGGGAGGACGGCAAGACTGTCCCCCGTGATGATTTTCAGCGGTTCCGGATACCGCGCTTTACCATTTCGACCGCTACGAGCGTGCATTAGTCTACTGCCTCCCTGCACCCATTATTTTCGGTCGTTTGACAAGTCAGGCCCCCTGTTCCGCTAAAACATAACCGGTATCCTGGTGAATGCAACCAGTGCTACGCCACTTTGTGGAGTTCCGGGGGTTCCTAAGCGACTGATCGTAACAGATCAGCAATTGTCCAATTCCGATCTGTCAATCGTGCGGCCATCGCCGGAGTTTGCTTTAGGGTTTCATGCTTCCGGCACCAGTTGTACCAAGCGAAGAACAGCCCCTGCATCGCCCGATGGTGGTCTGGCGACTTGCTGAATCCGTTGGTCAGACGGGTAAACCGCCGCATTTGCATTCGGAGCGTCAGGTTTAGCCGTTCGATGTAGCTGGTGGAAATACGGTCTGGGTCCGGGGTTCCGAAAGTGGCCGACTTTTCGGCGCTTATTATCTGAGCGGGGCTGTACCGGGTTTCGGTTTGCGTGCTGGCGTAAGTCTTGACTAATTGGCCAAAGTCAACGCGGCTGCCAAGGGTAAAGGGGACATTGTTCCGGTACATGGTCAGGCCATCGGTAGTCATCTGAAATCTTCCGACCGTAGCGTCTTTGAGACGGTTCAAGAATTGTTGGCAGGTATTCAAATCGCGTTTTCCAATCGCATAGGCCACGACAAATTTCGTATTCGCTTCAATGGCGATGAACGTCCAGGAATCCCCGAGTTCGTCGGCCAACCCACGTTCGATTTTCTTCTTGTCTTTTGCGTAAACGTAACTCCAGATTTCGTCCGCCTGAATGTCCTGAACGGGCACGCCTTTCAGGTTCGCCATGAACCGTTCGCAGTTCTCGCCAACGTGCAACACCAAGTCGCAAATCGTGTCCCGGTGAAGGCTGGTCAGCCGTTCGGTCGCCCGGATCGACATGCCTTCCAAGAGCAACGACAGGGCCATAACGGCCTTGTCCAAGTCAATCCGCATATTGCCCAAGGGGCGGGCGGCATCGCTGGCGAACGTCTTGCGGCATTTTGTGCAGCGAAACCGCTGATTGCCTTTTCGGTCTTTGCCGATTTTGGTTCGTTGCTCGTGCTGGCAGGGTATCGCGATCATTCTAACTGGCCCTTTGTTGGGGCTTTCGCTAGAATGAAGTTGCTTAGGCTGCTTCTGGCGAAAGCCGGTAGTTGTCGCCCGGTTGGTTAACGCCTTCCGGGTTTTTTATTGTAGCCACAAAATAGGTCGCTTGACAAGTGGAAATATCGTGGCTACAATTAAAAAATGGCAAAAAAAAGTCGAGGTCGCCCGCCCAAAAAACGGGCTGAACAAAAGTCAAATGTCTTACGAATCCGCCTAACCGCTAAGGAAAGGCGGATAATCGACAAGGCTGCTGGCAAAAACACGTCCGCATGGGCACGTGCTGTCTTGCTGCGGGCAGCCGGGGCCGGTATCGTTGAAAGTGGACCGAACGGGAATTGAACTCGTCCGCATGGGTTTATAAAGCCCTGCGGCCACCTGGCCGGCCCAAGAGGCCCGGGCCGGATTTGCACCGGCGTAACCCACTTTGCAGGAGAGGCGCCTAACTACTCGGCCACCGGGCCAAAAAAAGAGCCCGCAGAACGCCGTAGCCCCGAAAAGGCCGCGTTCTGCGGGTTTTTGGCTTGTTATATTGGGTCCGAACGTGTATAACATACGTACGAACCCCATGCGCTTTGCCAGTACATTTTGGCAGTTCCTTTAAACATCGGGTTCACCGAGGCCCTGCGACTGCTATTCGCTAGGGCCTCACCTATCGCCTCGCCCCGGTGGCCCTGTTTCCAGCAAAAACCACCGGGACTTGGCCGCCTGCCATCTTCGCCCCACGCTACGGCGACCACATCACGTGGAACTCGTCTCGCTTCTCATGGGAAAACTCCCTCCTTCCTCCTTCTATTTAGTATTTTACCACGGTATTGTCAGGCGACAATAGCCAAAATCCACATTAACGCCACATAACGGACACACATTAGTTGACATGTGGTCCGGTATGGCCTATGCTTGTGGTACAAAAGAAAGGCAGGTTCTGCGATGGCAATGAAAATGCGTAGTCCGAGCTACCCAGCCGTTGATTTGAAGGCAGCCGTTGATTTGGCTGTGAAAATTTATCCTGGCGCAAAACACCCCTTAGGCGCGTCTGTGATCGCTGAGGAATGGGGGTATGCCAGCATTTCATCTGCCTCACCATATCTTGCAGCGCTCAAAAAATACGGACTCCTTGAGGAATTGCCCCCCGGAAACGGTGGCTCGCGGCTTCTGAAACTAACGCCGCTTGCAATAGACATTGTGGTTGACCCGTCTGGGCAAACGACCCAACGAGCCAATGCGCTAAAGAAAGCCGCTTTGAACCCAGCAATTCATGCAGAAATGTGGGAAAAATGGGGCGGGGATTCGGTTCCGGAAAGCGAGATTCGACGGTATTTAGAAGTCGAGCGAAACTTTAACCCGAAATATGTGGGGAAAGTTGCTGAGGTTTACAAGAACACTATTGCCTTTTCCAAAGTGTCCACTAACGATATAGAGGCCAATCATGAAGATGCCGCTCTCTTGCATCGAGATACCGAAGTCCGCACAAACCGCAAACGAAAAAAGATGCCGGGAACCAAAGAGGACATTTACACGCTTTCAGATGGGGATGTGGTGATCCAATGGCCAGAAGAAATCCTTCCCTCAGACTTGGAAGATTTGGACGACTGGCTTGACATTATGAAACGGAAAATTAAGCGCTCGGTGGTGGCAGAAACCCCCGACAAATCTTCCGCCATCACGCCTGAGGACGACGAATAGCCCATCGGCCATTTGTGCCTTTGGAAAAAACAGCCGCTTCTCCCCGCATAACGGTACCAACGGCATTTCGAAACCTGTTTGGTGGCTGATCGGTTTCATACCCCTGTTCCAGAATCCGGACCACGATTTCGGTTTGGGTCAGTGGCTGGTCAGACTTGGCCAACACCTCCCCGATCACGTCCACCAAGGCCATATTCTCAAACGGCAACGGCGGCAGGTTTACATCGGTCCGAATGAACAAGGCCCGCCGCTTATTGCCCGCGGCCCGTAGCCGACGAATCTTGCCCTTTTTGCGCAGCAAGTGAAGCTGGTTGTCGATGGCGCGCGGTCGCCAATCACGGTCTGGATTAAGGGCCGTGAGGCCAGCCATAACGTCAGCGGTCGTAAACGGCCGGTCGTCAGGGATCACTGATTCAATCGCCTTGGCGGTCGTCATGCGCCCCGGAACATGCGTACCGATCAACAGTTGTTCCAGTTCGGCGATGCGTGCCAGGGCCAGTTCGTATTCGTCTTTGGCCAGTTTGTAGGCGCGGTCGCGACGTTCGGCTGCGCGCTGGCGGAGTTGTTTGAACGCTTCCATGTAGAACAGAATAGGAAGCTTGCCGACAGGTTCAACCAGGGTTACCCGGTTGCGGGCGAGTGTGTGTTTCTAGTAGGACAGTACCGTCCCGCCGAACTGATGCTCTGGTCAAGCCCCCGCTACGTCGTCGCGACCAGCCGCCGCGGGCTCAACGAAGAATTGAACAAGATCGTTCCTGGGGAATCGGCGAATTCCCTGACGTATTTGCATACCGGTCGCGACGGGGCCGTCCGCGTGGTGGTGGACGGTGAAGGTACGATGGCAGTCGATGCGTGGCGGCTTCGCGAGACAACCAGGAAACCGGAATGAATCCGGTAGCTTGTATTGATTTGGACGCCGTGGCCGCCCGACACTCTTCAGTTATCGGACATCTTACCGGGAAAGAAATGCCAATGCCATTCAATCCAGCCGTTCCGATTGGAGAACGAGCGGATATTAGGGCCGAAATCCTTGTACACAATTTGACTGACCACCTCGCAAACCGAATACAATCGATCCGAAACTGTCTCGATTGGAATTAACTCGTCTTTTGGATACTTTGCGTACCTTCGTAGGGCTGCGCGTTTATCCAGAAAGAAGTTGAAATACCGCCAGCGCATCTCCCACATCCATCGCTGTTGATTGAACAGAATTTTCAGATGATCGGGGCGGCACTCGTCCAAGAAGTGTCGGGCACCTGGAAATAATGGCTCAAGGACGTCCGCGGCCGGAACCTCCTTCATGGACGATTCGCTGAGTAGCGGCTCCATGATCCATTGGTCGCCCCTGAGCAGCCATCGGTCAGTTACCAGATACCCCGGGTTGTGGAGCCTTTTCGACCGCTTCACGTCCGCTTCATCCATTCCGTTGAGAACACTTTGCTTTCGTGCGTTCGCGTCCGTCATGAACCATCCTTCATGGCCTTTGATCATTGTTTTTTCGGCCGGATAGGTTTCCACCTCGTTTTCGTTCCGTGTTATGCTGCGTACAAAATCCTGCACCAATTCCACGTTTGCGTGTCGATTCAGGAAAATATGATGCCGGGGCTCATCCGGGAAATGAAACTCAAGAAAGATGAAAAAGCCATCATAAAACTGCTTCCAGGTTTCGACGCTGTAGAAAGATCGGGTTTTTTCCGCCTGTTCCTGTTGAAGCGTTTCCAGTTCGCCAACTCGTTCGTGGATATTGTCGAGGGCCTGAAGCATTTTGGCACGGTCGCTGGACTGGATCTCGAGGACAGACATTTCCGCACCGGAATTCCGCCACCAGTCCCCAAAATCCGGCATCGTTTCGATTGGTTCAAACGAATCCCACAGCTCGGTGATGCCCCGCCTGGGCAGGGTAAACGGGACCGACAATTTCAGTTTCAAACCTGGCTGCCCGGCTTCCCGGCTTGTCTTGGTGTACTCGGGGAACGAAATCTCGCAGAGGGCTGCAACCAACTCCTCGCACTCGTATTTTTCCAGGTACTCGGGTGTATATTTGGCGTCCCAGTAACCCATGAAGCGCACGGGAACCAGAAAGACCATGACATCCGCGCTGGATGCGTTGTCGCTGATCGCCAGGGCACGCTGGAACCGCCGATTGGACTCCAGCGGCGACCAACCGGCGGGCGGCGTATTACCCTCGACCACGGCCATGCTTCCATCGGCGAGCCACGGCGAATTTGAAATCACGATCTGGTTGCCGGAAGTTCTGACCTCCGTGGCGGCATGCCGATCATGGAAACTGGCCAACGCGTTGGCTAACGCATTGGTATCCGGTGCCGCATCCTCTGCATCCTCGGCGTTGTGTGGGTCGGGGGCCGGCAGAGCGATCCGTAAACG
>JBGTFW010000065.1:0-11622 GCA_041747075.1 Pirellulaceae bacterium
GCAAGCTCCGCGCGGTTTGGCAATTCTATTTCGAGCCGCAAGACAATTATTCGGGCGACCAGTTTCAAGGGAACTCCCTGAAGGACGTTCTGGTCGCGGAGATCGAAGGGACCGTCACCGCGAACGAGAAAAAAGTCATTGCCGCATGGCGAGGGGGGAACTGGCGACCCGCCGGGGGACTGTTGTTTGACCAGCATCGCGCGGTCTGGAAATCCGGAGCGGACCTCGTCGCATGGAACCGGGACAATCTCTCAAGCCCCGCGTGGCGTTCATTGTGGCTCAACCTCTTTCTCATCGACGGCGCGACGGAAACGTGGCGCCAAATGTTTGAAGTCTACGGACGCTACGGCAACGAACAACAGAATACTTCCGGAAAACCGTCGAAGTCCGTTGAAGTTCAGTTGTTCGGCGACCGCATCGCCCAGGCAATGTCGATCCATGACGGCGTCGTCTATTCGATCGAGGGGCCGGAATATGACTGGTACGCGAAACGCGCGCCGGTTCCCCAACGACAGGGTGGTTACAACTGGGGTTCCGTGCCGCGCCGCACGCGAATCAATTACCTCACCGCGTGGGAACTCACGACCGGCAAGTTCCTGTGGCGTCGGCCCGCCTCCAGGGCACCTGGCGGAGAGAGCGAAAATGCCGAGGCAGCAACTGTGCCGGATGGTCTGATGGGCGAAGCCGGCCCCTTCGACGACGTCGGATTCATGGCCGCGCCCGTCGGTTACGGCGAGTTGATCCTTGCCCCCGTCAATGTCGGCGGTTCCATCTGGCTGTACGCCATGCACACCCACCGCGAAGGTGAACTCGTCTGGAAATCGTATCTCTGCGACGAACCGGGAGGGGGCAGCCAGCCCTGGTCGCCTATCCAGTTGACTCTCGATGGCAGCACGGTCTACGCCGTTTGCGGTACGGGAGTCGTCTTTGCCGTCGACGCGATGACCGGCGTCATCCGGTTCGCCCGGCGTTACCAGCGAACGGGCGAGCCCAACAACATGATGCAGCGGTTCGGCAACCAGATGGAATTGCTCGAACTCGACGGCTGGCAAGAGGACCTGGCGATTGCCGCGGGAAACGCGTTGGTGGTATTCGCATCGGACTACAACGCGGTCTGGGCAATCGACACGCAAACAGCTCGCTTCATGTGGCGCGTCGACAACCGGCCCTTTGGACACAAATTCGATTATGTGATCGGCGTCCACGGCGACTATGTCTACCTCGGCGGCAGCGATTCAGTGGCCGCGATCAGCCTGAAAGCCGAGGGGAGGTGGGAATGGGTCTACACGCTGCCGGAGACATCGTTCGGCCAGGCGATGCTGAGCAACGACGCGCTGTACATTCCTCTCAAGTCGTCCATTCAAAAACTTGGCTTGACAGGCCGCGAAGGTGACGGTGATGTGATTGCGACCTTTCCAGTGGAATTGGGGACGGGCGCGCCGCTGGGGAACCTCTACAGCGACGGAAAGAGTTTCTGGGTCGTCGGTGCAAACCGGTTGTATCTCCTCGGCGACGGAACGGAAAACTGAGAGCGGAGAGTCGGGAGTCGAGAATCGAGTTGAAATGGAAATTTGAAATTTGAGATCGGACGACTACCAATCACTGAAACCGAAGCGTTTAACCGCGCCCCGGAGAAGGCCTCTGCCGAAACGTCCGCCACTGGGAGAGACTTCCCACGGCGGACTTCGCAGGCAAGCGTCTGTGCGGGAAGGAGGAGGAGCGGGTGGAAACCTGAGTCCCACCGATGAAGGTCCGCAGATTTCGCTGATACTCGCAGATGCCGAGAACACTGAAAACTGAAAACTGGAAATTCCCTTGAATTCAATTTGGCAATGGTTGTTGGGTGACGATGCGGCGCGGCTGCCGGGGACTCCGCGCCTCCTCTGGGCGAATTTGCCTGAGTCGTGGGTCGTCTTTGTCCTGATCGTCGTCGTTCTTCTCATCGGAGCGCTCGTTTTCTGGCTTTACAGCCGTGAGATCAATACGTGTCCGCGGCCCGTTCGACTTTTTCTCGCCTGCCTGCGATTCACGGTGTTGTTGCTGCTGGTATTGATGTTCCTCAAGCCGTCAGTCGTCTTCCGCCAGGTGAACGTCATCAAGTCCAACATCGCGCTGCTACGGGACGGTTCGCTCTCGTTTGCCCGGCAAGACGTCTGGCGCGACCCTCAACAGGCTGCGCGGCTCGCCGCCGCAACGGGGATACCCGTTGAAGAGCTTTCCGCCGGATCACCGTCGCGCGCCGCGCTTCTGCAGTCCGCGTTGACAAGAAACGACGCCGCGATTGTCGGTCAACTCCGCGAAAAGGGTTCAATCCGCGTGATCGACTTCGCGGACGTTTCCGACGTGCGAGTCCTCATTCCCGCCACTGCCGACGACGGCACAAAACAACCCGATGATCCGGAAACGGCTTCCACTATTTCAATTCCACCACTCGTTGCGACGGGACGGGGCACCGACATCTGGCAGGGCCTTCGCGAGATTCTCGGCGAGTCGGCGTCGCTTTCCTCAATCATTCTCGCCAGCGACGGCCAGCACAACGGCGGCGAGGACCCGCTGGAACTTGCACGCAAGGCGGGCGAACAGGGCATCCCGATTTTCACGATTGGTGTCGGCGACGCCTCGCGTCCAAGGAATCTCTCGGTCACCGAACTGTACGTCCGCGACAAGGCCCCCGTCCACGAGCCGTTCGAGATCGAGGCGCTGCTCTACGCCGAGGATATTGACCAACCCAACGTCGCCGTCGAATTGCTCGAGCACAATGTCAATCGCGAAACGGGCGAACTTTTCGAGGGAGTCGCCATCGATTCGATGGACCTTGCGTTGCCGCCCGGTGGAGGACGAGTCCGCGCGGATTTCCAGCACGTTTCGGCTCTCCCCGGTTCGTATGCCTACACGGTTCGCGTCCAGCGCGTCGACGGAGAAAGTGACGAAGAGGACAATTCCCGCACCAGCAGTCCCGTCGACGTCCTTGACCAGAAGGTCCGCGTCCTTCTCATTGCCGGTGCACCGACCTGGGAATACCAGATGGTGCAAAAACTCCTTCAGCGCGACCAGAACATCATCCTCAGCAGTTGGCTGCAATCGATGGACCCGGCGCGCCCGCAGGAAGGCAACGAGCCGATCAGCCAGTTGCCGACGACGATCGAGGAACTGGGACTCTACAACGTCGTCATGATGATCGACCCGAATCCGGAAGAGTTCGACGAGAACTGGATGAACATGCTCAAGGATTTCTGCAAGCGAAAGGCTGGCGGGCTGTTCTACATGGCGGGTCCCAAGTACACCGCGTTATTCGTGACGCTGAACCGGCTTGCGGCGATCCGCGACATCCTGCCCGTGCGGTTCGGCGACGCGGAATTCATCGATACGACCCAGACGCTTGCCTCGACGTCGCACTCTCGTCCCGGCCAGATGCTGATTGTCAATCACAACGTCAGCCATCCGGTGATGAGTTTTGTCAGCGACTATGAGGAGAATCTGCGTTTGTGGAAACTGATGGACGCCGCGTGGTGGAGTTTCCCGGCAAAATCCGCCAAACCAACGGCGCTGGTCCTGCTCGAACGCGGTGACCAGATTAACGTCGAGGGGAACCAGCCGCTTCTCGTCGCCGGTCGATACGGCGCGGGGAACGTGCTGTATATGGGATTCAACGGGACGTGGCGATGGCGGCGCGTCGGAGTGCGAGCGCAGTATTTCGACCGGTTCTGGATTCAAATTGTGAACTTTCTCGTCGAGACACGCTCGCTCCAGGGGAAGCGGCGGGGCCTCATCGACACCGACCGGCGCGATTACGAACTGGGGGACGAGGTGCTGCTGACCGCGCGCGTTCTGGACGAACGGTTCGAGGAGTTGACCATCCCGGAAATCCCGGCAATGGTCCGCGATGAGGAAGGCCGCGTGCAAAATATCACGCTCAAGCTGCTGCCAGGTCAGACCGGCGAGTACGAGGCGCGCGTGATGACGCACCGCACCGGGAATTTCAAGGCCGTTGTGATCTTGCCGGGCACCGACAGCGACGAGGCGATTGTCCCGGCAAGCTGGCGCGTCAAGCCGCCGAGCGCCGAGTCACGCGCATGGTGGCTGAATGAAAAACTGCTTCGCGAAATCGCCGAGGCGTCGGGGGGCCGTTATTTGACGCTTGACGAACTCGACCAGTTGCCCGAACTGGTGCCGCGTCTCGATACGACCAGCGAATACACGAGCCCGCCGCGCCCCGTTTGGGACATGAGCGATCGAATCCGCTATGCCGCTTTCCTGCTCCCCTTTTTGTTGCTGACGATCGAATGGGCCGTCCGCAAGAAATACAAGTTGCTCTGAGTCAGTTTTCAGTTTTCCACTCTCGACTCTCATGTCTTCCGCCTCCGCAACCCACGCCCTTCCCGCCCCGATCATCGAACGCCTTCGCGGCCTCCGCGCGCGGATCGTCCAGTTCGTTCTCGTCGATGGCCTGGCGCGTCTGCTGCTCACGATCATCGGGCTGGTTTTGCTCGATCTGGTCGTCGACCGGCTCTTCCGCATGGACGGGGCGCAACGAACGATCATGTTGTGTGTTCTGGTGGGAATCGTGGTGTTCGTATTGTGGCGGTGGCTCGTTCGCCCGCTCACGCGGCGCGTCGGTGATGACGCGTTGATCCTCCAGGTGGAACAGCGCAACCGGCAGCTTGGCGAAAGTCTCATCAGCACGGTCCAGTTCTCCCGCCAACGCCACGAACTTGCGGGTCAAGGGTACTCCGACGCGCTCGTCGACGCGACGATCCGCCAGGGGACGGACCTTGCCACGGGGATCGATTTTGGGGGGACGATCAACGGTGCGGCGATGACGCGCAATGTCATTTTGATGCTGGCGGGGATCGCCGGAATCGCGGCGATTGGCTACGGAGTCGCCAGCGGCGGATTCTGGCGCACGTGGTTCAACCGAAACATTCTTCTCAGCGACGACCTGTGGCCGCGCAACACGCGACTGGCGATCCTCGGAGTCGAGGAGGGGCGGCTCGTGATTCCACGCGGCGAGGACCACCGGCAAATCGTCGAAGTCTTGCCCGATAGCCCCGTCAGCGACGTCGAAGTCTCAATCGAATTCGACGACGGGAATTCCCGAACGACTCAAAAGATGCGGCAAACCGGCATGCTCGACGGGCGCGAGCACATGCTCGTCTTTCGCAACGTCGCCAACCCCTTTCGCTTCCGTGCCTCCGGCGGCGACGACATGACCGAGTGGGTCGACGTCGAACTGGTCGAGCCGCCCGCGTGGTCGGAACTCCGGCTTGCGGCCACCCCGCCAGCGTACACGGGCGCGCGCGGCGAAGTTCTCTCGCCAGGCGGCGGACCCTATTCGCTGCTTGAGGGAAGCAGTCTGGAAATTCACGCGACTGCCAACAAACCGCTTGCCGAAGCGGTCCTGTCGACGCACGATCGGCAATGGCCCATGCAACGCGGCGAAGAGGGGGAATACCTGCTGTCGATTCCGTCGGACGAGTTGTCGGGAAGCAAGTACACATTTGAACTTGCCGACACTTCGGGACTTCGCTCCAGTCGCCCCGCGGCGTTTACGATCACGATCAAGCCCGATCGCCCGCCCATGGTCCGGGCAACGCTGCTCGGTATCAGCGGACTGGTCGTGCCCCGCGCGCGAGTCCCCATTTCCTGGACAGCGACCGACGAATACGCCCTGACGAAGGCCGAGATGGTCTATGACTGGTCGGGTGATTCCTCCGATTCCGTTCCAAACGCGGGGACCGTCGACCTGTCGCCTCCCGGCGGAACGAGCGAAACCGCCGTTCAGGTCGGTGCCGGTGCGTCGGAAATCAAGTCCGTCGATGTTCTCGATATGGAACCGCTGGGCGTCCCCACCGGAGTGAGCCTGAACGTCGCCATTGCCGTTGCCGACAGCAATACTTTGACCGGTCCGGGAGTCGGCCTGTCGCGCAAGTTTCTCCTGCGCGTTGTCACCGAGGATGAATTGCGCGCTGACCTGTTGCGGCGGGAAATCGAACAGCGCCAGGCGTTTGAACTGATCCTGAAGAACCAGGAGGAACTGCAAGTCGACCTGCGCGCACTGGCCGCCACCGTGAACGAAACGGGTGCGACGCTTGACGATGCGAAGATCGCGGGCGACATGCTCGGCTGGCAGCGCCGCCAGAAGCTCGTCGGAACGAACATGGCGACGGTCGCCGACCGGTTCGAGGAGTTTCTCGTCGAGGTGCAAAACAACCGGCTCGATGAGACGGAAACGGAAATCGACGCTTCCCAGTCGATCGAAGTCCGCTTTAACGAACGAATCATCGAGCCCATTCGCGCGCTCGATCAGGAAGGGATTACCCAAGCCGTTCAGTTGCTCGACCAGTCGCGCCGTTCGATCGGCGACCACGCCGCGCTGGCCGTCAGCGTGAGACAAACGGCCGACCGTCAGGACGCAATCATCGAGGCGATGCGCACGATCCTGGCCGCGATGGAGGACTCCGAGACGTATCAGGAACTGGTCAATCTGGCCATCGAGGTCCGCGAGCGGCAAAAGCAGATTCGCGAACTAACCCGGGAGAAGCAAAACAACGCCGATACCCGCGACATTTTCGACGACCCGTCCGGCGGCGAAAAACCTCGCCAGGACTCCGACGACGGCAATCCGGACGACGGAACCGCCGACGGGGGCGAAAGTCCTTTCGACGACGGCGTTCCAAACCCCGATAATCAGAATTAGTGTTGCCTCTCCCCCTTGCGAAAGATCGTCCGAACTTTTGAGTCCTTCCGGACCGGTGACGTGCGGGACAGACAACGCCGGGACAATGCCGGGGGCAACGCCGGGAAACGCAGGGGACAACGCCGTGACAGGCCAGCCATGAAGCCCTTCCGCGGCATACTGAATGTCCACAAGCGAGCCGGGGTGACGTCGCGCGACGTCGTCAACGTGGTCCAGCGGCGGATGCGCGAACTGACTGGCGAACGGGTGAAGTGCGGTCATGCCGGGACACTTGACCCGCTGGCCACCGGGGTTCTGATTATATGTGTCGGTCCCTCCACGCGCCTCGTTTCAATTCTGCAGGAAAAATCCAAGACCTATCGCGGAGGGTTCTCGCTCGGCGTTTCCAGCGATACCGACGATGTTTTGGGACAAACGACCGTACGAACCGTTGACCACCCGCCCTCACTGCGCGAACTCGAATTAGCGCTTGGCCGGTTGACGGGCGCGATCATGCAGGTCCCCCCCGTATGGTCAGCGCTCAAGGTCTCGGGCCGCCGCGCATACGCGCTGGCGCGCGACGGTGAGGTGCCTGAACTGAAGGCGCGCCCTGTTCAAATCCATGAGATTCGCCTTGAGAGATACGATTTCCCGCTCGTCGAATTGACCATTCGTTGTGGCAGCGGGACCTACATCCGGTCGATTGCGCGAGACTTGGGAGAAATGCTCGGCTGTGGCGGACTCATGCACTCACTTGTTCGTACTTGCATTGGATGCTTCGATATCGAGAGCGCTGTCGACGTGGAAACGATCGAAAACCGTCTGGTGGAACACCTGCACCCGGAGCTGGCCGCCTTTGAAAATGAATGGGTTGTGGTCGCGACCGACGAACAACTGGAGCGACTGCGTGTGGGAAAACCGCTTGAGATCGGTACCGATCGCGGTTCCCGAATCGTAGTGACCAGCCGCGACGGTGATTTGCTCGCGGTCCTCGAGGCGCTCTCCGACCCTCCCGGCGCTTATCGTACGGTGATCAACCGCGTTCCGTCGCTGGCCAGTCCTAAACGGCGTTGGGTGAGGGGCATCACCGATTAGACGCACTGCGTGACGAATCTCGGCTTCTTGACGCTCAACTCAACTCTCGTCTCTCATCGCTTCACACTACACCGAGAACGGCGACAATCTTTCGCGCCTGCTTGCGATGAACGCGATGATGGGCCGCCGCAAGGGCCGTCCAGCCGTGCGCGTCGAGGGGCCCGAACCAGGGATGGGGGAACCTCGCCATGGTGCGCAAAGGGATCAGGGAAAACACCTTTTGCTGAAAATCCCGCGCGACGGCCTGAAAGGTCTCGATTGCCGACGAATCGGCGTCCTGATCGGGCTTGAAATCGGCGATGGCGACCGGGCGAAGCGGGACGTATCCCTCGCGCAACATGCTGATGATCTCCAGAATCGCCCGGTCGGTGCGGATCAAGTGGTCAAGCACCATGAACAGCGACCAGTTGCAACTGGAATGTTCGATGCCGACCATTCGGGGAATGCGTGCCTGCTGGCTGGCAATGTCATAGTCGGCGTCGTCGACGATTTCGAGAATCCGGTTCGCCTCGCGGGCAAACCGGTTGAGAAGTGTCCGGGGGCCGGTCACCGCCGAACCGAGTCGGAGCAACCCGCTGAGCCATGCCCGTTCAAGTCCGGGCAAGCCTGTCTCCGTGATATCCCGTTCACTCCCGACCATCGGTTCATGATCCGGAACCGATGACCATTCGCCGGGCCGGAGTTTCCTTTCCTTGTCAATTGCCGGACAATGGGGGCGTCCGACTTTCATTTTCCGCGTTGCAACCCTTTTTCGACGGCATGAGCGAGTCTACCAAACCCGATCCGGCGGCGCAATTGCCCTCGACGGACAAGGCGGACGAGCTGCGGCTCTCTCCCGGCGAAAAGGTCCGCCAGTTTCCGCAAACCGCTGGCGTCTACCTGATGAAAGACGCCGCGGGCCGCGTGATCTACGTCGGCAAGGCCGGTAATCTCCGCGCAAGGGCCGGCAGTTATTTCACGCGCGCCGCGGAGCTCGAGGCGCGAACCGCCGCGTGGATCGGCGAAATCGTCGACATTGATTTCATGGAATGTGAAAGCGAAGTCGACGCCCTGTTGGTCGAATCGCGCCTGATCAAGGACATTCAGCCCGTTCACAACCGCGACCAGAAGGACGACAAGTCCTTTCCTTATTTGCAGATATCCACGCGCGAGGACTTTCCGCGAGTCGAATTAACGCGGACGCCGGCGACCAGCGGCGTCAAATTGTACGGTCCCTTCGCCAGCGCCGGTTCGCTGCGCGGCGCCATCCAGGTGTTGCAACGCATTTTTCGCTTTCGCACTTGTTCGCTCGACATCGACGCCGACGACGAGCGGTGGCGTTGGTTTCGTCCTTGTTTGCTGGCGAGCATCCGGCAGTGTACGGCTCCCTGCAACCTGCGAATTTCAAAAGAAGACTATCGCAAGGACATCCGGCGGTTGCAGATGTTTCTCGACGGGAACAAGTCGCGCTTGCTGAAACAGCTTGAAGTCGAAATGCAGGAGGCGTCGACCGCGCTGCGTTTTGAGGAGGCGGCCCGACTCCGCGACGAACTGCAAATGCTCCGTTCGCTCGACGAACGGGGGGAACTCGACTCGCACGCCCAGCCGCAAGTCTTTTACATCGATCCGAAAAAGGGACTGGCGGGATTGCGCAAGGTCCTGAAACTGCCTGAAACGCCGCGAACGATCGAAGGGGTCGATATCGCGCATTTGCAAGGCGGCCAGACGGTTGCCAGTCTCGTCCAGTTCATCGACGGTCTGCCATTCAAGCCGGGTTACCGCCGCTTCCGCATTCGCGACGTCGGGGGAATCGACGATTTCCGCGCCATTCATGAAGTCGTTGCGCGGCGTTTCCATCGATTGAGCGAGGATCAGGAAGTCTTCCCGGACATCCTCCTGATTGACGGCGGTCGTGGTCAACTGAACGCCGCGATGGCCGCGTTCGCCGGACTGGAGATCACGCCTCCAGTCGTCTTGTCGCTGGCCAAGCGCGAGGAGGAAATTTTTCGCACCGACCATGCCGAGCCGCTGCGTCTGGGGCGAAGTTCGTTTGCATTGCGCCTGCTACAATACGTGCGCGACGAGTCCCATCGTTTCGCCCAGCACTACCACCACATCCTCCGCCGCAAATCGCAACTGGACTGACCCAAAGGACTCGGGTGGATTACCTGAAGAACCCGGGTGGATTTGCGCTCGTGGAATGTGTTTGTAAAATGGCCTTCCAGGCCGTTTTGAAGGATACGATTGTGAGAGTAGAACAATTGTCCTCAATGGTTCCGCCGCCGGGATTTATCCTGAGTACCGAACAATTGGGACAATGGTTCTACATTGGAACACGTGGAGACTGACTTGAGCAAGGTTTTCCCGCCCGCGCGCGGCTGGTCGAAAGAGCAAATGGCCGACGAGATCATTGCCATGCTCGACAACGGCAGCAGCCTCAACCTTGGCATCGGAATGCCCACGCTTATCGCCGAACGGATGCCCCCCGACAAACGGGTCGTCATTCATTCTGAAAATGGCGTTCTCGGCGTCAGCGGTCGGCCGACGCGCGAGACGGTCTCGCCGACGCTGATCAACGCCGGAAAGGAAACGATTGCGGTTGGAATGGGTGCGAGTTATTTTGACAGCGCAACGAGTTTCGGTATGATTCGCGGCGGACACATCGATTGCTGCGTCCTTGGCGGGATGGAAGTCGACGTCGAGGGAAACCTGGCGAACTGGATGATCCCCGGAAAAAAAGTTACCGGAATGGGCGGCGCGATGGACCTCGTTAACGGTGCGCGGCACATCATTGTCATGCTTGCACACTTTTCGCGCGACGGCGAGTGCAAGTTGCGTCGCCGGTGCCAATTGCCCCTGACCGGCCAAAGCGTCGTCAGCAAGATCGTCAGCGAGCTGGGGATTTTCAAGCCGACCGGGACGACGTTTCAGGTTGTCAAGCTCGCCGAGGGTGTCCGTCGCGAGAATCTGGGCATCGAGGATGAATTGCTGCCTTTCGACTGACCCGTAGCCGGATTCGCAAGAATACGGGGGGGATGGCGAGTAAGAGTTGGAGCACGAGCCCGAGCACGAGCCCGAGTATGAGTATAAGTATGAACGGAAATTCATCCCCCCGCCCTTGGCCCCCAGCCCCCAGCCCGTTATGAAAGCCGCCATTTTTACTGCCGGCCTGCGCACGCCGTTTACCCGCGCGTTCAAGGGGGCGCTCGCGGATGTAAGGCCCGACGATTTGCTCGTCCAGTTGATTTCAGCGAGCCGCGCGCGAGCCGCCAACCTCTGGAGCGCGCCGCTGGACGATGTGCTTGTCGGGTGCGCCTACCCGGAAGGCGAACAGGGTTACAATCTCGCGCGGATGGTCGCGATCGGAGCGGACCTCGATGCGCCCGGTGCGACGGTGAACCGTTTGTGTGCTTCGTCGCTGGAGGCCGTCACGATGGCCGCCGCGCGGGTGCGCTGTGGCTGGGGTCGGCACTTCCTCGTCGCCGGTGTCGAATCGATGAGTCGCATTCCGCGGCGCGGTGCGAATTTTTCCGAATCGGCGTCGGTCAAAGGCGTTTGCCCGGCGGCCTACGTCTCCAATGGCGAGACGGCGGAGAACGTTGCCCGCCAGTTCCCGGAAATCACCCGCGCCGAACAGGAACAGTTCGCCGCGACCAGCCACGAGCAAGCCCATGCGGCCTGGGAAAACGAGAATTACCTCGCGCAAGTTCATCCCTTCCGGACCGAACGCGACGAATTCATCCGGGTCCCGGTGGACCTTGAGAAAATGGCGGGCTTGCCACCGGCTTTTTCCCACTCCGGCGTCGTCACGGCGGCCACGAGCAGTCCGCTCTCCGACGGCGCGGCACTCGGGATGGTCATGGAATCCGAAT
>JBGTFW010000066.1:0-6843 GCA_041747075.1 Pirellulaceae bacterium
ACTCGCTGGCGCTTCGGGGTTGTACCTGGCCACAACGTTGCATTGCCGTCCTGAAAATTACAATTTGGAAAATTGATGTCATTCGGTGGTAAGGAAATTTCGATGTCGCGGCATGGAGAAGGCTCGATGGTCTCCGGCGGGATGATGCGCGCCGGGTGGATTCGCATCCGCCACGATACCCAGGTGGCCAGCCTGGTTGCGACCTTTTTGACGACGCTTGCCGTCTTCGCCATTTATCTTGTTCAGGGGATACTGATCGCCCGGCTGCTCGGTCCCCAGGGGCGCGGTGAATTCGGCACATGCATGTGTTTCCCGCGCGACTTGCTGCTGTTTGCCGGTCTGCTGGGCGCGATTGAAGTCTTTACCGGATATGCCGCGCGTCGCGCGAACGATCCGATCCGGCTGAAATACTCGGCCGCGCGGCTCGGTTTGTTGACGGGTTGCCTGACCGCGCTCGTTTCCGCTCTGCTGGTCGTCGTTTTGCTGGTGGCGACATCGCGGCAGTACCTGATTCCCTACGCCCTGTTTTGCTGTTTGTTTGTTCCGATCGAACACATCCACCTGACGATTTCATCGGTCGATCGGGGGAACGAGGCGTTTGCCCGTTACAACATTAACCGGCTGGTATTCGCGCTCGCCTTCCCGTTGCTTGCCGGACTGGCGTGGAGCGTCGACCTGGCGTCGCTCACTGGGGTCGGATGGTTGTGGCTGATGTGTCTGATTTGGGTCGGTTCCCGGTTCGTGGGCGTTCTTCCGACGTTGCGCGGAATGGATTTGCTGGACTGGCGTCGCGCGCGGAGACTCGATAGCGGTTTGCCCCCGGCGGAGATTCCCGGAACGCGCCAGTTGTTGCGCGAGGGGCGGCCTTTTGCCCTTTCCACGCTTGTTTCGGAACTATTCGAGCGGCTGGACATTTTTCTGGTCCTTGCCCTTGCGACGCTGGTGGAAGCGGGTCATTACCTGGTCGCCATTCCCGCGGCCTCGATGCTGATTGTGGCACCCAACGCACTGGGAGTCTTTACATTCAACGCCGGTGCCAAAGATGGCGCGCCTGTCGCGAGAACAATCGCCTTTCGCATTCTCATTCTGACCGCGGCGTTTCAGATCGTTTCCGCGACGCTCTACGCGCTGGTAGTCGACGACCTGATTCTGTTCTTCTTTTCCGATCAGTTCGCCGAGTCGATACCCATGGTGATGTTGCTGTTACCGGTGATGGCGATCAAGGGATTCCTTCAGGCCGCCGACGGATACCTCAAGGGCCGCGGCAAGCCGCTGATTGGCGTTCGCGCAAGATTTCTCAGCATCCTCGTCATGCTGGGTTTTGTCATGATGGCGTGGCCGTCATGGGGTTTGCCGGCGATTCCTCTCGGAGCGTGCGTCGGTCAGGCGTTCAGCATGGTCGTCATCGTCGCCGCGATCTGGTTCAACACCGGTCGCGCCGCGGAAACCGGGGAGGTCGACTGAAATGCCCTCACTCGTCCGCACCAACGCGATTCCGCGAGTCACGACGCGCCGGTTCGCACTGACCCACGATCAGGTTTTCGAATGGTCGCTGTTTTGTCTCATGGCGGTGATCACGCTGACCAACCTTGCGAACCTGACGCCGGAAAAGGATTCCGCGGGACTCGACAAGTTCGTTTTGGTCAAACTCATCCTGACAGGGGCGTGCGGCATTGCGGGGCTGTACGGATTCTTTGCAGTCCCGCGCGTCCAGATGTTGCTCTTCTCGCTGCCGGGCGTTTGGCTCACGGGCCTGGCGAGTGCATGGTTCGCGGCCGCGCTCTTTTCGCCCACGCTGCTGATTTCGGCGGCGTCGGCGCTTTCGCTTTGGTGTATCCTTCTGTTCACCGTGACCGTCGTTGTCACGATTGGGCCGAAGAGTTGTCTCCGCGCGGTGTTGATCGGGATCGCATTGTTTGTTTGCGCATCGTGGGTGGCATGGCTGGCCCTCCCGTCGTTGGGCGTTTTCGCCGAGCCACTCGCCGATGGCCAGTTTCGCTTGCGGATGGCTGGAATCACCCATCCGAACCTTTTGGCTCAGTACGCGGGTCTCGGCGCGGGGCTTTCCGTCGTTACGTACCAGACCGGGGTTGTTCGCAGTCGAATGATCTGGCTACTCGTTCCGATTTGTCTCGGTGCGATGCTTTTCTCGATCAGTCGCGCGGCGACGATCGCGCTCGTGGTGGCGCTGGCTGTAACCTATCGCGGCAGGATTCTCCAATTCACCGGTCTTCGTGCGTTGCTGCTCGGCGGATTGGTCGTCACGGGCGGCTTGTTGGTCCTTGCTGCCCAGGAAAACGTCGGGGGACTTTTGTCGGAACGGCAGCTTTCGCTCCTTTCCAAATCCGGCGATACGCGTGAGTTGACGTCGCTGACCGGGAGGACCGAAATCTGGAGCTACGCATTGCGCAAAGTCTCCGAGCGGCCGTTGCTCGGCTTTGGTCCCGCCACGTCCAAAAAGATTCTGGCCGATTACGTCGGCTACACGCACAACCTGTGGCTGAACGTGCTGTTTTGCTCGGGGATCAGCGGGCTGATTTGGATGACCGGTTTGACGCTTGGCCGGGTTTTTGATGTGTTTGCGAGACCGCATCGAATTGCCGATTTCATCATCGTGTTCATTTTTGTCAACGGCCTTGCGGAAAATGTGATCCTCTCGTTTATTCCCGGCGCACCAACCGTGCTGCTGATTGTCGCTGTCCTTTGGCGCGCCAACGAGAACATTGATGCCCGGGAAGGAGTCGTCGCATGATTCGGCAACTGACCCATCCTCCCGCACCGCGAACGTGCAACGAATCGGAATCGAATTGCGGGAAGATTGACGCCCATGTCGTGGTACTGACAAATTTTCTTGGACCGCATCACCTGAAACAGATGCGCGAGTTCCAGCGGCGCGTGCGCAGGCTGTCAATTCTCGTTTCAACGGTCATGGAGCCAAACCGCGACTGGCCGCCCGATTGGCAAGGCCTCGATATCAAGGTTCAAGAAAACCGGACGATCACGCGCCGGTGGCGGCACGCGGGCGGTTTCGAGGAAGACAACTACATTCACATTCCGTGGGACACGGGTCTCAGGTTGCGAGCGTTACGACCCGACGTGATCCTCTCGTATGAAATGGGGCTGAGAACCCTCTTCAGTTCCATCTACCGTGCCCGCGATCCGAATTGCCGCCTCGTCACGGTCTGTAACATGTCGGACCACACCGAGCAGGGACGCGGGCGACTTCGCGACTGGCTGCGATCACGTTTGCGAGATCGTGTCGATCTGGTGACGAGCAATGGTCCGGGCTGCACTCGTTATCTGCTCGGCAAGGGCTATCCGCGCGATCGCATCGTGCCCTTTCGCTATTGTCACGATCCGGAAAAGGTCTACGACGGCCCCCGCTCGTTCAGCGATTTTCCCTCGAAGCTGTTTCATTGCGGAAGTCTCTCGGCGCGGAAGGGCATCGTTCCGTTTTGCAAGGCGCTGGTTGAATGGTGCCGCGGTAATCCGGAGCGGTCGATTCAATTGACGCTCGCCGGTCATGGCCCCGAAGAGTCCGTCATCGAGAAAATGCAGCGGCCCGCCAATCTGGAGTTTCGCTTACCTGGTTCGGTCGACGCCGCGACCATTCGTGAAACTTATGGCGCGTGCGACCTTGTTGTGTTCCCGACGCTCGCCGACGAGTGGGGGCTGGTCGTCAACGAAGCGCTCGGTTCGGGAACGCCGATTCTCGCGAGCGTCCTTGCGCAGGCGAGCGAAGTCCTTTGCCGCGACGGCGAAAACAGTTGGCTCTTTGATCCGCGTCAGCCGGGTGAAATGGAATCGGTGCTCGACCGGGCACTGAACACTTCCCCCTCAAGGCTTATGGAAATGAGCGAGGCCGCGCGACGATCCGTCGACGGACTGACGGTCGAGTCGAGCGGCGACGAGTTCGTTCACATTGTCAACACGGCACTTCGATTAAGGGACTCTGGCCCCACCCGTCCGTTGACTCCCACCCCGGAAACCCGCCTTTCCCTGAAATGAGGCCCACATCATGACTCCCATGACCTCGGAAACCGCTCGACTGGCCGAACCGGTCCAGCCCAACCTTGAGCCGTCGCCTCTTGCGCCAGGCTTTCAGGAGCACAAGGTCTGGATCATCCTGCCGGCGTTTAACGAGGCGAACGGGCTGGCCGCTCTCCTCGAAAAAATCCGGCGTCAGTTCGAATCACCGGCGCTTGACTATGAAGTTATCGTCGTCGATGACGCGAGCATCGACGGGACCGGCGAAGTCGCCAGCAATGCGTCGTTCCACATGCCGCTGCGCGTCTGCACCCACGCGACAAACCAGGGCCTCGCGGGAGCGTTGCGCAGCGGTTTCATTGAAGCCGTCACTTGCGGACGATCCGGCGACGTGGTAATCACGCTCGATGCCGACAACACGCAGCAGCCGGGCACGATGTCGCGACTGTTGCAAATGATCAATGATGGTTACGACGTCGTGATCGCGTCGCGCTACCAGCCTGGATCGCGCGTGCTGGGCGTGCCGCCGGGTCGCCGGCTGATGACGTGGTGCGCGCGGCACCTGTTTCGACTGATCCTGCCGATTCGTGGCGTTCGTGACTACACGTGCGGCTATCGCGCGTACCGCCTCGACACGCTCCGCCGCGCGATGGAGGTCTATGGTGATTCGTTTATCAGCGAGACCGGATTCTCGTGCATGGTCGATGTCTTGCTCAAGATTCGGCATCTTGACGTCATTTTTGGCGAAGTGCCCATGGTGTTGCGCTACGATCACAAGTTTGGTCCGAGCAAGATGCCCGTGGGTCGGACCGCGACCCGAACGTGTCGTTTATTGTTGCAACGAAGAATGGAACGAAAGCCGGTTGTCGCCGGGCGCGAACAAGGGCTGGCCGCGAAATGATTGTGAAATCGACTCCAAAACCGCGTTGGGCCATCGTTGGCGGAGGAATGCTTGGCCTGACGCTTGCATGGCGCATGTCGCGCGAGGGACGTGACGTCACTTTGATCGAGGCCGCGCCGCAATTTGGCGGGCTGGCGTCGGTTTGGAAAGTGGGAAACACGGTATGGGACAAGCATTACCACGTCATTCTCCTTTCCGATGCGCGGTTGCGGAACCTGCTTGAGGAAATTGGTCTGACCGACCAGTTGAACTGGGTCGAAACGCGGACGGGGTTTTTTACCGATGGAAATCATTATCCGATGTCCGATACGCGGGAGTTTCTCCGCTTTCCGCCGCTCAACCTGATCGAAAAACTTCGTCTCGGAGGGACTATTTTTTACGCTTCCCGAATTCGCAACTGGAAACGCCTCGAATCCATCGAAGTCGGGCGCTGGTTACGGCGCTGGTCGGGGCGTGGGACCTTTGAAAAAATCTGGCTGCCGCTGCTTCGCGCGAAACTCGGCGATGCGTGGGAACAGACCGCCGCCAGTTTCATCTGGGCTCACATCAATCGCATGTACCGCGCGCGGCGAACGGGACTGAAAAAGGAAATGTTCGGTTACGTCCGTGGCGGATACCGAACCATCATCCGCCGACTCGTTGAACGACTCGAGGACGATGGCGTTCAACTTCTGACCGATCACCGGATCGACCAGGTACGGTCCCTCCCGGGCGGGTCGCTGCGGATCAAGTTCAGCAACCAGCCGGAACTTGAATTCGATCGCGTCATCATGACCACGCCGTCGTCAATCATTGCGAACACCTGCCCGGACCTCGGCGATGCCGAACGCGACAAACTCCAGTCTGTCCAGTACCTTGGAATTGTCAACGCATCGCTGCTCTTGAGAAAGGGCCTTACGCCGTGGTACGTGACGAACATCACGGACGGCTGGGTACCGATGACAGCAGTCATCGAAATGACGAATGTCGTCGACCCGAAAGAATTCGGAGGGAGTTCACTCGTCTACCTGCCCAAATACTTGCCGGCGGGTCACCCGATGCACGACAAACCCGACGATGAAATTCGCGAGGAATTCCTTTCGGCGCTCGAGCGGATGTACCCCGCGTTTTCCCGCGACGACGTGGAAGCGTTTCAGGTCGCCCGCGTCCGCACCGTCATGGCGATTCCTACTTTACATTACTCGGCCAACTTGCCCGACCAGCGGACGAGCGTGCCCGGCCTCTATATCGTCAATTCATCCTACATCACGCGCGGAAACCTGAACGTCAACGAGACGATTCAGGTGGCCGAGGACGCGCTTTCCGGAACGTTGTGCGAACCGCAAGTGGCCGCGGTTCCAGTCGCCGTCGATTGAGACGGGTTCTCCTCGCGGCGTCGATCGTTATTCCAAGCTTGCCACAGGAGAATCACCAGCGCGGCGAGCAGGCACAGTCCATTGAGCAGCGTGATCGCAACCCACAATGCTCCGTCGGCGGGAAGGTCGAGCCGCTGCTGAAACGTCAGCGTTGACAGATAGTTTCCCGCCGGCACGGCGGTAAGCAGCGAGACGACACCGCGCGTCCGTGGTGAAAGCTCCGGCGCCACGATTGAGCCAAAAAACGTGACTCCGATCCACGGGATCACCAGCAACAGGCAATCGTAGGAATGATGGTGAATGGCCAGCAACATCGACAACACAATGATCATCCCGGAAACGCCGGTCGCTCCGTAACGCGGCACCCGGGCACGGTTCCGCCAGAGGACAAACCCGGGCGCGACAAGCAGTGGAATCATGAGCGCGAGCGAGGCGGCGGTACCTGGTGCGGCGCGGAAAACTCGGGCAACCATGCCCGGCAAATCGACGCGCGTCCAGCGATTTTCCGGCAATTCCGAGGGGTCGTCGTGCATCGCCTCCATTCCCTTGCCAAATCCCGCGACGACCTCGCCGATGCTCGAATCGGACGCCATCCACAAT
>JBGTFW010000067.1:0-7116 GCA_041747075.1 Pirellulaceae bacterium
CCCCGCCGGAGCAAGTCCGACGGAAGCGTCGCGAAGGCCGCCATGCTTTCGGCGCATGGGGGATTGGGCGGCCAAAGCGCTGCCGAAATCCGAAACTCTCCGCGAGTTCCGCTACGTGGGTGGTTTCCGCGCTGCCTAAACCTTCCGCCTGGGAATGTTGATCCAGACGGGCACAGGTGGCTACGGTGTGATTTCAAAAGGTTTGTTAATGTGTACGGAAACGACTGCGACGGATTCACTGATGCTAAGGGCTGATTTCGAGTTTACCCCAGTTCATTATAAAGAGCGGTTATGGGTTGCAGGAGTTCGCGATTTCATTGTACTTTTTCGAATCGACTGAAATGAGCGGCCCGGCGGCCGCCACCCCGAACCAGCTTCTGGGCTGGACCTGCACGCAGTACGACCAGACGTATGCGCTCAGTAGCTAGCTACGCCAACGTCAGCCGAGCGAAGATGGAGATGGGGGACGTGGAACCGGAGGAAGAAGACTCGACCTTGTAATGCTGTTGGGAATCCCGCTGACTTGATCAGCGGATCGTTCGGTTTTGGCCCTAAACAAATTCCGCTTCCGCCACTTCGGAATCCCGCTGACTTGATCAGCGGATCGTTCGGCTTTGGCGTGGCGTGTGTAAAGCGCGATTTCGCCAGAACAATCGGACCCCCGGATTTCCGTCGGGTTCATCCCGGCGGGTTCCCAATTGACAAGCTACAATGCCAGTCGACCGTGTTTTGGCTCTCCGCCGGGTTCATCCCGGTCGGAAGCCGCGACGATTCGGCTGCCATTCGTTGCTTCCGCCGGGACAAGCCCGCACGGAGAGCAGCGCGATTGGACGATTGAGGGGTAGCCAAAAGTTGTCGCCCCGCCGGAGCAAGTCCGACGGAAGCGTCGCGGCGGCCGCCATGCTTTCGGTGCATGGGCGATTGAGCGGCCAAAGCGCTGCGCAAATCCGAAACTCAATGGCGACGACTTGATTAACATGTTGGATGCAATCGAGGTTGTCGCAAACTGGAACCGGGTCGGCGAGGACATTTGGCAAAGATTGCAATACGTTTTCCGGCTCGCAATCCCAATGCGTTAATTTTAGCAGCTTGGAATTTTCCAAAATGGTTTTCGAAACAGCAAGGCTAATTGTCCGCGATTTGAAGGAATCGGATTTTGAGGCCTTTCATGAGATGCAATCGGATGACGAAGTGATGCAGTACACGACCGGCAGAGGTCTTGACGAAGCCGAAAACCGTCGGCAACTGGCGATGTGCATCGCTTGCTATTCAAAACCCGAAAATGACTTTTGGGTGTGGGCAATCGTTCGAAAATCCGATCAAGAATTCGTAGGCACCTGTGCTTTCGTCCCCAATCAGCACCGCCCGGAGATTGGCTATCGTTTTCCTGGGAAGTTCTTTGGCATGGGCTACGGGCAGGAAATCTGCAATGGCTTGATCGAATTCGGAATTCATGATCGAAGACTGACTGAGATCATTGCCTGCGTGGACGTTCGAAATGTTGCTTCGATAAAAATTCTTGATCGAAGCCCTTTGCCTTTTATCGAGGAGATAAGGAACAACGATGGTGGTACCGATCGTTTTTATCGCTGGACGGCCGAACCGGAACAGTGCAAAGCGAATGATAACAATCAGGAATTTGACATCGCGTAGTGACGCAGAAACGCAGCCGACGTTCAGGTGCCCTGTTCAAGAAGGCCGGAAGAACCGGCCCTTCAGGATCAGGTTCCCGAATTCAGGCCTGACGCGATGCGGCCAGTCCGATGAGATGCCGGAGTACGGCCTGGAATTTCTTCGGCTGTCACTGATTGGCCGCGGCAACCCCCTGCTTGTTCACGCTCGATGCCTCCGCTGCGTCGAGCGCTTCCTGGACGACTTGGCGCACCTTGGTCGCCGTCAGGAAGTTGCCGCCAAAATGGATCGGTTCCTCCAGGCCTGGCGAGAAGACCGCGTAGTAGGGGATCGCAGTCGCCGTGTTGCCGAGTTCCCTGAGCAAGTCGTCGACGCCCGCCATCGTGTCCTTGTCGGCCTTAAGTGCAACGACGCCATGCTCGTCAAAAAACTGTTTTGTGCCGCGGATGTTCAAGGCAACTGCCTCGTTCGCCTTGCACGTCACTCACCAGTGAGCCGTGAAATCAACAAAGACGACGTGCCCCTCGGCGACTTTCTCGTTCACAAGTGTTCTCGAGAAATCCTGCCAGTTCAGTTCATGTTGCGGCACCATCATGTAAAACGCGACGAAGGCACCGGCCAGCACAACACCCGCGGCGGCAGCCCACTTTCGCGCGCGGACTGTAAACGGATCGATGAATGAAATGCGCCCCGCCATCCAGCATCCCATGCCGACAAAAACGAGAAAGGCGAGAACCGGCAGCTTGTATCGCTCTGTCACGGGGTTGAAAAAGAACACCGCCGCGCCGATCAGCACGAAACCCATCAATTGCTTGAAAGTCTCCATCCAGGCGCCGGGCCTGGGCAGCCACGCCACCAGCCGAGGCTGGAATCCGATCAGGATAAATGGAAAGGCCATGCCGACTCCCATCGCGAAGAACGTCATGAACGTCAGCGTCGGAGGCTGGGCCGTTCCCCACGTGACAACGGGGATCAATAGCGGACCGCTGCACGGCGTCGCGAGGAGCGTCGTCAGTACGCCCTTGAGAAACGCGCCCGTCATTCCCTCCTTTTGAGCCGACTTGCCAGCACCGGCCGCCGCGACGAAACCGGGAATCGGAATTTCCCACACGCCCAGAAACGACAGTGCAAAAGCGAATACAATCGTCACCATCGCGATGACAAACGCCTGACTTTCGAACAGTCCGCCCCAGCCAATCGTCTTGCCGAGCAATTGCGGGAAAGTCGAGAACGCGGCGAGAAGGAGAAAAATCGAAATGATCCCCGCTGAAAACACCAGATTCAGCATCAGTGCGCGGCGCGGATTCTCGCCCGCCTGCTGGACCAGCGAGAGCACCTTGATCCCGATTACCGGCAACACGCACGGCATAATGTTGAGAATCAGTCCCGCAAGAAACGCGAATCCGAGAACGGCTGCCACCGGGTAACCCGCCAACTCACCGGCGTTTTTTCGCGATCGTTCGAACTCTTTCTGGACCAGCGTCGCCACTTTGCCATAGTCCGCCCCGTCGGGAATCATGAAGGCGAGCGGATTGCGGGCCGTTACCGTCGATTTACCCACGTCGACCACAAAACTGAATTGGACGGCGCGCGGAGGCGAGTCCGCGACGTCGGGATCGCTCGACAATGGCTGGTATCCGATCCAGCCCGTAAATGACCAGGGCTGGTTCTCCAGGTTGCCGGGAAGCACGACGGGAAACGTCCATTCCGCCCCGTACTTGTGGACCCGCCAGTCAACGGTTCCGCGCTTGACGGTCACCGACGCGCTCGAATCGGTCGGCTTGAGCACGCGCGCCTCGTTCCGCCGCGTAAACACAACCAGTGTCGGATTCAGAAAGGGAGAAGCCTCTTCCTCATACCGCGGTATCCACCAACCCTCGTCGGGAGTCACCTGAATTGTCAATTCAATCCGCTCGCCAGGTTGGGCGTGCGTCTTGTCGACCCAACCGGCAATCGTCGCGTGTCCCTCCTCCGGGCGTATTTTCAGCGAAAACGACGTGTCCGCGACGGCCGCTCGCGCCGTGAACGACGGATCAAACTGAAGGCAAACGCCGCCTTCGTTCTCGCAAACCTGCGCCTTCACCCTGACGGGGATTTCCAGTTCACGAACATCGACGCCTTCACTGAATTCAACCGGCGCGGACCAGACGACGGTCCCCTGGTGTTCTTCCGACGGGACGTCAAAGTATTCGTATTCAACCTTGTGCGGATCGGAATCCGGCTGGAAATCCCCCGCGACCTTGACATCCGTGTACCCATCCTCGAGCCAGATTTCGGTGCGAATCGGACCTTCGGGGGGCTGCGTCACGGAGAAGATGTGCCACCCCGGTTCGACTTTCGCGGTCACGCGAAGGAGACCCGTTCGTTCGTCGTCGTTGAGCAGAAAATCCGCGCTGAATGTTACCGGGTCTCCAGGCTGAGCAGGCGATTGCGGGTTGAGGTCCTGAAGGAGAAATCCCTTTTTCTCTTGCGCGTTGACGCGTGCCGTCGCGAAAAGGGCGAGCAGCACCGCGACCCAAAAACCGGAAATGGAACTGGCAAACTTCATAAACGATGGTGGCTGGTTTAGTTATTGCTCTCGATGCGTACGGGCACGCTCCGACCCCGCCGGATGGAGACCCGTGTCTGGCGCGTCGTAGTATCCGCCAAAGGTAACCGCTACCGGGGCCACCGACAACGGTTTGCACGAGTTTCCTGAACAGCACAAACCATCAAACGCAAGGTCTACCACGAGTTTTTCCGGGATTGCGGTTGCTTCGAGCTTGAATGGAGCGAGAAAGTGGACCTCGCCCGTTTCGTGTGTTTCGATCCGATGGTCGAATACCGGATCGTGCTCGACAACGAGCGGCTGGCGGTCGGCGTGAAACGTCTCAAGCAGGTGAAAGTTCTTCGATTCGCCAACCGTTATTTTACTCGGTGGCAACGAACCCTTTTGCGTCAGCGAATAAATATGGCTTCCTTCGGGAATGTCAACCGATACGATCAGCCAGCCAAGCCCCGTTCCTCTCTCAAGTTGATAGGCGCACGAGACGGTCGGCTCCTTCGCGTCCACTTCCTGCGCGCTGGCAAACGAAACGATCGCACCGAAATTCATCGCCACCGTCAATGCCATGCACGCGACACTTTCTGCTTTCCTCGTCCATGAGTTTCTCAACATTCGACAGCTCCCGGTGTTCGGTTCCAGCTCCATCAAAAAAAATCGCGCGACGATACCAGCTTTGACCCGCGCGCCTCAACGCCAGTCGAAACGACCTTGCGAAGACCTGCTATCAGGTCCGGCGAGGTGTTCCAGCCGTTCGGCGATCCGCTCGATCCTCGCAAGTACGACGTCGCGCGGACCTGGCTCGCGGCCTTCGACACAAACCCATTCCAGCCAGTTGAGTCCCGAGACAAGCGTCGACGAGCGATCGTATCCATCAGCCAATTTTCGTTCGTGTTGGGAAAAGTCGCGGATTTGCCGGTAAAACGCGACCCCGCGAGACCAAAAGGCTCCATCATCAACGCCGAGACTTCCCAGCAACCGTGCAATATCAAGGGCGGGATGGTCGATTTTCATCGCACCGAAATCGACGATCCCCGTGAGCTGATCGCCTTCAAACAACAAGTGATCGTGCCACACATCCCCAATGACCGGATGAACCGGAAAAGTCGCCTGCGCCAACCCGACCAACTCTCGCCGCACCTTCGGGGCAACGAAAGGCGACAACCCGCAAATTCGTTTTGAAACCGTTCCGAATTGCGGATCGTTTCGAGAAGCCGCACGAACCGTCTGGAATTTCATGGTCGGACGCCCGTTATCGAACCAGGCGTCGATCCGCGAAATGCGGTCGACCAGAGCGCGCGGCACTTCCCTCGCGCAGTTCGCCTGCGACGTCGCGTTGTGGAATCGGGCAAGTGCCGTCATCGCCGACTCCAGCCGTTTCATTCCAGGCGCCGCCTCAAAGTCGGCGCGACCCGGCATCCACGGTTCGAGTTGCCACCAGTGCCCATCGCGCGAGACCCGTGAATTGCCATCGGCGGCGCGCAGGGGAACCGGTACGAAGTCACAGCCCGCCGAGCGCGCCTGACGCAATACCGCGTGCGACCACGCCAGATGGTCGCCGCGCGTCTGGTCGGCAACCGGCCATTGCCTCAGACAGTACACCCGCTCGCGGCAGGTGATCCGCCAAAACCGCGCACCGCTGAAGCCACCGGCGCTTCCCAATGCCTTAATCGACGGGGTGGCCCCCGCCCAGTGGGGCGAGTACAACGAATGCAGCAACGCGGCGATTTCGGTCACGTTCCACTTGCCACCATGAAAATTATACTTGCCGTCATACAGCCCACGCGGCTGGGAGCGCTGACCGAGGCCCTCGCGCGCGTCGGCGTGACCCGTTATACGATATGCGACGCCCAGGAATTCGCCAAACGGGAGGACAAGACTCCCATTTTCCGCGGCATGGAGACGCAATCCGACGTGCTTCGCAAGGTGATGCTCGAAATCGCCGTCAATGATGACTTCCTCGATACGACTGTGGCAACGATTATCAATGTGGCGCGGACCGGTCACCACGGCAGCGACGGCGACGGCAAGGTCTTTGTTTTGCCGATGGCCGACGTGATCCACTTTCATCCGGAACGACGCGGCAAGGGGGCCGTTTGATGATTCTGCATTTAAGCCAGGACCTGATGCTCGTCGCACGTGTTTCGGCCGCGTCGCGCGTGGCAGGCATTTCTTTCAAGTCCCTTTCTTCGGCGAAGTCACTTCTCGAATGGATCACCGGCCGCGAACCTGGAGGTTCAACGGACAAGGACCTGCACGTATTTGTCGATCTCCAGTTGCCCGACCTCTCGATCGCCGACACGCTCACGGAAATCGGTCGGCAAGTCAACCCGGCATCAATCGTTGCCTACGCCCAGCACGTGCGCACGGACCTGCTGGACAATGCGCGAAGCACCGGGGTTGGTGTCATCCTCACGCGGGGGCAATTCGACCACCAGCTTGAAAACCTCGTCAGCGGCGCGGCCTAGACGGACAGTGCCAGATTGCCGTTCCGTAAATCGCGGTGTTTGTAGCTGCCGTTGCCAAACGGCGGGAATTCCGGTTTCGCGAATGAACTTCCACGCTTTGGCAAGCGTGGCTACGTCGAACATGGCGCTGTCCAACTAGCCAAGTTGTTCAGTCGCTGGCGCTTCGGACTTGTATTGCCGCAAGGTACTGTTGAGCCAGGTTCCTGTCGCCAGACGCAACCGTGGCGCCGGCCGCGATCTCGCAATCAGCGACGCCGCAACGTCTACGAAATCCGCATTGGAGAAGGGTTTGGCCAGAATCGTTGATTGGGGACAACGACCGGCGAGAACGACCCGATCCTCCTCGCGCGGAAAGCCGAGCAGCGCAAGCACGGCAACTCCCCCGGCAATCGCTTCCGCCGCCGCGATCGCTTCGGCGATGTCGTAATGGCAATCGACAACGAGCAAGTCAATCGACGAGTGTGGCACGTCGTT
>JBGTFW010000068.1:0-23600 GCA_041747075.1 Pirellulaceae bacterium
TGTCCGCGCGCCGAGGTGATTTCGTAGTCCAGATCGCGGTCGTATATCTCCAGCAACACCTGGCCGGCCTTGACCGGCTCGTTATGGGCGACGAGGACTTGCGAAACGACACCCTGAACATTCGCGTAAACATTTTGCTGATCGACCGGCTGGAGGGTCCCTTCGACGCGCATATCGAGCGGCCAGGGGAAAAAACAGAAGAACAGCACGAGCGCAATGACCGCCGCCAAAACACCAATCGTCTTGGGGAGCGTTCTCGCCTGGACCAGCCATTTCCACTTGCCGATCAGTTTCCAAAGGGGAAGCAGAAAAATGGCGTGGTAGGCCCGTGCGTTGGAGAGCGCCCGACCGACGTGATCCGTGAGGACTTCGATGTCCGTTCCGGCGCTGTGTCGCGGCACGTCCTGGCCAAACCACTCAAAGATCATCGCACCGACGCTCGATCGCGGCTTGACGGCCCCGTCCGGCTGGTCCTGCCCGGACTCCTCGGGTTTGTTAAACAGCGGAATGACTCCGAGCGTCCGCGAATGCGACTCGTTCAGATAGTCATCGACCTGGGTGCGGATTGAGCGGGGCAAGTCCTCCTCGCGGATTCCGCCGATCCACAGCGATTGGCCGGTGCGGCAAATCGAACTGGCCAGCGCCTGCAGCTTGCGAATGACATTTGACCGGTTGTCAAAGTCGTCTTGCCCGCTGACTCCGAGAACCTTGGCGCGGCGTCCGTCGTACGAGAGGACCGTCAACCGGTCACACCCGGCCAGCACGCGCCCGTCGTTGGCGGCGGCGTACGCCACCTCGCGCGGTTCGAGCGAGGCGTGGATGTCGCGAATGAACTCCATCGTCTTCTGCTGCCTGCCGTGCCGCGTCGATTGGAAACGCAACTGGTGGCGCGCCTTCCACGCCGCGAATATCTCGCCAATTTCCTCCAGATAGCGCATGTATCCGGTCCGCGCCGCCGGAGCGATATCGGGCCGCTGAAACAACTCGATGACGAAGCGGTTTTGAAGGGCGGGGTCTTGCAACGGCTTGAGCAACAGGAGGAATGCCATCGGATTGATGACTTCGCCGCTGTTGGCGTCGCGCGCGTCCGGCTCGACGAGCATTGGACGCCCGCCGCTCGTCACGGCAAGGACCAGTCGTTCGTGCATGGCCTGTTGGGGTTCGCTGAGATTCGAGCGACTGGCGGTCGTGCCGCTTTCATGAACGGCGGTGACCTCCTGTTGATCATCGATTTGCCAGATCGTCACGCCCGCCGCGCTGGTCGTCTGAAGCGTCCGCGTGCCGAGGCGGTTGAGAAAGTCGTCGTCGCCTATCTCCGTCTTGGCGAGCGCGCGAAGTTCGCCGAGAATCTGGCGGATTTGCTGCTTGACGGCGTCGACCTGCGCCTGGTCGGATTCGGCGGTTGACTTTTCGATCATGGCAATCTTCGTCCGTGGCAGTCTTCGTCCGGATAGGCAAAAATCGGCGTATCCCGATTCTAGCCCGTTGCCCCTGATTCGACAAACCGAAGGCACTCGCAGCCGCTCGTTCGAGGGACTCATCTCCCGGTATCCGTCAGGCAACGGCGAAATGATCGTTCCAACCCGATTATCTGGTTCGTGGTGGCTGAGTCATTAGCCAGCGCGTTACCTGACGTTTTCGATTCCAGCAACAACCAATTCAGGTGCCGCGACGGACAACTGTGATATAATCCAGCCATGACCGAAGTAAAACTCCATCCCTTTTCACTTGACCGCATGGTGCGCGCCGTGGAGAAGGTTCGCGAACGGCTGCGACGGGCGGCGGCCGCGCTCGACGGGGCAGGGATTCCTTATGCCGTCGTTGGGGGCAATGCCGTCGCCGCCTGGGTATCGCGCGTCGACGAAGCAGCGGCCCGCAACACGGCGGATGTTGATATCCTGATTCGCCGCGCCGATTTTCCGCGAGTGAAAACCGCCCTCGAAGAGGCCGGTTTTGTTCACGGCACGACCATGGGAGTCGAGTTCTTTCTCGATGGACCGCGGGCAAAGGTCCGCGACGCCGTTCACCTGCTAATGGCGAACGAGAAAGTCAAACCGGATTACGTTTCCCCGGCACCCGACGTCGACGACGCGTTGCGGGAAAAGGAGCTATTGGTGCTCGGCCTGGAACCGCTGGTCGAGATGAAACTCAATTCGTGGCGGCTCAAGGATCGGGTCCATTTGCAGGATCTAATCGGGGTCGGTTTGATAGATACCATGTGGCCCGCCCGATTTCCCGACACGCTGGCCCAACGCTTGATCGAGTTGCTGGACAACCCGGAAGGCTGACGCCCCAACGATCACTCCGCCTGGATCACCCTTCACAATGCTCGTAGCCAAGTGTGAATTTCAACGAGTTGACAATTGCAAAAAACGCGAAGAGTGCAATCGCAACCCATCGGGAAGTGAGACTGCGCTGACACGATATGAGCCAAAACCCCTGGTCCGACCCGTTTTCGCGAAATTGAACGAATGGTTGCACGGTTTCGTCGGTTTTCGATGAACCTATTCCACCGTGTCGAGGTAGGGGTCGCGGCCCGATTCGCGCAAGACCTTGAAACTCTCTTTTTGCGAGTGCATCATGATCTGGCGCTGGCGAAAGTGCTCGTTCTCGATCCGCTGTTGCGCGCGGCGAAAAGTGCGGATCCACCACTGCGGACTTCTCAGCCGATAAAGGTTTCGCATTCGCGCGGCGCGGCGGCGACCGTACGCAAGCTCCAGTAGCGGGTCCTCGGCGGAAACGTAGAGGCGGGTCGTGCCGGGATCGCCCTGGCGTCCGCAGCGTCCGAACAACTGGCGGTCAATCCGCGCCGAATCATGTAGCTCCGCGCAGATCACGTGCAGCCCGCCCAGTTCGACAATCCCCTCGCCCAGCTTGATATCGGTCCCGCGCCCCGCCATGTTGGTTGCCACCGTGACGCGACCGGGCTGTCCCGCCTGGGCGACGATGGCCGCTTCGTGCTCGATTTGCCGCGCGTTGAGGACGACATGCCCGATGCGCGCCTCGGTCAGCAGCCGCGAAAGCAGTTCCGAATTCTCGATCGTTCGCGTTCCGACGAGAACCGGCCGTCCGGATGAGGAAACCTCGCGAATCTCGTCGACGACCGCGGCCCATTTTTCGTCTCTCGTATGAAAGAACCGCGTCGGCAACGGATTGCGCTGCAAAGGCCGATTGGTTTCAATGCGGTTGGTCCGCGACTTGTAGACGCGATGAAATTCCCGCCGGCATTCGATCGCCGTACCGGTCATTCCGGCGACGACCGGGTAGCGGTTGACCAGTTGCTGGACGGTGATCTGCGCGGCGTTGCTGGTCTGGACTTCGATTTCGAGTTTTTCCTTTGCCTCGATGGACTGGTGAATGCCGCGACTCCAGCGGCGTCCCTCGGCAATGCGGCCCGTCGATTCATCGACGATGACGATCTTGCCGTCTCGAACGACGTAGTGCTGATCGAGATGAAAGTCGCGTTCGACCTTGATTGCGCGTTCCATGAAGTCGTAGAAATCGACCAGCCCAAGCCCTTCGAGTGCCGCCGGCTTGTCGGTCTGGCGAAGGCGGGCCATCCCGGCATGAGTCAACTCGACCTTGCGCTTTTCCCGGTCGTAACGGTAGTCCAGGTCGTCCTCGAAGTCGCCGACGATGCGAGCGCACCATTGATACAACTCGACTTCGCGACGCTGGGCCTGGCTGGGCGCGGCGCTGATGACCAGCGGCGTCCGCGCGTCGTCGATGAGCAGGCTGTCGGCCTCGTCAACCAGAATGAAGTTGGGCAGCCGCTGGACGGCAATTTGATCGAGCGAAGCCGGGCCGCGGTCGCCGTAAAGCTGCTGGTTCTCGCGGACCTGCCGCCTGCGAAGCCGGTCGCGGAGAAAGTCAAACCCGAATTCGCGACACGTCCCGTACGTGACATCGCAAAAGTAGGCTTCGCGGCGCTGCGAATCGGTCAGGCCGTGTACGATCACGCCAACACTCAGCCCGAGCGCCCGATAGACGGGTCCCATCCATTCGGCGTCGCGTCTCGCCAGGTAGTCATTGGCGGTCGCCAGATGCGCGCCTTTTCCGGTGAGTGCGTGCAGATAGAGGGGGACCGTGGCGGTGAGGGTTTTTCCCTCGCCCGTTTGCATTTCGGCGATGCCACCGGCGGCGATGATCCGCCCCCCCGCGCGTTGCACGGGAAAGAGGCGGAATCCGAGCGTCATGCCAATGGCCCGCTCGACGAGACTGGCGGCCTGTTCGTAGAAAGGAAGAATCCGGTCGGCGGCCTGGACATCGGCGCGCAGATCGGCGCTCGCCGCGCGCAACTCGACCACCTCCGGCAGTTCGGTGGGGTTTGTTTCAAGGATCGGAGTCGAGGCGCTCACACATGACACGACGATGCTATTCGTTTTCAGATTCGTTCTTGCTGATTCGCGTCGTTTCATCCTTTCGAATGTCGGTGACGGTGCCGTCACCGCTGATTCGGGCGCTCTCGTCGTCGCGATCATTGTCGGGCGATTCGTGATCGTCGGCATGGCCGGTCAGTTCCGAAAAGACCTGATCGAGGCCGCGACCGTGCGGGTCCATCTCACTCAGCGGGCCGTCGTAGACGAGCCGTCCCTCGTTGATGAGGATCACGCGGCTGGCCATCGCGATCACTTCCTGGAGGATGTGCGTCGACAGCAAAATCGTCTTCGTTTCGCCAAGCCGGCGCATCGTTTCGCGAACGCCGCGAATCTGGTTGGGGTCCAGCCCGCTCGTCGGCTCGTCGAGGATGAGGACTTCGGGTTCGTGGAGCAGTGCCTGGGCCATCCCGACGCGCTGGCGGAACCCCTTGGAAAGCTTGTTGATCGGTTTGTAGATGACGCTTTGCAGGCTGCACATTTCGACCGCGAAGGCAATGCGCTCCTTTTTCAGCTTCTTCCCCATCCCCCGCGCCTCGCCAAAGAAATCGAGAAGACTCCAGGGGGTCATGTCCGGGTACAGCGGTCCGGTTTCCGGCAAGTAACCGAGATGGTGCGAGCCTTCGAGTCGATCGCTCGCCATGTTGTGTCCGGCGATGCGGGCGACTCCTTCGGAGGGAGCCAGGTAGCCGGTGAGCATCTTCATCGTCGTGCTCTTGCCCGCGCCGTTGGGGCCAAGAAACGCGACGACCTCCCCCCGGTTGACCGTGAACGAGACGTCGCGCGTCGCCGCGAAAATGCCGTAAAAGCGGGACAGGTGTTCCGCCTCGATCATCGGCACGCCGTTGACCGCCGGAGGGGATTCAGGAGCAGGAGATTGCGAAACCATGTTGTCTTCCGGTCCTGGTTTCCAACTAAACATTCGGGGTGTTCCCAACAGCCGAGACGCACCAGCGCCCGGCTTTCAGCCGAGCAACCATGAGCTTGCGCTCAAAGGGCCGATCCTCGTCAGCGGCGCGGGGCGTCGCCACGGCGGGCGCGGCGTTTTTGCCATTCGCGATAGCCGGGTGGTGCGTTGATCACGCGGCCTTCCTCGGTGTAGCCGCCGCCATTGTCGTCGCGGACGCGCGATTGTTCAACCGCCGCGTCGCGGGGTGAAATGCCGAGGCTTTCGAGCTTGCGTTCATATTCCGCGCGGGCCGCCTCGTCGCCGGAGTCCGCCGCCTGCTGGAGCTCGCGCCAGCGACGGAGGAATTCACGCAATTCCTCCTCGGACCAGTTGAGTCGCTTGAGCAGTTCCGGATCGGGGTTGGTTTCCTGTTGAGCGAGATAGTCAAGCGCCAGATCGGTTGCCTTTCTGGTGTACTCCAGGTTCGCGGCATCGGCGGTGGACCCGGCACCGGAAGACGTTGAACCCGGATCGTCCTTGTTGTCGCCACGATTCCCAGCGCCTTCCTGTCCGCTGGATCCTCCGGTGCTGCCCGCGCCGGGAGTTCCCTGGGGACTGCCCGAAGCGCTATGACGGTTTTCCGATGAATTGCCGCCACCCCCCTCCGAGTTCCCCTTTTCCCCGCTGGTTGTTTCACCGTTACCCGCGCCCGATTCCGCCGACGAGTTGCCTTGACCCGGATCGTTACCCGTTTTTGAATCGCCTGGTTGACCCGTATTGGACGATTCACCGCCGGATTTTTCACTCCCCTGCCCTTCCCCGCCAGGTTGATTTTGGGAAGACGGCTCGCCGGTTCGCGAACCATCGTTGCGTTTCGGGTCGCCGGAAGTCGAGTTGCCTCCCTCGCTTTCGGCGGTCCCGGATTGCTGGCCGCCGGGCGATTTGGCGTTACCGTCAGACGACGCATCACCGCCGTCGGCACCGCCGGGCGATTCACCCTCTTGGCCGCCACCTCCTTCTTCGCCACCCGTTGCGGGTTTTGGCTTGTCCTCCTCGCCGCCGCCTCCCGATTGGCTGTTGGAGGATGGTTGTTCTTGTTCGGTCGAGCCATCGCCACCGCCTCGTTTATTTTCTGAAGGCTGATTTTCCGACTCCTTGTCGCCGGAATTTCCACCGCCTGACTGTTCCCCGGAGGACGAACTGCCTGGTTCGGATTCTCCTGAATTACCTCCCGAACTTTCGCTCGCGTCGCTGGCACCCTTCTCGCCTGAACTGGCCTTGCCCGTATTGTCGCCGCCTGGCTGGCCCTTCATGTCCGTGTCCTGGCCTGGTTGGCCGGAGGGTTCGGCATCACTCCCTTGCGGTGGTTGGTCTCCGGCACCCATTTGCTGACTCGCTTCGTTTCCAGTTGAGGACTTGCCGTCGTCGGATGGCTGGCCGGAATTACCCGTGCTCTCGTCACCAGTCCCCTCCTGATCGGGTTGACCCGATTTGGAATCGGCTCCCGAATTCTCTCCGGAATCGCCGCTTGACGGATTCGTTGCGGATTGCGCGTCAGACGGTTGCGGCGAATCGCCGGATGGACTGTCCCCCTGTTCCGGTTGCTGCTGCTGGAAATTGTTGATCGCCTCGATGATTTGACCATCATGCGGGTTGTCGCCGATCGATTCCCCCTGGTCGGCCGGATTGTCTCCAGTTGATTCTTCGGATGGCGAAGACCCTGAATTGCCTGATCCCTCAATCCCCTCAGTCCCCGATGGTTGCCCGCCGCTCTCGCCCCCGCTTGCCTGGGAATCTCCCGACTCGGCCGAACGGTTTCCTGACCCGGACGTACTGTCGCCCGGCTGATTGGCGTCGCCGGTCGCGGCATCGCGTTGATCGGATGTCTCTCCCTCACCGGATTCTGATTCGTCGCCGGTGCCTTGTTCGCCCGATGATTGTTCGGACGGCTCGCTCGACGGAGTTTCTGCCGCGTCAGTGGCCGATCCTTCCTCGCCCGTGGACTGTTGGTCGCCGGGCGCGTTGCTATTTTCCTGTTCCGATGGATTCGGAGACGAGGATTCATCGGCATTCGAATCTTTCTGTTCGCCCGAATTTTTCGGTTCGCCCGAATTGCCTTGCTCGTCCGGCGATTCGCTTTCGTCGTCTGCGCCCTTTTCCTGTTGATCACCGGATTCGGGTTGTCCGGTTGGGTCGTCCCCGTCTTTTGCGTCGTCGCCCGGTTGTTGCTCGTCAGGCGTTTGGGCTTGTCCTGAATTGTTTTCAGCGGGTGGATTGGCGGCTGGTTCCGTAATTCGCACGACGAAATTCGGTGTCAGAGTGACGTTTGGATCGGGTCGGTCGGACAACGCGGCGTGGCGGTTGTCATATGCGGCGAAGGCAACGAGGACCGTTTCCCCCGCGCGCAGCCGCAACTTTTTCGGCCAGAACTCGAACCGCGTGCTGATCACTCCCGCGAGGTCCGCTTCGGGAGGAAACTCGAGCGTTTGTCGCAATGGTTTGATGCCGTTCGTATCGACGACGACCTCGAGTTTTGAAAGTTCAAAATCGGAGTCGTGAGCGCGAAGATCAAACTGGATTCGCGAATTGACCGGAACGTCAAGTTCCTGGACGTCGGGCCGAAGGACCTGGATCACCGGGGCGAGGTCCGGAATGACACGAATCGTCGACGTATTGGGTGGGATGCTTCGCTGGTGATCCGCGGTCACCATGTTCAGGCGGTAATGGGTGAATCGGGGGTCCTGGCGATTCGGTCCGAGCTGTAACCGGAACTTGCATTGCGCGTGAAACTCGTCGATTTTCTCCATCGCGACGGTCGCTTCGGAAGCGAACTGGCCGTCACCGCGACGGCTGAGCAATTCGAGTTCGGCCGATTCGAGTGGTGTATTCGAGACGGCTTCGATGTGAACGGTCGTTCCCTCAAGGTCCCGAATTTCGCTCGTTCCCGTCTCGCGCCGTTCGGGCAAGCCGGTGTACGAGGGAGGGCGATAGGTGATCGTGTCGACCGAGAGCATCGGTGTTGATTTCAGATCAACCCGGTATTCGGATGACCGGCCATCTCCGGCGACGATGCGATACGTCAGCGAATGTCCGACACCGCGCTCGTCCGTTCCCAGGTTCGCGGTAAAGGTTCGCAGGTCCGCGGATCGCGACATCGCAACACGCTTGTCAACGATTTGGCCGTCAACAGTTGACCAGACGACTTCCACCGATTCGTGATCGAACTGGCCGTCAATATTGGCGGAAATTTGCAGCGGCTGTCCGAACCATGCGGTCGTGTCGCCGGGGCGCACGTTGCTGATGACGACGCGGGCCGGCCGCGCGACATCGGCGGCGGGCGCGAGGATTCGCACAAATGTCTGAAAGGGGTCCTTGGGGGAGAAGACCTTGTACAATCCCAGTCCCGCGACGACCAGCGTCAACAGCAACGCGATTCGAATGGTCCGCGACTTGTCGACCGTGTTGGCGACCTCGATACCTGAAATGTCGTTTGCCGCGCGCGTCCCTACCAGTTCCACAACCCGTTGCGGTGCCGCCTGGCCCTGACCGCGAAGGAGCAGGTAGTTAATCAGGCCATTCTTGATTTCCGGGCGCGCGGACTCGACGACCTTCGCGGCGTAGACCGGATTGATACGACGGATCACCAGCGGAACGATCACCAGCAACGTATGAACAAGTCCTCCGGCAAGCAACGCAATGAGCACCGTCCACCGCATCCACGACGACAACTCGATCAGCCAACCGTCGATCAGCGCGACGAGGAACAAGGCACCCGTCAAACAGGCGAGCAATGTCATGATTGCCGTGAAGAGATCAATCAGCCGGACCTGCGCGCGGGTCTTGTTCATCTGGTCCAGCAAGTACTGGTCCAGTTGGCGGGCACGGTTCGAGAGTTGTGCGGGGGCCGTAGTGGTTTGTGACATCGAAAACAACTCGGGCGAAGAAAGATCAGGCCATTCAATGGATTATAGACGATCGGTTACCATGCGAGGTTCCGGATTACCGAACAAGCGCAAAAGCCGCGCAATCGGCCACCATCGGTCATTCCCGATTCGCGGCCCAATGAACGCTCCGGCACTCGATCCCCGCCTTCGCGGGGATGACGCGCGGCCAACAGGGGATGACGCGCGGCCAACAGGGGATGACGCGCGGCCAACAGGGGATGACGCGCGGCCAACAGGGGATGAGCGCGGCCAACAGGGGATGACGCGCGGCCAACAGGGGAAATGTCCTCGAAACGATCTCATCATGGGTTCGTTGCGGAGCCGACAAGGCTTGCGACGCGAGGGCGTTTAAGCGCTGCCCAAGACGAAACTCTCCGCGAGTTCCGCTACGTTTGTCACCGGTTGGAGTCGGACCGGCCGCGGTCCGGACCCTCCTTGTCGTCGCGGGAGGAGCGAGGCCCTGGACCGAAAGGAAACGGACCGCGCCCGTCGTCACGGCTCGCAAGCCGGTAAAAGCGAGCGATCATCCAGCGTCGATTTTCCGCCGTCATGGCATCAACGTGCTTCCGCTGTTCGGTCGTCATTTTGGTGTCGTAGAAATCCATCAGCTCGCGGTCCGGGATCGACGGATTCAACTGGGCGCTCGTGGCCGACATGACCCATCGGTAAACGAGCTTTTGCCGGTCGGATTCGCCCTGCTGGTCGTCAATGATCGCGACGGCTTCCGGCGAGAGTCGTTGCCGCAGTTGCGCGATATCGTTGGGCGTGATCAGCCCGGCGACGCTGTCCGGGTCGACTCGGTTCAGCGCGAAAAACAACAGGCTGGTTTGATTGGTCTGTTCCAGCCCTCGCCCTCGGCGCTCGTCGCCGCGCCCGCCGCGCTGACGGTACAGTTCAATAATTGCATCGCGCCGGTTGGTGAGAAGTTCTCGCGTCCAGTCAAAGAGGATGGAAACATCCTTCTTCGGCAGCCTTGTTTCGCCGGCGATGCCAAAAATCTCCTCTGCCTGTTGCTGGCGAATTTCCCGGACGCGCGCCAGGCGTTCGTCGCCCGACAGCGACTTGATGTCCGCCCGTTCCTCGGCATTCAGCGACTTGAGCCATTCATAATAGCGTTTCATCGTTGCCTGCAATTCGTCCCGTCGCGGATGGGCAAGCCATTGCCCGTGCATCTCGCGCAATCGCTCCTGCTTTTGAAAGGGCATGTCCTCAAAGCGGCGCTGCCGATTGAGAAGTTCCGCCAGCTCATTTCCCGACATTTCGGCGATACGCCGGGAATTCGACATGGACGACTTGCCGACCATCGATTCGACAAATAGTGAATCGGGCGAGTCGTCCTGGAAAGACCGTCCGGCACCGGCTCCCGGCACGGCAAGCACCGCAACGATCGTCCAAAGTGCAAAACGAGCTGGCCGACTAGTGCTCATCCGTCAATTCCTCCGCGAACAGGCCTTCGGTGTTCAGTCGCTCAAGAAACTCAATGCTCTCGACCTGATCGTACATGTCAACGTTTTCCCAAAACTGAAGTTCGGCGACGAATTGCCGCCACGGCTGGAACTGGAACCAACGCGCGGACTGCCACGCAACGATCGCCGGGATCGCGAACGCAATCAAGGCGACGGCGATCCTCAGCGGCCACCTGTGCCATTTCGCGCGTCGTTTCCGCGCCGAGGAAACGACCATTTCAATGGTGCTCTGGACGAATTCCGCTTCCGGTTTGGTCGTCGTCACCTCGTCGAGCATGTCCCACGTCCGCTGGAATTGGTGCAACCGGTTGCGGAGGTCGGCGTCAGTCGTCAGGCGCGACTCAAGTTCCGCGACGGCCTTTTCGTCAAGTTCCCCGTCGAGGTAACAAATCAGCAACTGGTCCAGCGGCGAGGCCGGAGCACCCTCGTCGAACTTGTCCGCCGTGGATTCGGAGCCGGGAGAGGAAGTTCGCGTCGTATTTTCGTGTTCGGGCGAATTCATCAAGTCACCGGTCGGGAAGGCTGCATTTCGGATTCACCATTCGAATTGCCATCAGGCAGCGCGCCGAGTTTCATGTACGGCATCAGGATATCACGAAGGTTGGCGCGGGCGCGCGAGAGGAGACTCTTCACGGCCTGCACCGAGAGGTCCATCGTCGCGGCGACTTCCTCGTAACTCATGTGTTCGTACTTGGAGAGGAGGATGGCCATTCGCTGGCGATCACCGAGAGCCTGGATGGCGAGCATCACGATCTCCGAAACCTCGGCGCGGTCAAGCTGGCGGGTCGGCATCAACCCGCTTGCCGCCTTGGCGAGATTGTCGAGCGGGCGGGCAAGGTAGCCGCCGCTCGGCGAACCCTGCAGGTTGACCTCGCGACGCTTGACGAGCTTGCGAATGGCGTTGCTCGCGACGTTGTTCGCAATGGTAAAAAACCACGTGGAAAAACGCGCCGTCGGCTGGTAGGTCTTGCGGGCGCGATAGACGCGCATGAAGACCTCCTGCGCCAGGTCCTCGGCCTGCCCCTGGCCGGGGACGAGATGCTCCATGATGCCGATCAGCCTCGCCTGGTACCTCTCAACGAGTTTCTCAAAGGCCGCCGCGTTCCCGTCGCGAACCTGCAACATCAGGCGCACGTCCTGATCGATCAGGTCGTATTTTTCGGGGTTCGTCGTTTCGGCGGGCGGCACGCAACTCTCCTGTCGGGTTACACTCTATTGTTACCCCCCCCGCGAATTCTGGCCAGTCAACCCTCCCCGGCGTCCCTCCTGCTTCTTCCTGACTTGCGCATCGTCAATGACCGGGCAACTGGAGCTTGTTGGGCGGTCGTCGCGAACCCAGTCGTTGCACGTTATCCCCGCGAAGGCGGGGGTCCTGTCGCTGCGCCGCGGTTTCGCCGCAGTTGGCCGCACGCTGCGTCGATTCGATTGCCCTTGCGCTGGCGAACCTTCACGCTGACGCCAGCGGAGATTAACGGCTCGAGAAAACGACGAAGCGCGTCGCGCGTCGGCGTCTTCCATCCCAGCCCGTCGACAGGATTGTACGGGATGACATTTAACAATTGACATCTTCCCGCCAGCAGGCTCGCCAGTTGGCGGGCGTGTTCCGGCGCGTCGTTGACTCCCGCGAGCAAAACGTATTCAAACGTCAGTCGACGCCCCGACACGGCAAAGTACCTGTCGGCGGCGTCGAGCAAGGCGGCGATGCCGATGCGGTCGTTGACCGGTACAAGGCGATTACGCAAATCGTCGTCTGGCGCGTGGAGCGAAATCGCCAGATTGTAACGACAGTCCGCCGCCCCCAGCCGATCGATGGCCGCCGGCAGCCCGACAGTCGAGATGGTGATGCGCCGCGGACTGATTCCAAGCCCCCGCGCGTCGCTGGCCCAATGCAGTGCTCCCAGCACGTTCTCGAGGTTGGCCAGCGGTTCGCCCATTCCCATCATCACAATGTGGCTGAGTCGTTCGTCGTAAGGCAACAGTCGTGCTAGCACGAGCATTTGTCCGAGGATTTCACCGCTCGTCAAGTTGCGCGCCACTCCGTCAAGCCCCGACGCACAAAAGACGCATCCCATTGCGCAACCAACCTGGCTGCTCACGCAAATGGTCCGGCGCGCTCCGTCGCGGAGGAGCACGCATTCAACCTGCTGGCCGTCGGCGAAACGGACGAGCAACTTTTCCGTCCCGTCGTCCGAGGCTTGCCGCGTTGAGATCTCGAGCGGGAAAACGGCGAACGCCTGCGCCAATTCGTCGCGCAGCGCGGAGGGCAAGTCCGTCATTTCCCGAAAATCAGCCGCCCGCCCCCGCAAGACCTGACTGCGAATCTGGCGCGCGCGAAATGCCGGCTGGCCGCGCTCGTCAAGCCAGGACTCAAGCGAATCGAGTTTGTCGAGAAGTGATTGCACGGATGCCGCCCAGCGGGATAATTTGACTATGAGCGGCTCGTTAGAAAATCCGTCGCGCCCTTCCGCGGACCCCGATCAGGAGATTTGCGTTTGCTTTCACGTCTCGCGCCGCAAGATCGAGAATTTTATCCGATTGACGCGGCCGCGGCGAGCGGCGCAACTGGCCGAATGTTTCGGGGCAGGGACGGGTTGCGGCTGGTGCCGCAAGTACCTTGTCGCCCTGTTTGACGCTGCCGCCGGGAACCAGTCCGCGGAGATTCCCGACCCCGACGACTACCTCGACCAGCGCCGCCAACATCATCAAGAGCAAGTGGCCCCGTCGAGTCTCAACGAATGGACCGTATCCAGCGCACCGGAAAAAGGCTACGATACTCGATGAGCAATGGCTCAATTCCCGATCTCCCCGTATTCCGCTTCCCTGACAGAGACGACAATGGCCACGAAAGCAGCCAAAAAGAAAGCCCCTGCGAAGAGCGCAACCAGGAAGAAGTCAAAAGCTCCTCAAAAGAAAAAGGAAGCCGCGAAAAAAACGACGGATGTCAAGAAAGCCAAGAAGGCGACGAAGCGAAAAAGTCGCGCCAGCAAGGACGTGAAGGTCCGCCAACGGCTGGCGTGGGCGGTCTTTAATCACGCCATGAAGCCGGTGGCCAAATACGCCTATAACCAGAAAAAGGCGGCTGACAAAAAAGCCCAGGAACTGAGTCCGGAAGGCAAGCCGCCCCACTTTGTCGCGCGCGTCAAGGAAGAAATCGTTGAAGAATAACTGATCTCTCAAAGCGGTCTGGAAATGAACTGCTTAATGATTCGATTCATTCCGGAACCACGTGAAAACAAGCTGCCCGCTTGTCGACCGTAAAGCGCAACATCAAAAAGTGCAATCGATTGAATGAGTCAGCGGAACGGGAGAGAACCCCTTCCCGGCAACGTCCCGCGATCTGGCAACGTGCCGCGATCTGGCAAAGTCCCACGACCCGGCAAAGTCCCGCGATCTGGCAAAGTCCCGCGATTTGGCAAGGTGCCCCGCGACGATCCGATCACGCGTGGAAAACCGGGACCGGTCCCTCCCGCTTTCGGAGCGTCGTCCCACAAACCGAGGTCCGCGGGTGGCACCGTTGCATCATGACGGTCACCCAAACAGCCAACGAGCATCACGGCGATCGCGGCGGCGATAACAATGAGCGGGGCGACGAATCGGTTCGATTTTTTCATGCCATTGTTCGTCCGCGAAGTCAGATGCTTCGTTCACAGAAGGTCATTGAACTCCTCAACTTGTCAAACCAGCCTGGCGAATGATGGCGCAATGTTCCCTTGGCAACTTCCTTGTGATCGGGAACGGTCAAGCGTCGGTGTGGTGGGCTCTGCTGCCGAAGAATCATGTGGCTGCCTCGCTGTCTGTCGAACACATATCCGATCTTCTCCAGCGCCATGACCACTTCGCGACCTGAAACGACTGGCAAGCCGCTCACGGCGTAACCTCCACAACCTCTTCGGCAATCGATGGCGGCACCGGTTCACCATGTGCCTGGAGGCTCTCCAAATACCCGGCGATCGCTTCTTTGATGTTGTCGAGCACTTCGCTACGGGTTTTCCCTTGTGAAATACAACCAGGAAGCGAAGGGACTTCGGCGACGTAAACGCCGTCTTCATCCTGTTCGATAAGGACGCGATATCGCACTGCACATTCCTCCCGGAATCAGATTGGTGCGGTCAAGGCCCGTGCCTACGATGTCCAGGATACCACTACCATCAATGGCGTGCGATTCCAGGGTTACCCACGACCACGGCTCGCCCGTGCCTGGTCCCTACGTGGACGTTGGTGCCCCAGCGGATCTTGAGGCCATTCTCGTGGTGGCAATCTCGATTGGATTTGTGCCGCACGAAACCGCGCCCCGCACTGTCTTGAGGGAGGGTATCACTCCATTGTGGGCAAACGTAATTATGCTACCTGGAAATTGTCCGGTGCCGGCCCGTTCCAATCAAGTCCGGAATCGTTGGTCACCGGATTGGAAAACCCCGGACCGCGGAGTTCGCGGGAAACCTCTCCGCTCAGTCAGGAGGACAGGATGGGTCTCGCCCATCGAATCGCCGACGCACCGGGAGGGCCACTGCCCTGGAAATCCGTCGCCGACGCGTTCCTGTCCAGTCCGGGACCGCGCAACGGCCATCAGGAAAGACTCGCAATCGATAACGACCCAGATGACCGAGCGGCCAGGTTGGGTGGAAGTACGATTGAGTCAACACAACCCAATACGCAATATCTTCTCAATCTTTCGTCCTTTCGCTAGTTCATCCACTAGCTTGTCCAAGTATCTGACCTGCTGCGTTAACGGATTTTCAATCTCTTCCACCCGATAGCCGCAGATTACGCCCGTGATAAGGTGTGCATTTGGGTTCACCCTGGCATTCTGAAAGAATTGTTCAAAAGTCACTTTGTCTTTGATGTGTTTCTGCAGCGTTCGTTCATTGAAACCTGTCAACCAGTTGATCACTTGATGCAATTCTTCTTTGGTTCGGCCTTTCTTTTCAACTTTTGCAAGATAGTGTGGATATACCGACGCGAATGTCATTTTTGCAATTCGTTCATCGTGATTGTTTGCACTGTTCATGTCTCGTTACTCGTTGTTTGTATCGTACGCAAGCGCATGCCCGTCCACCGTTCCAGGTTGGAATTTGTTTAGATGCGAATAGCCGTCTCCCGGCGCCATTAACACTCGGTCAGAGGGATGGAACAGTTCCCCCTCGTCAGTCAAAACGCCATTTCCGTTGAGATCGAAAAACAGTTTTGAATCGCCATCGGCAAAAGAAGTTGGTGTTCATGGGTGTTCATGGCACATAACGGCTGAGGTAACCGGGTTGGCGGACCAACGCGGACGAGGTTGAATTACCAATAATCGTAACCGAAATAATTGACGTTGAAAAGCCGCAAGTCGAGCCAACTCCGGATGACCGCTTTGTTATGCCGCGCCGTCGTGCATCTCCCATCTCCATACCAGACCATCGTCCGGATCGATAACTTCTCCGATTCGTCGGAACCCACACTTGGTCAAGACTCGCGTCGAGGCGTTCGCCTCTGGGAGCGTGTGTGCCCGGACGACGCCAACTATGCCGGTACTGAAAGCGTAGGAGGCTAATGCTTGGGCCGCTTCTGTGGCGTATCCGTTGCCCTGATGATCGGGATGGACGCCATAGGCGATCTCGACAACACCGTCAGCGGTTGGCGGACCCTTGAAGCCAATACTGCCGACGACGGTATTGTCCGCCCGTCGCACGATCTCGAATCCATGTATCCAGGGATCTGCCGACGACGCGGATTCAACAAGCGCCAACCAATCGTCTGACAACTCCGCTTTCTCGGACGAGGTCATTCCGACGATTTGCGCGCGGGTTTCTTCGGGTGATTGGAGAACGAGTTGGAGGTGGCTGGTTTCAATGCTTGTTGTACTCATCGGGTAGCGAGTTCAGTGGCGGTATCGACCAGGTTCATCCGCATTCGGACCAATGGTCATGGCTTTGGGATCAAGTGATCTTCGTTTGATGAGCATGCGGCGCCTTTAGCGGGATAACGACCAAGTTCACGCGGCGGGCGCGTGCAACGTTGACTTCAAACTGACGTTGCCGCCCGCTCGCGTGCAACGCATGGTTATGGCTTGTTTGAATCAAACCTTCATTTCGATCCGTCGTCCGGCACCCCGAAATCATCGTTCCACGGCAAATCGCCAACGTCAACGTAGGCATGACAATGTGAACATTCTTGAGTCGTACCGTCGAGTGAATCTGGAAATGAAGTTATTTTTCCACAATCTTCGCAGACGACATGAATTTCACCAGAGCCTTGACATGGGTTGTTGCGCGCTCGTCTCTTCTCCTCGAAGTCCTGGATTAGGTCAGCCGCTTGCTGAACTGTTGATTGGTCCACCCAAACGTTTGGTTTGTGAAACTGGCTGATCGTGCCGAACATCCAAAGACTGACTCCGGATTGATCCTCGACGGCGTGCGCGGGCACACCGCTGGCGTGAAGCATATCCACAATCAAGTGAGCTTCGACATTCGTCGCTGCGGTGTAGACGATCACGGGCTTTTCAAACTCCATGTGAGAGCCTGGAGCCTAAAGCCATAACGACCGAGACGACCGAGGCGGCCAGTTGGCCGGAAGTACGATTGATTGAATAGCCCAACGCAAGGCGCAAGCCGCTTATTGTAACCCCGCACGCTTTGCTGGCCAGAGCGGGAGCCGGAACGCAGCTCGGAGCGAATGGCCAGCAGCTATCTTATGCGGCAAAAATCTTGACATTCATTTTCCAACACCCAGGCGGGCGCGGAAGCTGAGCACGATCCGCAGATTCCGCAGATTTGCGCAGAGAGGAAAAGGAGGGGGAAGGGTGAACGCCCTGAGCCTCGTGCGCGTCGCGCCGCGGGTTACCGTCGTGCCAGTTTCCAGCCGCCACAACGCCTCGCCCGGCGAATCATTGCTTGGTTACAACCTTCATCGGATAATGGACGATTGAGGAGACGCCATGTCAACAGCCTTCGAACCAACCCGACTGACGCCCCAGTTTGCGATCCCCCGTGACTGGCGACTCGCCGATTTGCAGCAACGGCTCGGCGATATCCCCGCCGAACGCATTCGATTGAACCCGCCGCCAGGGTACGCGACCGAGGAGGACCACGGTTCAAGACCGTGGCATTCGAACATCGAATTTGGAATTCCACCTGGCCACGGACGCCGGCGCTGCGATATGCGATGCCCAACCAATGGCTGCAAGTACAAGGACTGCTTTCGCGTCTATCAGGCCAAACGACGAAAGACAAGTTTTTGGCGAATCGCGGTGGGTTGCCGGCCAGCAGTTGTACCGATCGAAACGTTTGATCTGCCGGATGGGTCCTGTGGCCGAGGAGAGCGTCTTGCGATGGTCAAGCAGGGCCGTACTTTGCGAGCCAAACCAACGACCGACAAGCCGGACCGCATTTGCGGGGATGACGCGCTGTGGCCTGCCCTGGTTCCCCGCCTTCGCGGGGATGACGCGCCTTCGCGGATATGACGCGCCGGGGAATTGGGTCCGCAGATTCCGCAGATGAACGCAGAGAGGAAAAGGAGGGGGGAGGGGAAACGCCCTGAGCGTCGTGCGCGTCGCGCCGCGGGTTACCGTCGTGCCAGTTTCCAGCCGCCACAATGCCTCGCCTGGCGAATCATTGCATAGTTGCACCGGGCGGCGGATAATCGACGATTGAAGAGACGCCATGTCAATAGCCTTCGAACCAACCCGATTGACGCACCAACTAGACGCCGAACAAGAGGCGAAAGCCTGAGCTGCATGTCAACAGTCTTCGAACCAACCCGATTGACGCCCCAGTTTGCGATTCCCCGTGATTGGCGACTCGCCGATTTGCAGCAACGGCTCGGCGATATCCCCGCCGAACGCATTCGACTGAACCCGCCGCCAGGGTACGCGACCGAGGAGGACGTGCTGCGCATCGAAGCGGAAGAAGGGGTGCTGTGTGAACTGGAAGAAGGAATTCTGGTGGAGAAACCCATGGGATGGTACGAAAGCTGCATCGCGGCAACAATAGTCATTGGAATCGGGATATTCCTGAAGACTCATGAACTTGGTCAGGTTCTCACGGCGGATGGCTCACTGAAAATACTCCCCGGCATCGTTAAAATCCCTGACGTCTCGTTCATCAGTTGGTCGCGGTTCCCGAAAGAAAAACTACCGCGTCGCCCGATTCCCGCGCTGATCCCCGATCTGGTCGTCGAAGTCCTGTCGGAAACGAACACGCGAAAGGAAATGGACGCCAAGCTCGTCCGCTACTTCGAGTCGGGCGTGCGACTGGTCTGGTACATCGATCCGGCAACCCGCTCGGCAACCGTATACAATGCCGCCGATCAAGGCGTTGAAATTCCGCCGACTGGCCAACTCGACGGCGGGGAAGTTCTCCCCGGCTTTACGCTCTCGCTCATGTCGCTCTTTGAACAAGCCGACCGCCAGGGTCCCTGAAACGAAGTGTCAGCAAAGTACATCGCGGCCGTCGAGTCCGGACAAAACTTAACCACCAATCGACGCGAATCCACGCGGTTGTCCAGCTAACCAATCAGTTGCGGGATGGGTTCGGAACCTTCGACGCCGACGAGCCGACGGTCGAGGCCGCCAAAGAAGTAGGAGAGACGATTGCAGTCGAGACCCAACTGGTGAAGGATCGTGGCGTGGATGCGGCGGACGTGAAAGCGGTCCTCGATCGCCGCCGCGCCCAGTTCATCCGTCTTGCCAATGCTCACGCCTCCCTGGATCCCGCCACCGGCCATCCACATCGTGAACCCGTAGGCGTTATGGTCGCGCCCCGTTCCCTTTTCGTATTCCGCCGTCGGTTGCCGACCGAATTCGCCGCCCCACACGACGAGCGTTTCGTCGAGCAGCCCGCGACGCTTGAGGTCCTCAAGCAGGCCCGCGACGGGTCGGTCGGTTTCCATTGCGTGCAAGTCGTGGTTGACTTTCAAATCACCGTGCGCGTCCCAGTTGGCGTCGTTGTGGTTGCCGCCGGAATAAATCTGGATAAAGCGCACTCCGCGTTCGACGAGCCGCCGCGCCAGCAGGCACTGCCTTCCGAAATAGCCCGCGACCGGATGATCGAGTCCGTACAATTCTCGCGTCTCGGCGGTCTCTTCGGCCAGATCGACTGCTTCGGGCGCGGAAGCCTGCATCTTGTAGGCCAGTTCGTAGCTGGCGATTCGGGCGGCAAGGTCGGAATTGCCCGGTCGATCCGCCAGGTGCTCGCTGTTGTACTGTTGGAGCGTGTCGAGCAGTTTTCGCTGCACCGGTTTGCTCATTCCGTTGGGTTGCAAGTCGAGAATGGGCGTCCCGCTGGAGCGCATCACGGTCGCCTGCCACGTGGCAGGCATGTAACCGGAGGACCAGTTCTTTGGACCGCTGATCGGACCGCCGCGTTTGTCGAGCATCACGACGAAGCCTGGCAGGTTTTCGTTTTCGCTCCCCAGACCGTAGTTGACCCACGAACCGAGACAGGGACTGCCGCTAAGAATCTCGCCGCTGTTCATTTGCAGCATCGCGCTGCCGTGAATGGGCGAATCGGCGGTCATCGAATGGACAAAGGCGATATCGTCGACGTGTCGGGCGACGTTGGGAAAGAGGTCGGAAACCCACTTGCCGCACTCGCCGTACTGGTTGAATTTCCATCGCGGCTCGACGATTCGCCCTTCGTTCTTGTGCCCGCCGCGGCCGAAAGTTTTCACCTCGACCGTCTTGTTGTCCATCCCGATCATCGCGGGCTTGTAATCGAACGTATCGATGTGGCTCGGCCCGCCGTACATAAAGAGAAAGATGACGGAGCGCGCCTTCGGTTTAAAGTGCGGCTTTTTGGGGGCGAGTGGATTTTCCCATTGGTCGACGCCGTTGGCGGCAACAACTTGTTGGGCAAAAAACGAATCGCTCAGCAGACCCGCCAGCGCGGTCCCGGCGAATCCGCCACCGGCCTGCCATAAAAACTCGCGCCGGGTTCGCCCGCAAAAGTTGGGAAGTGCCATGATGATAATTCCAATAGGATCCCCGTGGGTTGCCGGCGTGTCGTTTTATTGTAACGGAAGCTGTCAATCGATCCACCGAAAGTTGTCCGCGGATTACGCAGATTTCGCGGAGGAAGAGCACGGTCTGACAACTACGCGGAACCGGCCACTCGAACCAGTCATTCCCACCGGCAGAGGGCCGGATGGGGAGCGACGCGAAACCCGAACCGTGAACTCTGACCCTCAATTCTCTACTCTCCACTCTCCACTAATCCAAAAAAAGGAATTCGTTCAGGTTCAAAGCAAGCAGGCAAAAATGGCGCAATGCCGTTTCAGCGGTTTCGCCTGCCGTCGTCAACTGGTTAATAAAATCGACGCCGCGCGCAATCTCGAGTTCCGTGGGTGGGCGCTGCGTAACGCGATGCAAGACAATCGTCACTTGACCGGTCACGTCGTCCGGTGCGAGGGCGCGCAGCTCGTTGGCGAAGGCCCCGGCCTGAGACTTCAGGAAATCGCTGTTGATCAGCCCCAGGGCCTGGGTTGGCTGGACCGTATTGAAACGGACGGGACAGGGGGAATCCGGATCGGCCACGTCAAAACTTTCAAGCAGCGGAACGGGGAGCGACCGTTTGACGTGAATGTAAACACTACGGCGGTTCAGTTCCTCGCCGATCGAGGTGTACCAGTTCGCGCCAGGCATCGACTGGCCCTGCAATACCTCGTCCGGGATCACCGGATAAATACTCGGACCGGCGAGTTGATCGGTATTGAGCGTCCCGTTAACGGCGAGGATCGAATCGCGCACTTCCTCTGCCGTCAATCGTCGCATGTCGAAACGCCAGAACAGATCGTTAAGCGGATCGGCGGACTCCGCTCGCGGATTTTCCGCCGAAGACATTTGATACGACGCGCTGGTCATGATCAGCCGATGGAGGCGCTTCAGTCGCCACTCGCCGGCGACCAGCTCATTCGCGAGCAAATCAAGCAACTCCGGATGCGTGGGCGGCGTCCCCTGGAATCCGAAATCGCTGGAGCTGCGTACCAGTCCGCGCCCGAAATGATGTTGCCACAGGCGGTTGGCCATCACCCGTGCCGTCAGCGGATTGTTGTCGTTGGCGATCCAGCGGGCCAGCGCCAAACGCCGACCGGTGGACAGCCCTTCCGCCGTTGGCCGAATGTCCGGTTCGGGGGGTGAGAGGACCGAAGGAAAGCCCGGCTCGACCTCTTCGGAGGGAGACTGGGGGTTTCCGCGAATCAGGACAAACGTCTCGCGCGGTTCAATCCCGGATTCCTTGACGCACAGCGCCGATTCGAGCGCCGCGGGGGGATTCTCGCGCAGTTCGCGCCGCGCGTTGAACATCGCTTCGTACTCATCGGCTTGCTCGTGCGAGATCAAGTCGCCGGTGCGGGTACGGACAAGCGCGACGCGCTTCATTTCGTCCTGGAACTCCTCTCGCTCGACGGGCGAAAAATCCTTGCTGACAATTTCCTCAATTTCTTCCAGGGCCGTTTCGGTCTCGTCAAACTTGTCCTGCCACCGCTGGCGTTCGGCGCGAAAGAGCCGCTGGTCCTCCTCGGGGGCAATCACGCGAACCGAGGCATCGACGACCGTCTCATGTGCGCGAACTCCGTAACGCCGCACGTTGCGGAAAAAGGCCAGCATGCGGTAATAGTCCGCCTGCGGGATCGGATCGATTTTGTGATCGTGGCACCGCGCACAGTTGATCGTCAGTGCGAGCATCGCCTGGCTGGTCGTCGCCAGCACGTCGTCCATATCGTCGTACCAGGCCAATTCCGGATCGGCAGGCTCGTCGTCCCACTTGCCCAGTCGATAGTAGCCGGTGGCGATGATCCGCTCGGGCGTGACCTGGTCCATTTCGTCGCCGGCCAATTGCTCGACAAGGAACTCGTCGTAAGGCTTGTCATCGTTGAAAGCCGAGATGACCCAGTCGCGGTAGCGCCAGACAAACGGTTTGCTGTCATCCCGTTCGTATCCGTTGGATTCGGCGTAACGAACCAGGTCGAGCCAGTGACGTCCCCACTTTTCACCGTAGCGAGGCGAAGCGAGCAACTCGTCGATCAGCCGTTCCCAGGCACCGGGTGAATCGTCCGCCACGAATGCCTCGACCTGTACGGGCGTCGGAGGCAGTCCGGTCAAATCATAATAAGCGCGGCGGATCAGCACGCGCCGATCGGCCGGCGGATTCGCCTTCAAACCGGCTCGCGCCAGTCGATCCAGAATAAAATGGTCGATCGCGTTCCTTGCGCGATCCGACTCGACGGGCGGAACGTCGGGCCGCGTGACCGGTTGCCACGACCACCATTTTTTTGTTTCTTCGTTGACGGTCGGCGGGGGAGCGGGATGGTGATCGGCGTCGTGGTCAAATTTGCTTTCGACTGACTCGCCATCCCACGGGGCACCTGCATGGACCCATTCGGTGAGCGTGCCGATCTCCGCGTCGGAGAGCTTGCCGTTGGGCGGCATTTCATAACTCTCGTAATTGACAGCCGAGAGAAGCAGACTGTCGTCGGGCGATTCCAGGTCAATTGCTTCGCCGCTTTCTCCACCGACGATGAGCGTCTCGCGACTGGTGAGGACGAGTTCCCCGCGGACGCGCGCGCTGCCCCCGTGGCACTTGAAACAGTGGGTCCGAAGAATGCCGACCGCCCGCGCGGCGAGATCACGGGTCTCGCCGACGTCATCCCGCGCTTCCTGGGCGGCGAGCGCGAGCGTTGCCGCCGCGCAGAGAAGCCCGAAAACCAGTCCGATCAGGCGGTGGCGCGGAATTTTTCTCATGACCCGTCGGCGCGAACTTGATAAAAAAGGTGAATGGGCAAGTGTCCGTCGACTCGAATCAGCGACGGCGTTCTGATTATATTGTAGCAGACGCGGGGAGTGCCCAACGGGATGGCCGATTTGCGTCGGGTGGCGTTGACGTTCGAAAGTCGCCGCAGCTTGCGACGTGACCCCTCGATGAGGTTCCCCCTCACCCCAACCCTCTCCCCC
>JBGTFW010000069.1:0-5073 GCA_041747075.1 Pirellulaceae bacterium
CCTGACTTCACCCTTTCCGCGACCGCGGCACGGGAAATCACAAGCGAAATCGAACCATGAAAAAGACCAAACTCAAGCTCGACAAGCAGAGCATTCAGGAATTTTTTTTCCGGCACAGCGAGAAATTATTCTTTGCGCTAACGATCGGCCTTATCGCGCTGTTCTTCTGGATTGGTTTTTCCACTCCGTCCTACGACGAGACGACGCCAGCGGCAATGCTGGCGACTTCCCTGAGCGCCAATGACTACATTCACGACTCGTCCGGTTGGGAACGGATCGCCCAGTATCGGCAACCGCTGACGGACGCCGCGGAACGGATTCAAGGCGCGAAGCCCGTGAATGCGGAGGACGTCACGTTTCGATATATCCTTGCACCCTCGCTTCGAACGCTTGAAAAACGCACCGATCCGGCATTGCTCAAGCCCGGGGTGATCGAGACGCAGTACCTTCGTGCGCAGGTCGTCAAGAAGTCCCGGACCGCCGAACCAAAGCTTGCAGTTGACCGGCTTCCTTCCTCGGTGCTCACGTTGCCAGACGAGCAAAAGGGCGAAATGTTCGTTCATAGGCAAAAGAGCTCGTCGGGAGTCGAGTTTCTCACTGTCGATGCCGTTGTCGGAATGGCGCTGATTGATTTCGAGGCGCAGTTAGCCGCCTATCGAGAAACGTTCCAGTACCAGCGCGGCTACGACCCCGTCCGCGACATTCCCGGATTTGCCTTTATAGAAGTCCAGCGCCGCGCCGACGATAGCGAGTGGCAGCCGATTACCGAACGACTCATTAAGGCCTACAAGGTGATTGGCGTCATCCCCGACGGCGAAGACAACAAGACGATTCCTCCGGCGTTGGACGTGATTCCGGAGTCCCTGCGAATCCCCAATGTGACGCTGGAAATTCCCCCCTTTCTCGGAGTTGACTATCGCGAGTTCGCTACGTTGCCCGAAATGAAAACGGTCGCCGAAGTCATGGCCGAGACGAAAAGGCGCGAGGAAGAAAAGAAAAACGAGGAGAAAAACACGGACCCGGGGGGCAACATCCTCGACGGAGGCGACAAACCGGACGAATCCGCTCCTGATAAGGCCGAACCCGCAATGGATGCATCCGACGACGAAGAGGAACATCCCAGGTACCAGTTGATCCGCTTCTACGACCTCGAACCCAAGGAACCGGGGGTCCAGTACACCTATCGCGTTCGACTCTGGTTCACGGACCCCAACGAACCGGAAAATTTCACGGCGGCCGCCGTGGCAGGGAAAGGCAGCGGACCGTCACGTGGCGACGTTGCGGGTGGCGGCGGTATGCAGCAGGATGGTGGAGATTCACCGGGTGAAACAACCGGGAGCAACAAAAAGGTGACCCGGAAAAAATCGCCGTTGCTCCGCGACGATCTTTCGGCGGAAGTCCGCACCCGACTCGCGCAGCCGAAACCTGCCATCGAGGGTCTCCCCAGCGATTGGACCGACGATGCGCTACTTGAGCGAGCCATTCCGGGTGAATGGGTTGAATCGGCGGGACCGGTTCAGGCAACCCGCGGATTCGAGAGGTTTGTCGCCGGCCCGGTCGATCCGCCATCCGGAAACACCGTCGGCGACATCGAATTCTTTGATACCGAACCGGAAGTCAAAATTGTCGTGAACAGTTTCCAGGACGACCTCGGCGTCTTTGTGCCAGCCACCACGAAAGTCATTCCCGGTTCCGTGTTGAACTTCCAGGCAGTGACAAATTTCCTGCATCCGGTCACTTGGGAAATCAAGCAGCTCTTTGACAGCGAGGACCGGCGTGGCGACAAGGTAGGGCGAAAGTTCGTCACCGATGCGGTGCTTGTTGACGTGATGGGAGGAGAAAAGCAGCCTTTTTCCAGGAAGCCCGATAACTTTTTCGCGCCCGCCGATGTCCTGATTCTCGATCGCAATGGCAAGCTGATACTGCGCAACGATCTGGAGGACGAAACCGCATACCGGCACGCCAACTTTGTCAGCGAACAAAACGAACAGGCGATCATTGACGCCGAGGATACCGAAGAAGGCGACCCAGGCGGCGACGAAGGACCCAGCCGATAAAGCGCTATTCGCATGTCGCGTCGTGCCCTTGATCGGTGCTTGCCGCCGACGTTCAAATAGACTGTAATCCACCCTGAGGCAGCGTAGCTCAGCTGGTTAGAGCAGCGGAATCATAATCCGCGTGTCGGGGGTTCGAATCCCTCCGCTGCTACTGTCGCCTTTCTTCGCACCACTCGGCTTCATCATCAACTTGGTCCGCGTTCCTGGCCTCGATGAGCGCTAACCGCGCATGTTGTTCGGTAGAGTCTGTTTTCTGCTGATCCGATTCGACCGCGTCGGTCACCAAGGGTCGCCATTCGTCCATTGCTGCTCCAATGGTGGAACGAATGTCGGGGTCAATGGAAGTACTGCCAGAGAGTTGTTCAGAGAGTCCAGCAATCTTCCCCTGGACTTCATCGGCTACACCCGGCGCATTTGTCTTCAGCCATACTTTCCTGGAACATCTCAACGATGCCAACGAGGCCAGCAATCCGGGCCTGCCGCGACTGGCGCTAAAACTCGCTACCGGTGCCGGCAAAACGACCGTCATGGCGATGCTGATTGCCTGGCAAACGATTAACGCGGCCCGTCGATCGGGAAGCAAACGATTCTCCCGTGGGTTTCTGGTCATCGCCCTAGGCATCACGATTCGTGACCGGCTGCGGGTATTGCTGCCGAATGACCCGGAGTCGTACTACCAGTCCCGCCAACTCGTGCCGCAGGACCTGATTGGCGAGTTGGGCAAGGCGAAAATTGTCATCACGAATTTTCATGCCTTCAAGCGCCGTGAGCGTACCGAAGTTTCCAGGGGCACCCGTGCCGCCCTGGAAGGCTGGCGGGGTGAGCGCATGGATACGCTGGAGTCGGAGGGCCAGATGCTCCAGCGAGTTATGCCCGAACTGATGAGCATGAAAAACGTTGTTGTTATCAATGACGAAGCGCATCACTGTTACCGGGAGAAACCGTCCGACGAGGACGAGGTAGCGCTTAAGGGCGACGAACGCAAGGAAGCGGAAAAAAACACCGAAGCTGCACGGCTGTGGATCAGTGGCATCGAGGCTCTCCAGCGAACGCTTGACGTGCCGCGAATCTACGACCTGTCGGCCACACCGTTTTTCCTGAGCGGCTCCGGCTATCAGGAAGGGACGCTCTTCCCATGGACCATGAGCAACTTTTCGCTGATGGACGCCATCGAATGCGGGATCGTCAAATTGCCGCGCGTGCCGGTCGCCGACAACATCGCCTCTGACGAAATGCCCACGCCGTGCGGCCTGAACGCGACCATCTGGAAATTCGTTTTCCGCGCGTCGAGGGCTACCGGGTCGAACTGCCCGAGGAACGGCTGGAAGCGGAGTTTAACGACGACTCGATCCTTGAGCTAACGCCGGATTTGACTGGGCCGTCGGTAACGCGAGTCAGCGGGATCATCGGCGAAGCTGCCGATTTAAACCTGGAACACCTGGAGGAAGTGCGCGATTCCACGGTCGTCTACAACCTCACTCGCCGCCTGTTGTTTTCCAAGTGGCGCGATCCGGACGAAGAACCAAAACTGCACCTGTTCGGCCAGCTCAAACGGATCACGCGGCAATGGCTTGATACCTGCCTCCAGTGCAAAGGCGGCACGTTTCCCGCGCAGCTCATGTACCAGGAACTGGCCGACATGGCCTGCGAGCGGATCACCAACGCCATTACCCGCCGCCTGATTGGCGAGAACCCGGTCAAGGCAATCCTCGACCCGTACAACCCGGAGGGGTCCACCCGCTTTGTCAACTTCAACACGTCGCGCGTCGATCGCTGGGAAACCGATTCCCGCCGTTGCCACATCAACTGGGTGATTCTGGAGAGCGGCTGGGAAGCCGAGTTTTGCCGCGCCGCCGAATCCCACCCGCGCGTCGAGGCTTACGTAAAAAACTACGGACTCAATTTTGAAGTCCCGTACCGGATGGGATCGGAGACCAGGCAATACCGGCCTGACTACATTGTGTTGGTGGACGACGGGCACGGTCCGGACGACCTGTTGCACCTGATCGTCGAGATCAAGGGCCGGCGGGGCGAGGATGCCAAGGCCAAAAAGGAAGCCCTGGAAACGCACTGGGTGCCCGGCGTCAATCACGTGGGCCGTTTCGGCCGTTGGGCCTCAGCCGAGTTCACCGACCTTTACGAGATCGAATCCGAATTTGGGGACCTTGTGGAATCCCGTTTCAGCAGAATCATTGACCAATTCTTCGACGTGCAGGTTCAGCCCGTCGGTTAGGCTAGTGGCCTGGGACAGCTAAAAATCAGGGTTGGCATACAGTTTTAGTTCGATGGATCCAATGCGCGACCCCACCCGGCCTAATGCTGGGGCAGGTATGGTGAGCCGCTGGTACGCGGGCGGTTGCGCGGCTTGGTCGCCGATTTTATTCGGGCTGGTCGCCAATTTTACTCCATGCTTTAAACTTTCGCTGCTTCGCAGCTTTGATCCGGGTGTTTTTCCGGTTCATGGAGTTGCGTCTGCCTACGGCAGACTCCACCCCATGCTTTATACCGTCGCTGCTTCGCAGTTAAAATCCGAGTGGCACGTCGCACTGGAGCGGCTGTTTCGCAGCTAAAATCAGAGTGGCGAAGCCACGGCATTCTAAAGCATGGGGTGGAGTTCGCGACCAGCGAACGGAACCCCATGAACCAATGCCAACAGTCCACCCAAGCTGCGAAGCAGCGACACATTGCGCAGGAGAATTTGCCGATTTGAAATCACAGTCTGTGATATCAAAAAGTGGGCGAGGAGGACGAAGAAAAGCGCCGTGGGTCTTCACCGAACAGGGTGTTGCGATGCTGTCCAGCGTCCTCAACTCGCCGACTGCGGCCCGGGTAAACGTGGAGATTATGCGAACATTTGTTCGATTGCGAAGGCTGATGGCCACTCCCGGAGAATTGGTCGAGCAGCTATCGAAATTGGCAGAGACCGTGCAATGGCACGACGACCAGATCAAGGTCATTCGCCAGGTATTGCAACAAATGCTGGAAAAGCCGGAAACACCCAAACAGAAAATTGCCA
>JBGTFW010000070.1:0-2809 GCA_041747075.1 Pirellulaceae bacterium
TACTCGTATCGAAGAACACGCTGCTGTTTCCGCTCACGGGATCAAGATTAAAGATCGCGTTGTCGCCACCCTCCGTCCCGTAAAGTACCTGGGCGTTCGCGGTTCTGTCCGAAGTCAACGCCGCGACGACGGCCAAAACCACCACCAGTCGATAAAAACTCATGATGTAAATAACCTCAAGAAAAAATTGTGAGAAAAACACCGAACGTCAAATGCCAACGGCCTATGGTAATTCGAGTGAAACCGGGTACAAGGGGAGCGCGCCGGAACGAGTAGCCGCATGTTTTTGCCCAGCCTGAGATCATCGCGGAAACGCGGGGCTTTACGCTTGCGAGGCACGAAAACGTTCACCTCGCGCTATCCGATAAAATGACTTTTTTTCTCCAAAAAAATCAACGAATTCCCGCTTCGCCTTATCGCTTGCCGCGATTGCGGCCGTTGCGCTGTCGCGAATCGTACTGTCGTTCGATTAACTCGACCGGCGTCGCCGAAAAGTGTTTTGAAAAAACCTCCGCGAACGGCGCCCCGGTGCGCAAGTCGCCGATCAAGCCCTCGAACTGGCGGCGGCTGCTGAACAGACTCTTGACGAATCCATACGCGACCAGCCCCGCCTCGTCTCCTGACATCCGCTGGCGAAGGAAATCCGTCGGCGACTCCATCGACGACGCCGCGGCGGCCGCCGCCGACTGCCACTCCCTGACCAATGAGCGATTGTCGACCAGCGTCTCGGCGATGAGATAGCCGGCTCCGTCGGCGAACCAGCGCGGCACATCGCTTCCCTGAGCGGAAACGGCAACAGCGGCAATCGACTGTTGCAAAAGAGGCTCCTCGTCCCCCAAAACGTTTCCGGAAACGTGGAGCGCGACGTAAGCATCAACAACGTCGTAATTCCAGTGCGACTTTGCCGTTTGCGGCAAGTCGCGATTCTCGATCATCTTGCCAAATTCGTTGAAGTCATACCGTCGCTGAAAAACGAACAGGGTCGTCTTCCCCTTGACTAGCGGGTCCCTCTCTTCAATTCCAAGAAACTCGCGCACCGGCACCGCCTGGGCCTGGGCGAACTTTGCAATCGGTTCGAGGGCCTCCACGTCGGCGGTTCCCACAAGATGAAAGTCCGCCGTTTCGGCTTCGTGTCCCTCGACATCGGGCATGACTTTCCGCCAAGTCCGCCGCGCCGAATCGGCTCGCGCGGCAACCAGTTCCTCGTGCGACGCCGAGACCGAACGGGCTATCGCCGCGAGCGTTCGCAAGTTCATTTGCGGATCGCGTCCATCGAATCGGGCACCTTCATCAATCCACTTTGCGATCCGGTCGATCATCGATGGATCCAGCGGCGGCCTTCCCTGGGGCATTCGGGAATTATCACCAGCCCGCAATCGCTGGACGAGCAAACTGCCCGCACCATCGCCGGGAGTCACCAGGTTGCCGCTGTCGCCACCCCGCAAGAACTGGCGGAAGTTGTCAACCATCAATCCGCCGCGAACATTCCGCGCCTCAAAATGGCAACCGACGCAGTTGTCGACAAGAACCGGAGCGACATCCAGCGAAAAACTGATGGTCTCGTTGCCCCTTGGCGCGGCGATTTCCGGAACGGCCTCCGCCATCGCCTGGCGCGACGCATCGGCGATCGTGCGCAAGTCCCGCGCAGGGTCGTCGCTATCGAAATTGGCACCTTCTTCAATCCATTGTTTCAGGCGTTGCAAGTCGGCCTCCGGAACCGTCCCGCCCCCCTTGGGCATCGTGCCGGTACGGATCACTTCGATGAGATAGCTTTCGTCCGGTTTGCCGGGCACGATGACGGGCGATCCGCCCAGTCCGCTGGCCAGCGCCGACCAGTTGGCCATGCTGAACTCGCCCCGAGCCTGGGCGACGTGACAACCGCCGCAATTGGCCACGAGAATCCCGGCGACGTCGCTGGAGAAACTGACGGTGTCACCGGCAAGGGCCGAAGGTGGCGGCAAGTCGGCGATGGCGGGCAGAGTCTGCCCCGCGTCGACCAGCGCCTTCCGCGCGGCAACGAGTCGCTCGTGCTGAGGCCGCGCCGCGGCCAGTAACGCATCGCTTCCTCCATCGACCAGTTTTTCCAGATCGCTGGCGAATTGTTTGATCAGCTCGGCCGATTCGCTTGCCTTGCCGCTATTAAAAAGCCGCCCGGCGCGATCGATCCCGGTTTTGATGCGCCGCACCTGGCGTGACTGATCCGACGTCAGTTCGTCCTGGCCGGTGACGACGCCGGAAACTGCAACGACAAGGATTCCGGCGATGAGCACCGGCGCGAGTAACCGCGTTGCTTGCTTCAGGTTCATGATGCGGTCCCGCTCAGCGTCATTGAAACGACAGGGGAGGAGGCAGTGAACCGGGCGAGCGCCAAACTGGCCGTATGGGCATATCGCGCGTCCTTGTCGGACTCCACGGGCGCGGGGGTCGACAAGATCAGCGCGACGGCAAGGACGGCACCGAGCAAGACCAGCATACCAATCACGATTCCGGCAAGGATAAGCTGATTGCGAACCGGCGGGCGTGCGACGCGAGCCGTCGCCTTCGCGGTTCCGCGATTCCTCGTCACGAAATCCGCGAGAGCCTTTTCCTCGGATTTGACTTCAACAGGCGGCGAGTTCTTGTCGGGAATCACGATCGAAATTCCCGATGGATCGACCGCTGGCTTTCGCCCAACGGATACCGGCGGGCTGGAATTCGCGGCCTTCGGTTGCGACTCAATGGTCTTTCGCGCGGCGGGTTGCACAGCGCGGGGCGCGGGCGTCGTCGATCGATCGGCGGGAAGCGGCCTCCCGGCGGGCAAAGCGGTCGG
>JBGTFW010000071.1:0-9569 GCA_041747075.1 Pirellulaceae bacterium
GCCCGTTCCGCCGGTTCCACGTCGGGAAAACTGAGAAGTCCTTCCCGGTGAATGGTAATCAGTTCACTGAGCGAGACGTCGGCTTCATAGGGCAGACTGTTGGTTCGCAATTGGTACCAGGAAACGGCGAGGGAATACTGGTCGGAGGCCTGCGACGGCTTTTTTGAAAGCGATTCGGGCGACATAAAGGCAAGACTCCCGAGGGCAGTCGTTGCCGTTGCTTCAAATCCCTTGAGAGTGGTGGCAACGCCAAAGTCCCCCACGACGACGGTGTCCCCCATCAGCAACAAATTGGCGGGCTTGATGTCGCGGTGCTGGATGCCGACCGTTTTCCCGTCGACGTCATGACGGGGAGCGTTGAGAAAGTCGAGGCCCGCGGCCGCCTGCTGGATGTAGTCAAGCAATTCGTCACGCGGGATTCCCGGCTCGCCCCCGGCGACGGCCTCGACCAGCCGGTCCTGAAGATTTCCGTCGGCCATCGCCATGCAAATTGCCAGCCAGGCGATGCGATCGCCCTCCGCGGGCACGCCCTCTTCCATCCCGGCGACCAATGTCCCTTCCACTTTTTGCTGGCGTGAGTGGGCGGCGGCTCGCTCGAGCGAATCGCTGTCGAGGATGTTGCCGTCGACATCCAGCAGCCAGACGGCATGAATCGGAATCAGGTTGGCGTGACGGATGCGCTTGACAGCCTGAATCGAGCGCAATTCGACTTGCCCCTTCGCGTCGTGAACGGGGATGAACTTGAGTGCCAGCCGCGTGCCGCCTGGCCCCTCAACCTCCCAGACTTCGCCATATTGGCCGCGGCCAAGCGGTCGGCGAAGTGGATAGCCGGGAACGGGTACATCATTTGGCTTGAACATTGGGACCCGCCTGTCTTTCCGTTTTCCGTTTTCTTCCGAAAACTGAATCTTATCCCCGTTCGGGCGATTCGCAATCCGCTTGCCGTAGCACGAACTGCCAGTCCGTGACAGGTCCTGGGAATGACTTGAGTGTGCGATAATGAATCGTCTGGTCTGAAGTAAAGAAAATGCCGCGATATTCTTGAGTCGATTCCAGCCCCTGAGGACAACCATGAGTTCCGCCCATCGCTACCTGCCGAGTTACACGGTTGAAGACTACCAAAGCTGGGCGGGCGATTGGGAGCTTTGGCAAGGGATACCGGTATCCATGTCGCCCAGTCCATTTGGGCTTCACCAGAAGATTGCGACTCGCCTGGCAACGGTCCTGCAGAACTGCATCGACTCGACCGGTTGCGAGGCGGTTGTCCTTGCGGAGATTGACTGGATCATTTCAGAGAACACGGTTGTCCGTCCCGACGTTACCGTACTGTGCGGTGATGCTCCGCTGCGTCACGTGGAGACAACTCCGGCCATCGCCGCCGAAATTCTTTCGCCGTCGACTGCAGCGCGTGATCGCACCAGCAAATTCGAGTTGTATCAGGAGGAAAGGGTTCCGTGGTATTTGATCCTCGATCCCGACCGGAAACAATTCGATGCCTGGTCACGGGTGGGCAGCGGAGCTTATCAAAAACAGGAATTTACCGGTGAGGCGGTCCTCGACATCTGCGATGGCTGCGTGATTCAGTTTGCGATCGACAGGCTCTTCGCCTGAATCATTGTTCCGCCATGTGACCCGTTGTCAGCGCTCGGCGACGACCGGCGGCAGGGCGGCGTTTGCCGTGGCGGAACCGTGCTCGATCGTTGCCGTGCCGTCAAAATACTTCTGGAATTTCGGCCAAATGAAACGGGATACATCGCGCCCCAGCTTCAGGCCGGCGACGTTATCCGACTGAATGTGGTACCCCCCCATGACACGCGAGATACCCGCCATCTCCGCCGATTCGGTAAACGTCGGAAGGCGCAGCGTGATGTCGCAACTGGCGTGGGGGTCGCCGATGATTTCCGACAGCGGACGCCCGTCAATCTGCTGCATCTCCAGGCAACTGAACCCGCTTTCCGTTAACTCGCCCGCCACCCGCGGTTCAACGAATCCGCATTCGTCGCTGCCAGTGAACAACCTGAGCATCTCGGCGCACGCGCCGCTCACGCAACTGTGTCCGGAAACGTAGCCGGGAAAGGGCGGTGTCACGAACGTCGATGGCGAATAGGGATGCCATTGCGAACCTTTAATATTGACAACACCCTTGCCAGGTCCGGCCCAGCCGCGAATCGTCTGGTCGCCGTAAAAATGCCGAATTAACGACCACGGGCGCGAGCTGTCATAGTACCGTTTCGAATCCCAGGCCGCGATGAAGGCGTCTAAGGCCGTGTTTCCAACGGCAAAGAACAACTTGACGTCGGTGTCGAGATCATTGCGGTCGCGGCGCGACACGACCTGCGCGAACTTGAGCCAGTGTCCCGATTGACCCGTAGAGCGCGGGCCATCACGCATGAATTCCACAATGGCCTTTTGTTCGGTAGTCAGGGTCGCGTTGAATTCAATACACTCGCCGATTTCCCGTTTCAATTGTTCACTGCCGGCCAGCGGAGGGGGGCCGGGCCGAAACTGGCTGGCGCTCTCCAGCGCAAAAGGGATCACGCGGTACCAATGCGCGGTCAGGAATCCTGGATAAAACGAGCTGCCCTTGCCGTCGTCAAACGGGATCGGTTGCCAACGATCCGGATCGATGATGCGGTCGACCGGATTGACGGGCCGGTACATCGTGTAGTCGGAATACGGATCGCCGCTGCAACCCTGTTCATTACCCAGTTGATTGGCACCGTCCCGGTACCGGTACTCGAGCAACGCCCGCGCGACGTGGTTACCGATCCCTTCGGGCGTCTCAAGGTTTTCCGACTGATTATCCGAATCGTAGCCCATCCGGCGCATTTCCCCGGTCAAGTCGGCGAACGCCGGATACTGATCGAGGCAGGTCCGGTACATCGCGTAGGCAATCGCCGTTTCGCGGTTCTTCGCCGTTCGTTCAGAAACTGGTCTTCTCAAGCGGTCGCCGAACATTGTCCCAACCGCCACGTTGTCATAGGCGGCCCAGGCGTCGAACATGGCAGTAAGCGGAATTGACATCTGGCGCGAGAGGATCGTGGGCCGCGCTCCGACCCGTTCCACGTCACGTGCTGCCGTTTCGAGCATAATGTCGAGCCATGTCCACGCGGCGGAAACCTGATCGTCGCTTGTCTCCGGGATTTGCTGGCTCGAGGCCGGTTGCACCGTGGCGATCCACAAGACGAGCAAGAGACCCGCGACGGCGGAGGATCGAAGCCATTCGGACATGGGCGTATCTCACGAAAAAAGGAAAACTGATTGGAAGTGCGTCCGACGGCCGTCGTCAATGGACGGTTGACGGGCGGGATTCCGCAGTCTCGTCGAATAACGGCGCCTTGTCAGTCGCCAAAACCGTGATCCTGGTGTAGCCAAAAAACGACAGCCGCTCGATGGAACGACCCGGTTACAATGGGATTCGCGGTGTCGCGGAGGGCTATGAACACGTCGTTTTCCGAAAACAATTCTGTTAAGGCGCAGCCCGCCAGGGCTCCCTCCCCCCAAACCCTTTCAGCATTCCCAATCAGCGTTTGGGGGGAATGACATTGGAACGGGCACAAATGGAGAACGGCGAATGACCTCAAACGATGCTGGAGAACAAAACCCGGTGGCGCGGCGAACATCGCGCGCCGTTCTTCAGCGGCAAATTCTTGTGGTCGCGGTCTTTGTGGTTTTGTCGGGGTCCGTACTGGCGATCCTCTACTTCAAGGACCGCGATCAGGAGTGGCAACTGCACCGCGAACAAGCGACGCACCGGATTGAACTGGCTCGTGAAATCGTCGTGCGGGAACTTGAGCAAGTGCTTGCCGATACGCTTTTTCTGGCGGAGGAGGCGGACGTTCGCGGGTTTGCGGCGGGTGATGAAACATTGCGCGAAAGGGTCGAAGCCGAATTCTCCGGTTTTGTGAAACACAAACAGCGCTTCGACCAGATTCGAATTGTCAACCTCTCCGGCAAGGAATTGATTCGGATCGAATATGCGAACCAGCAAGTCAACGTGGTGAGCAAGTCCCGTCTCCAGGACAAGAGCGAGCGCTACTACATTCGTAATTCCCTGGAGCTGGAACCGGGCGAGTTGTTCGTTTCAGAATTCGATTTGAACCAGGAACATGGCCGCATCGAGCAGCCGCTCAATCCGGTGATTCGATTCGTCACGCCGATTTCCGGCGCATCGGGTGAACCGCGCGCCCTGCTGGTACTCAATGTGTTCGGCGCACCGCTTCTCGACGGCCTGCGTCAAATTGCATTGCCGGGTCAGACATTGCTTTTTCGCGAGGACGGAGAGTTTCTTCTCGGTCCAGGGCGTGGGGATTCGTGGGGATGGCTGCTCGGTCATTCGCGGCGTTTCGACAACCGGTTTCCCGACGCATGGAATCACGTTTGGCGCGCCGATGGCCGCGCGATCCTGACCCGAAACGGGGTCTTTGCCGCGCGGCGAATCTCGTTGCGCGACCTTGCCCGCGGGGCGCGGACCGGGTCGATGGACGATGCGCCAGCGAATGAGACGACTGGGGGTCTGCTCGTGGCGTCGTGGATCCCTCGCGAGCAGGTCTTTTCGGATTCCACGCGACAGTTACGGCGGCTCGCCTCGCTGGCGGCAGGTTTATTGATTCCGCTGTTGCTGCTTTCCCGTTACTGGGTCGCCGCCACGGTCCGTTCGCGGGAGCAAAACCGGCGAATTGCGGAGTCGGAATTGCGGCTGCGCGAACTTTCATCCCGACTCTTGCGAATTCAGGAAGAAGAGCGCCGCGCGATTTCGCGGGAAATCCACGACGAGTTCGGACAGCAGGCGACGGCCATTCGTCTCGATCTAAAGCTCGCCGAACGCGCCTGGCAAACAGAATCGGGACGACTTGAGTTGCAACGGGCGATTCGGTACGTGGACCAGTTGCTTGCCACGCTTCACGACTTCGCGGGCCGGATTCGCCCTTCCGTGCTCGATGATCTTGGCCTTACAGACGCGGTGGAAAGTTATCTCCACGAGTTTCGCGAACGGACTGGCTTGCGCGTCCACCTTGACGCGCGGGTTGACGGCCACAACTTGCCGCCCGTAGTCGCGGAAAACGTCTATCGACTGATTCAGGAATCACTCAATAATGTCCTCAAGCATGCCAATGCCGGCGAGGTCTCCGTTTCGATGAATATCACGGACGCTGGAGGGACACGGCGGTTTTGCATGGCAGTCGCCGACGACGGTCAAGGTGCCGCAGGGTCCGCCAATGGCCATGAAGGGCTGGGAATTGTCGGGATGAAGGAACGCGTCGACTTGATTGGCGGATCGTTGCGCATTGATTCGTCGCCCGGGGCGGGAACGACGGTCAACGTGCTCATCCCGCTTGATTCCCATTCTCCATTGCCACACGGGAAAAAACCGTGACGTCACCTTTGGACCCGATTCGTGTCGTTCTGGCCGACGATCACGCGATGGTTCGCGAATCGCTGGCGCGGGTTCTCGACGCAAGTGGAACGATTCGCGTCGAGGGTCAGGCGGGCACCGGCCGGGAAATTGTTCCAGTTGTCAGGGAACACCAGCCGCAATGTCTCGTCATGGACTATTCGATGCCCGACCACGATGCGAGCGGGGTCATCCGGCAATTGATCGAGGACTTTCCATTGCTGCGGATTCTTGTGCTGACGGTCCACGAGAACGTTCATTACGCAGTGAGAACGATCCAGGCGGGTGCCCATGGCTATTTGATCAAGTCCGCGGCGGTTGACGAACTTGTGGAAGCGATTCGGACAGTGCACGAGGGCGACGTTTACATTTCACGCAAGATTTCGGCCGACGTCTGGTCGCGACTGAGACATGCCGGTGAGCGGCGAAATGGACTGGATGCGCTCTCCGCGCGGGAATTCGAGGTCCTGCGGGCCATTGGTTCGGGACTGACGATCCAGCACTGCGCCCGGCGGCTGGAGATCAGTGTCAGCACGGTATCGACGTATCGAGCGCGCCTGCTGGAAAAGCTCAACCTCGCAACGACCGCGGAACTCATTCGCTTTGCCATCGAAAACGGTATCACCGAGTGACGGTCGCGACCGCCAATGACCGCGCGCCCGCGACAATGTATAGTTGCGCGAATGCTCGTCCGTTTTTGCCTTTACGGATTCCTCAAGAACCAGCGGTACTTTGAACCGTTCTTCATGCTCGCGCTGCTGGCGCACGGGTTGAGCTTTTTCTGGATTGGCGTTCTCTACGCGTGCCGCTCGCTGACGGTCAATCTGCTGGAGATTCCATCCGGTGCGCTGGCCGACGGGTGGGGTCGCCGCGGCAGCATGGTCGTCTCGTTCTCCGCCTATGTACTCAGTTTTCTCACGTTCGCGTTCGCGACGCACTGGGGGTGGTTCTTTCCCGCGATGATTCTTTTCGGCATTGGCGACTCGTTTCGCACGGGAACCCACAAGGCGATGATCTTTCAGTGGTTGCGACTGCAAGGCCGCGAGGACGAGCGAACGCGCGTCTATGGATTCACGCGAAGCTGGAGCCAGTTCGGCTCGGCGACCAGCGCGGTCCTTGCCGCCATATTCGTCATCGGTACGGGCGACTACCGCGGCATTTTTCTCTTCGCGACGATTCCGTATTTGCTGAACATCGTCAATTTTCTCGGCTATCCGCGCGAACTCGATGGCGATCATCTCGACGAGGAAGCGCGGCACCGGATTTCCGTTCGCCAGGTTTTCCGTGAGACGATTCAAACCCTCCGGACGACGTGGCGTTCGCGGCCGTTGCGGCGGCTCACCGCGGAATCGATGGCGTGGGAAGGCGTCCTGAACGCGATCAAGGACTATTTGCAACCGGTACTGACGGTCGTCGTCATCGGATTCGTTGCCGCCGGAGCCGCACCGACCGCCGCCCGTGCCGATGAAGTCGCCGGGTCAGGCCGCGATCCGGCCAACGTCATTACAATCGCCGCCGTCTACACGGTTTTGTTCTTGCTCAGTGGATGGGCCAGCCGTTTTGCTCACCGGCTGGTCGCCCGTTCGGCGGGCGAAGACCGCGCGGCGGCTCGCCTCTGGTGGTACAATCTGGCCGCGTACGGATTGCTCGGCGTGTTTGATTTGCTCGTGTTGCCGGGAGTCGTCGCGATTGCGTTCGTTGCGTTGATCGTTTTGCAAAACCTGTGGCGGCCGATCCTCGTCAGCCGTTACGATCAGCATTGCGATGCCGCGCGCGGAGCCACGGTCCTTTCGATTGAAAGCCAGGCGCAAAAGCTCGCGACGCTGGTCGTCGCGCCGTTGACCGGACTGGCCGTGGACGCCGTCGTCGCGCGGGGATGGCCGGGGCAATTCTGGCCAATCGCCCTGATCGGCGTCGCGGCTTCGGCGGCCGTGATCGTCTCCAGGCCGGGCAACGCCGGGACGTCGCAACCCGCCGCCGCGCAGCCTCATCCAAACCCTGGGAGACAAGCCTCATGTCCTGGCGACCGACGGCATCGATGAACGCCCTTCGCCAGCGCGCGCGGCTCCTCGGTGCCACCCGCGCGTTTTTCGACTCGCGTGGATTCATCGAGGTTCAGACTCCCTGTCTTTCGCGAGACGTCGTCGTCGACCGGTACATCGAGCCGATCAGAGTCGAACTGGAATTGCCGGGTGAGCGGGGTCAATTCTGGCTGCAAACCTCGCCGGAATTTGCCATGAAGCGCCTGTTGGCCGCCGGTGCCGAAGCGGTCTACCAGCTCGGTCCGGTTTTCCGCGGTGGAGAAGCGGGCGCGCGGCACAACCCGGAATTCACGATGCTCGAATGGTATCGCATGGGCGACGACTACGCAGCGGGAATGACGTTGCTTGACGAGTTTTCGCAAGCGTTGCTCGCCTCTCCACCGGCACGGCGAATTTCGTACCGCGAAGCCTTTGTCGAGTTCGGCGGATGCGATCCGTTTAGTTCACCCGTTGATGGTGACCAGCTCAACCGGATCCTCGTGGAGCGCATCGAACCGGCGCTCCGTTCGGAGGTGCCGTCGACCATCATTTATGACTGGCCCGTTGACCAGGCAGCGCTTGCCCGCATCGGCACCACGGATGAAGGTCACGCCGTCGCGCGACGATTCGAATTGTTTGTAGAAGGGGTGGAATTGGCGAACGGGTACCACGAATTGACGGACGCCGACGAATTGCTGGCGAGAAATATTCGGATCAACGAGCTTCGGCGCGGTGACAGTCGGCGCGAATTGCCGGTTGAGAGTCGATTGCTGGATGCGATGCGCGAGGGTCTCCCGGCGTGCAGTGGCGTTGCGCTGGGTTTTGACCGGCTGGTGATGCTCTCGATGGGAACGACGCGCATCGACGACGTCCTTTGCTTTCCCGCGTCTCGAGCGTGAACGCAGCACGAACCGGCAGTTTGTGTGGTTGTAGCTGCCGTTGCCAAACGGCGGGAATTGCGGTTTCTCTAATGAATTTCCACGCTTTGGCAAGCGTAGCTACTTCAAAAATGGCTCCGCCCGGCTAGATAACCCGGCATCAAACCGGCTGCGCGGCCTCACCGGCCGGCAACTCACCGCGCCACAATCGATGTGCGCCCCGGCGTTCGGCCAGCAAAATTGCCTTGCCATGCAAATGATGGGGGCCGTGAGTCGTGTCCCACTCCAGACGTTCTTCGTAATGGAGGATTCGCAATTGCGACTCGTCGTGGACCGCCCATTCGGCCAACCGGTTGGGCTCAAAGTAGTTGACGACGGCTGAGGCGGTTTCGCTGACCGGCGCGGATCGAAATTGCGGCGGACAATCCTTGCAACCTGGATCATCGGTCGTGTGGACCTCAACGTAGATCACTCCGTGATCGTTCAGCGCGCCCGTCAATTCCCGAAAGACCTTTCGCGAATCAGCGGCTGGAATGTGATCCAGCACCGTCGTCGCCACGATCAAACCAAGTGAGTCGCGTGAAAACTCCAGTTCCCGAATATCGGCCCGAGTTGCCTTGATTCGGTCCTCCAGCTCGCTTTCCATCGCCTGTTGGCGTATCCGCTGGAGACCCTTTTCAGAACGATCAAAACAGTGAACGTGATATCCCGCCCGCGCGATGGCCATGGTGTCGCGCCCCGCTCCGGCCCCCAAATCCCAGGCAATCCCCTGATGCCCCGTCTGTCCGAGAAAGACCACCAGTGGCGACGAGGCCTGACGACCGTAGGCGGGTTGCGAACGTGCATAGGCCTCGTCGAATTGGGTTTCGCCGATCGAGTTATCTGCCTTTTTTGACAAACGTTCGTTCCTTCCCGCCGTTTTTAGTTTAGAAGTAGTACGAAAAAATAGTGCGAACTGCCGGTTCGCACTTCCAGGGCTTGGCCCAGGATTTGCACCGAATCCGGGAGATCGGTCGCGCAACCTGGATTGCGTGAATTGCGGCGAGTCGAATTAACCCAGTTTCTTTTCAGCGAGTTTTGTCATGGAAAATCCGAAAGCCGGTGAGCAGTTCGAATGCGACAAGTGCGGGATGAAGGTGCAGATCACAACCGACTGCAAATGCCAGACCGGTTCACCAAAACTGGAGTGTTGTGGTCAGCCTTTGACCAAGGCGTAAGTTCCAGTTTTGCAAATTTGGAGTGCTCCGGCCTGACGGAGCTTTGGATTAGCCCCGG
>JBGTFW010000072.1:0-11756 GCA_041747075.1 Pirellulaceae bacterium
CGGCGTCGCCGCGACCGGCGTCGCCGCGACCGGCACCGGCACCCCGGTTCGCGCCAGGCTCCTGGACGTCCCCGGCGCGTTGGTCAAGCTCATTCAATGCATCCTGGTTTTGCAGATTGAGGCGTTCTCGCCAGCCGCGAAGCCGAAACCTCGCGTCGCGGAGATCGTCTCGAACGCCTTCGCCTCGATCACGCAACTCGCCTTCGGCTCGATCGCGCAAATCGCCATCGGCCCGATCGCGCAAGTCGCCATCGGCCCGATCGCGCAAGTCGCCATCGCGACGATTGCCAGGCTCATTAGCCGCATCGGCCCGGCGATCGCGTAAATCGGCACCCGCTTGTTGACGAATCCGCTCGATCCGGCTCCGCTCCGCACTCAGCGCATTGTAGGGTCGCGTTCGCTGTCGCACGTCGCGCAGTTGATCGCGGCCCAGTTCACGGAAGCTGAAATTCGGATCTTCGCCGCGCGCAACGTCGGCGACTGATTCACCAAACGTCGAAAGCCGAATTATGGCGTCATCGACATTCGCTTCGCGGGCCGCCGTGTAAAAGCGGACCTGATCGCGGAGCGTTCGCGGCGGCCGAACCGTTTCGTGTTCGATGTAATAGTTGTGCCGCGTATTGACCCAGTCGATGACGTCAACACCGCCGTTCCCCCAGGCAACGCTGTAGTAGGAATACAGCGGATCGTAGTAGCGGCGATTCGAGCGCGTCGTGACCCACGGCGTATAATAGCTTGAATAGGTGTCGCCGTAGTAATCGCCAAAATAGTAGTGGTGCCGGTCGGGTCCGCTGAACAAATGTACCAGCAGGTTCACGTCCGAGTCGATTACGATTTCCGGTGTGTAATAAAACTGCTCCTGGGTATAAATCGGCTGGGTGAAATAGACGGGCGCAAAAACGATCCCCCGGTAACCCAACTCATAGTCCCAGTAACCCTGCACAAAAACGCACCCGCGCGGCGTCCAGATGAACTGGTCCGGAATCCACACCCAGTTCTGGTGTCCTGGTGCCCAATAACCCGCCCGCCACACGTAATGGTCGTCAGCGCTCGAGTCGTAGACCCACGATCCGGGAACATAGAAATGTTGTTCGTCCGGCGCGGGGGCCGACGGACCGCTCTCAACGGCTTCGGGCGGAGGGGGCAGGTATTCGATTTCGTCGCGCTCGGCGCTGGTCCAGAACCCTGAAATTCGACGCCAACTCTCATCAAACGGGTCCCAGTAGCCCGGCACCCATTGCTGGTTCGGCGGAATATCGCGCCAAACACCGCTGATCCAGATGAAATCCTTCATCTCGTCGTCCCACGACCAGTAACCTGGAATCCACTCGATATTCTCGCCCGCCGGCTGCTGGCTCGGAGGGACTTCATCGATCGGCTGAGGCGGTTCCTTGGGAACCACTGGGCCTGGTTCCGGGTCGGCGACATAAACCGTGGCAAACGCTTCGTGCAACGGCCCGCGCGTCAGCACGGATACTTCGTCCCGCTCGTACATCGGGGCGTTAAGCGCTTCGGCTGGCAGGGTGTTCGTCCGCTCGTCTTGAGGCGGCACATCGACCTGAATGGCGGCCGGTGCCCAATTCGACCACCCACCCAGCGCCAAAATGGCCCCGGTCGCGATGAGTGTCTGAAGAAATATTCGGCGCATGTTGGATTCCCCTTAGTCAATTCGTTCAGTAACAGCATCAAATTTACAGCATCGATTGTTCAGCAAACGCTGTTCCAAACGGGCTGAGCCAGCAAAAGAGCAGCGGATGTCGTCCGCGATCCCCTGCGTCGATGGGACTCTGCGGATGTCCAGATACACTGTTTTATTTGTTCGGTTTCAAAAAACGCCGGGAATCCGGAGACGAGAGCCGGAGCGGATGCCAGCGAAGCAACCAGCGACTGGGCTAATTTGAACGATTCAGCCTGACTTCGAATCGTTCATGCGCACCCGCAGTCAATCGCAGCGGTCCCGCTTCAACCAAGTTGGCAGTCCACGGTCCTGTCGGGTGACTTTGGCGCAGCCTGTCAAAAAAATCCCGAAAATTCCAAATAACCGCCTCCAGGGGGCGAACAACTCCCCAAGTGGCACACGTCGGTGTCGACGCACGTCCTCTCTGAAAACGCTGGCCCAAATACCAACGAATCAGATTCCAAAGCATTCTTTGTTCAAGGGAGTAACCATGATCAAGAAAACCCTGTTACTGGCCGCTGGTGCCGCGTTGGTGCTTGGCCTGCTTTTCGGTCGCAACCTCGTCCCCTACGCGGGGACGGCGGTCACCAAGGCCCGAAACTGGGCCGAGTCCAAGGTCGATACGAGCTACAAGATCGAGACCGCCCGCAACCAGCTCGAGAAGGTTCGCGAGGGCGTCAAGCCGATGGTTTACGAAATCGCCCGCCAGCGGGTGGAAATCAATCGGTTGGCCGAGCAGATCACGACCCAGGAAAGCTCGCTCGACAAGGCCCAGGCGCACATCCTCCGGCTTCGCGACCACCTCGCGTCCGGCGAGACCGCGTATGTCTCATCGGGTGGCCGCACTTATGACAACGGTCGCGTTCGCGAGGACCTGGCCAACCAGTTCCGGCGATTCAAGAACGGCGAGGAGCAACTGAAGACGCTTCAGGAGACGTTTGAACTTCGCGAAAAAGGACTTGAGGCCGCCCAGCAAAACCTCGACGAGACGATTGCCCGTCAGCGCACACTTTCGGTCGAGATCGAGAACCTCGAAGCCCAGATGAAAATGCTGGAAGTCGCAAAATCGGCCAGCCAATGCGTCCGCATCGACGACAGCGACCTGTCACGAGTTGACAAGATGATCGAGGAAATCCGCAACCGTCTGGAAACCGAGTCGATGATGCTCAACATGGCTCCCGAAGTCATGGGCGACATCCCGATGGAGGACGACGCCGCGAACGATGAAATCGACATCATCGAGGCGGTTGACGCCTACTTCGGCCAAAACGACGACTCGGTCGTTCACAACTAGCCTCGGCCTGAAACGCCAACGGGGCGAGGAAGCGCGTCACGGCGTTTCCCGCCCCTTTTTTTTCGCAAGTGCGGTTACATACAGCCCGCCCCAACGATGAATCTCTTCGGCAACCCGTATCTGAGAGTTCTCCGCCAGGCGATCCGCGATGGCGATTTGACGGGTGCCTGCCGCGTCGTCCGCCACGCCGGGCTTCCCGATTCCGCCGCGGTTGAGCGAACGACGCGCCGACTCGTCGATCTGCTCGTCGAGCGCGCCGGGCGGTTGTCCGCCGCTGGCAACCTGTCGGCCGCATGGGACGACCTTGCTGGCGCGGCGGAAATCTGCCCCGTCTCGTGTCGCGACGATCTGGCGCACCGCCAGACGCGACTCATCGAAACGACGATCGGCATCGCCGAAGCGAACCTGCAACACGGACAGCCCGTCAGTGCGGCACGCGCCGTGGAATTGCTGAGACGGCGAAAAATACCGGATCGCCGCGCCGATGCCATTCATTCAATTTGCCAGTGGATCCGTGATTCGGAAGCCCTTGCGGCGGCCGGCCGGTGGATGGACGCCCTCCAGTTGCTTGAACGCGCGCAAGAGGCCCGCCCCGAACTCGCGTTCGTTGCATCGCGTATCCGCGTGACACGCCGCAATCACCACGCCGTCGAGGAATTGACGAGCAAGTTGCGCCATGAGATCACCGAGTCACATTGGTCGGGTGCCGACGAACTTTCGCGGCGCATCCTCCAGATCGCTCCCAATCACCAGATTGCACTCGACGCCCGCACCCGTTGCCAGTCGAATGATTCCGGACAAGGTTCACGGCGCACGTCAAGGGACGTGCTGGTCATCAGGGACGAGGCACCGGCAGAGGCTCGATCCCGCGCTGACCTCAACGAATCGGCGACCAATGCGGGCAACGAGACCCGAACCGGATCGACCTGGGGACCCGCGACCCGACGATCGGCAACCCATCTTTCACCCGGCGAAATCGCCTCCCTTAACCCGGACATTCCGATGGCGGATCGTTCCTTCGAGCCTCGTCCGTGGCGATCCCTGATGCTGTGGATCGATGGAGTCGGCGGGTTTCTTGTTTGCACCGCTCCATCGGTCTTGCTCGGCCGCGCGGCCGCCAGTCCGGAGATTGACATTGCCTTGCAAGCCGACATTCGCCGCCGCCACGCGCGCATCAATCGCGCCGGGAGTACGTATCTGATCGAGCCGCTGGACGCCGTTTCGCTCGATGATCAGGTGATCGGCGAGCCGACGATTCTCCGTGGCGGGCAAACCATCGAGTTGGGACAAGGCGTTTTGGTGCGCTTCGAGTTGCCTCATCCGCTCGGTTGCACGGCGCGGCTGGAGTTTCCCAGTCGCCACCGCACCGAACCGTGGAGTGACGCCGTGCTCTTGCTGGGAGACGCGCTTCTGATCGGACCCTCGGCCGGACACCACATCCGGGCACCGCGCCTGAAAGGGGAATGGATCCTCTTTCGTCGTGGTGGGGAACTGTTGATGCGCGTCCCCGGCGTTTTCGAGATCGACGGTGAAACGGCAGAGGGGGACGTCGCGCTGCGCGACGGGTCGCGACTGGAAGGCGAGCGAATTTCGATCACCGTCGAGCAGGTTTTGCGAGGATAACCCGGCGAATTGGACGAAAAATCCGCCGCCAGCCCGCGGAGGGTAAAATAACAGACGACCTTCGCGGCGGGAATCGCCACGAGGGAATTTTATTTCCGAAAATAGAACTGGACAAATGGCACTTTCACCCGTTATCCTGGAAAATGACATGAAACTGACGCAAGACGCCCGCTCCCCGTCGGTTGATCGTCCGGGAGAACGGACGAAGAACCTGAGATTCACGTATCCCGGCGGTTCCCGCCCGCTTGAAGGGTACACGATCAAGCGCGGCATCGGAATTGGCGGGTTCGGCGAAGTCTATTTCGCTCTCAACGACGCCGGCAAGGAAGTCGCGCTGAAGAAAATCCAGCGCAACCTCGACATCGAACTGCGCGGCGTGCGCCAGTGTCTTAATCTCAAGCACGTCAATCTTATCAAGCTGTGGGACATTCGAACCAACGAACATGGCGAAAGCTGGGTCGTCATGGAGTACGTCCCCGGCGAGAGTCTCCGCGAGGTCATCGAGCGAAATTCGCGCGGAATGCCTGACGAATTGATCCGCGAATGGTTCGATGCAACGTGCGCGGGAGTCGCCTACCTTCACGACCGCGGAATCGTCCATCGCGACCTCAAGCCCGGCAACATCTTTCGTGACGACGACGAAAAGGTGATCAAGATCGGCGATTACGGCCTGTCGAAGTACATCTCGTGCAGTAACCGCGACGGGCAGACCGAATCCGTCGGCACTTTTCATTACATGGCGCCGGAAATCGGCAAGGGCGTTTACGGTAAGGAAATTGATATCTACGCGCTCGGAATCATTCTTTTTGAGATGCTGACCGGGCGTGTTCCGTTTGAAGGGGAAAGCAGTCAGGAAATCATCATGAAGCACCTGACGGCGATCCCCGATGTCGCCGGATTACGGTCCCCGTGGGCGGCGGTGATCGCCCGCGCACTGGCCAAGGACCCGCGGCGCCGGTATCACGCAGTGGCGGAGTTGCTCGAAGACCTGAAAAATCCCCCGGCCCGAACCGCGCAGGACCCGTCGCCTCAAGGGGAATCAGCGCGCCGCGTTCCGCCCTTGCAAACGATGTTCATCGGCGACGAACCTCCGGTTGATCCGGGAATTCGTTTTGGCCAGGTTCGCCAGGTCGTCGACGCGGAAATGAGTAATCCAGGCAACACGGTGGCGGCGCGAATGACCGACCTGGAGATGGTTTCCAATGGCGGTGGACTGGCGGAGGAACCCATCGCGCGGGCGATTCATGGGGGCTGGCGGCGAACTCTCAACTGGTGGCAGCAGTCCGGACTTAATACACCGCTCAAGATCGTGATCCTGGTCGGTGCCAGTTTGTTGTTGCTGGCCAATCTCGCATGGTTGCTGCCTGTCTCTCTCGGACTGGGTTTTCTGTATCTGATTTATTACGTTACGCGGAGCTGGATCGTTGCACCCAGGCGCCCCGCCGGACCGAGGCGATTGTCGCGCGGCGAACGCAAGGAACGGCTTCGCGAGGCGCTTCGCCGGCGGCCCCTCGATGATCGACTGACGGAGCTGACCGGATCGCTCGTTGTTTCCGGACTGGTGTGCCTGGTGCTCGGATTTTTTGCGCTGTTGGCGCTGCCGCCCGAGGCCGCCAACTCATCGGGTCGCTGGGCCTGGTACGCATGGACCGTCATCACCGCGCTCTTCGGTTCCTGGGCGTTGCTCTTGACGAGCAAGTCGTGGGAACACCGGACCGGCGAAGCATTGCCGCGCCTGTTTGTCATGGTCACACTGGGAGTCGTCACGGGGCTGGTGGCATACCTTGCCAGCCAGTTCCTCCACTTGCCGTGGTTTCCTTCCACTGCATCCGAGGAATTTCGACTGTCGCCATTTCCACCCGAGACGTTTCTGGAAGGCGGCGGGCCGGGAATCCTCGGAAACGTTCTGTTTTTTGGCGGGCTGTTCCTCGTCCTTCGCTGGTGGCGACAGGCCGACCCGGTCCGCCGCACGCGGTTGAGCGTCTGGAGCGTTGGATTGTGCCTGGTCTGGGCGACGCTGGTTGGCCAGTTCGTTCATTTTCCGCTCCCGTGGAGCTGCATCGTCGCCGTCATGATCTCGGTCGCAACGCAATTCGCCGCACCCTGGCTTTCCAGCGATCAACGCCAATCCATTGAGGGTCTGGCCGAGACCCGTTACCAAATCTGAACGGGAGAACCGGACCATGAACGGCACAAGGCGGATGGCTGTGCGACGAATCGGGTTCAAGCTGATCGTCGCCTTCGCGGCTTCCCTGGTCCTTGTCCTTCCAGGCGCTTGCGCCGTGCAAACCGATCCCGTGGTGGACACCGAAACATCCGTTCCTGGAAAACCGGATTCAACGGGTCCCGCGGCGAACGACCCGGACAAGGCCGATTCGAATTTTGAGGAAGTCGCGGTTGGCTCATTGCCTTCATGGGCGCACAACACCGACGAAAAAACAGGCCTTCCTCACAACGATGGCCAGATCGATGCGAACCGCCGCGCGGTGATCTCGTCCGAACGGTTTTACCGCGAGCGCGAAGCGCGAGAGGACTTGTTGAAACGGGCGGAACGAGTTGTCCGAAATTATCTCGACGACCAGATTGCAAAAGGAGCGGGATCAGCGATTGAAATTGACCCGGAATTGATCCGCGAGCGACTTCTTGTTCCCGGCCATGAGCACGAGCAGATTTATCGCATCCACGCGCCGGAATATGCCGATGCGATTGGGCGCGAATACCTGGAGCGGTACGAGATGTGGGCCGAACTGGAATTCAATACGGAGTTTCACCAGTGGGCCGCGGCGGAATACGAAAATCATCTTGTTCAGAGCCGCGTCCTGCAGGCGTCGCTTGTCGTTGTTTCGGGAATCGCGATGCTGGGAATTGCCTTTGGATTCCTTCGCGCCAATCATCGGACGCGCGGCGTTTACGCGGGACGACTCCAGATGGTTTCGCTTCTCGCGCTGCTGGTCGTCATGGCGGCGGCCGTGGCGATTGCCCGGACCTTTCAGTGGCTGTAGATCGAATGTAGAACGAACTGCCCGTTCGTTCTCACACCAGGCCAGGAGCCCCAGTTACCCTCGGCTGTTGTCGAATTCACCTGGCGGCTAGACTGCTTTTCACAAGCAAGTGGCATTTTCGCGAGCCTGCGTTGGAAAGCATCACGATTCAGCCTGTCGCGCCTTACTGGATCATCGCCGTGATACTCGCGGTGATCCTTGCGGCAATGTGGATGGGTCCGCGGTTCGAGCAACTTTCGCGAAGGCAACGGCGGACGTTGTTCGGATTGCGCGCGGCGCTGGTGCTGCTCGTGGTGGCGGCATTGTTAAGACCCGCCCTCCTTTCGTCCGTCAAGCAAAAACAAACGGGCGTCGTGGCGGTGGCAATGGACTTCTCGCGCTCAATGGTGCTGCCCCATTTGGCGACCGGACCAACGCGCTGGGAGTCATTGAGGCAAATGATCAACGACTGCGCGCCCGCCGTCGAGCGATTGCGCGAGCAAAACATTGACGTCCGCTTCTACCAGTTCGGAACGAGCCTCAAGCGGATAGAATTCGACGGGACCGTTCCCGAATTTCCTGAATTTCCGCCGGACAGCGAGACCGACCTCGGCTCGGCAATTTACTCGCTGATCGAGGAGGTCCGCGACCAGCGCCTGCTCGCGATGATCTTGCCCAGCGACGGCGTACATAATGCTTCCGACCCGCTGGTCGAACTGGAACAGGCCGGCCGGTTGCTCGAGGACAGCCAGATTCCGCTCCTCACGATCCCTTTCGGCCAGTCGCTCGAAACCCGCGAGTTCGCCGACGTGGCGGTCGAAAACATGGCCGACCAGTTTTCCATGTGGGTCAAGAACGACTTGATCGTGACGGCAAGCGTCCGCGCGAGGGGATTCGCGAACCAGGAAGTCCCCGTGCAATTGATCGTCACCGATCGCGCCGGCAACTCCATCGTCGCCGACACGGTGCGGCCGCGGTTCACGCAACAGTCCGAATCGGTGAACGTCGAATTGAAGTACACCGCCGACTTGCCTGGGCAATACCGGCTGACGGTCCGGGCCGAGCCTCAGCCGGGGGAAGTTTCGCCGCGGAACAACGAACTGCCGGGTTTTCTCACCGTCAACGAGGGAGGACTGCGGGTTCTCTACGTCTACGGCAGTCTTAACTGGGAACAGGCGTTTCTCCGCCGTTCGCTCGGCGGCTACCAGGATATTCAGCTCGACGAACTGTACATCGATTCGCGCAACCGCGAGCGCCGCCCGCCAGACCTCGCAGCCGCCTTTGGCGATCCGCGCTACGACGTGTTCATCCTCCATGATGTCGATTCGCGGTTGCTCTTCACGCGCGACCGGGATGAAACCAGCCTTAACGTACTGACCGACGCGGTGTTGGGTGGCAAGGGCCTGATGATGATTGGGGGGTATCACAGCTTTGGCCCCGGACTATACGCCCAGACTCCGCTGGCAAATATCCTGCCGGTGGAAATGACGATTACCGAGAAGCAGGATTTTGACGCACCGATTCGCGCGGACGTGCACATCGATCGCGAGTTGCGTCCTGTCGTTTCACAAAGGCACTTCGTCACACAACTTGGCGACCCGGACGAAAACGCCTCGATCTGGGCGAGCTTGCCACCGCTTGCGGGAGCCAATCGCTTTTCCGGAATCAAAAGCTCGGCAAGTGTCCTGCTCGAGACTTCGGGCGGCGATCCGTTGCTCGTCTCGGCGCGCGTCGGCGGCCGAGTCCTCGCCTTTGCCGGTGATTCGACCTACAAGTGGTGGGGGCATGGCCAGCGCGAACTGCATCGAAAATTCTGGCGGCAAGTCGTACTCTGGCTCGCCTTCAAGGATAACATGTCGGGGGACAACGTCCGCATCGACCTTCCCCAGCGACGGTTCCAGCCCAACGCAACCATTCGTTTCACAACCGAAGCGAGCTCGTCGACGAATGAACAAATCAACGACGCGACGTTTACGGGGAACCTCGTCGACCCGCAGGGAGAGTCCTCTCCGATCAACATCCTCGGCGGTGGCCAATCGCGCATCGATCGCGAACTCGTTGAAAAGCCGGGTGTCTACACGATCGAAGTCGCGGCGACGCGCCATGGAGAGTCGATTGGCGAGGCGGCGGCGGAGTTTGTGATTTTTGACAACGACAAGGAAACCGCCAACCCCGCCGCCGACATCGATCAGCTCAACCGGCTCTCCCAGCGGACCGCCGAATGGGGCGGACGGATGATCGCCCCCGACGATTTGCCGGCCACCCTCAATGAGCTTGCGGAACTGGCACCGACGCTGGAGATCGACGTCCCGCTACAGTGGCAACTGGGCGACACGTGGTACGACGCGCTGCTCTACGTCCTGGCTTTCACCGGGCTGCTCGCGACCGAATGGTGGCTGAGAAAGAAATGGAACCTTGTATAGCCCGGCCTTTTCCGGCGTGGCATCCGAAAAAAGGACGACTTTTGGAACGGATGCGTTAGGCGGCTAACTTTGCTCTACGAAATGGGGCCCTAAGTTCCAGTTTTGCAAATTTGGAGTGCTCCGGCCTGGCGGAGCTTTGGATTAGACCCGGAAAACGCGATGCATTGAGACAGATTCTGGCTTGCGGCCTTGCCTTCCACACCGCCGATAATTTCCTGCCTTCGCGAATCCAAAGCGGTGCCAAGTTCCCCGCACTCCCAAGAAAAGTGCAAAACTGGAACTAAGCTCGTAATCGATTGCTGCATGAGCCGCGGGCAAACGATTAAGGATCGACTGCCGGAACGATCTACATCGTCTTGCGGTCAAGGGCGGCATGGTTCGGGTGGACCAGCTCGCGCACAAGTCCAATCTTCTCGAAAAACCGCAGCGACCACCAGGTCACGTCGAGTTCCCACCAGCGGTGACCGTGCCGCGCCGAACGCGGATCGGCATGGTGATTGTTGTGCCAGCCCTCGCCGTTGGTCAACAGCGCGAACAGCCAGTTATTGCGGCTGTCCTCACGCGTGTCGTAATTGCGATAACCCCAGATGTGAGAGGCCGAGTTGATTCCCCACGTGACATGCCACGTAAAGATCGTCCGGTAAATGACCCCCCACAAGAGCCACTGAAGCCCCACCTGGATCGTGCCCGCAACGGTCCCGTGCATGAGCCAGCCAACGAGAAAACCCGCGGCATAGATCAACAGCGCATGCGCGACGTAAACCCACACCCAGTTCAATCCCCGTTGAAGCCACCGATAATATCCGTCGCGCATCAGGTCGCGACAATACCGGTCGTAGGCGACGCCCGTGCTCAGTTCGCGATTGTCGATGAAGAGCCATCCCATGTGAGCCCAGAACGCGCTCACTCTCGGAGTGTGCGGATCGGGCTGGTGGTCGGAATGCTGGTGATGGACCCGGTGAACGAGCACCCACCTGCCAGGCGAATCCTGAAAACTGCAAACGCCAAGCGTCGTGAGCACGTATTCAAACCACTTCGGACACTTGAAGCCGCGATGCGTGAGCAGCCGGTGATAACCCGCCCCAATTCCCAGCGACGTGAACAGGTAGTTCCCCACCGGCAGCCACAACAACCCCCACCAACTGAAGAAGTACGGAATAAAGGCGAGCGGTATGAGCAAGTGAAAGACGATGACGGGAATCACGTATTCCCACAGAATCCGGCTGTTCCGGTTGACGCCGACCGGGTGTGGCAGCCGCTTGCCATCCTTCTCGATCGCCTCAAGGTCGGCGGCCATGATGTCCTTGGCAATTTCGTCGTCCCACGACAGGTCGAGGCGCGGTGAGGGAATTGTCGTGGACATGAGTCGTTCCTGGGCGGTCAATAGAATTGATGAGAAACCGGGGTGGAGAATCAGTGCCGTTGCGACAGACGCGCCGACCCGGAGTCATCCGTAGTTTAGCGGCGTTACCGACGCCGCAAAACCTCAAAAAAACGTCCAGTGATCAGATATTCGCCTTTTCGCACGGTAAACGGCAGGGCAAACAGATTCGAATTCCGTGGACTGCTTTAAATTTAGCCGGACTCGCAAGAGTTCGGTTCACCGAATGGTTGCCAATCCGGCTACCGACTCGACCGAGTCTCACGCACCGCCAGGCGTTCCGTCACCGGCATCATCGGGCGGTACCGAGGGCGGCGGCGATTGCTCGGGCTGGACCTGATTGGGCGTCAGCAATTCGGAGGAACCTGACCCGCCC
>JBGTFW010000073.1:0-19198 GCA_041747075.1 Pirellulaceae bacterium
CCGGTTGGATTGAGCAAGTGGTCGGGAACGATCGCATTAAACATTCCCATACAGCCTTCGTCGAATACGCCCATGATGGCCCGCGACTGGCGCAGTTCCGCGGCAAGCTTTTGGCCCAGCCGCCGCGCCGCCGCCGGGACGGTTGCCCGAGCCAGTGGAACGACGTGCGAGCGTGAATAGGTGACCTTGCCGGTTTTCAACCATAGATCGAGCTTCCTGATACAGGAATCGCTGGAATAGTCCTCGCTCCAGAGCGAACTGTACGGGACACCGGCCTTGGTCAGCGAGCCATTGAGGTTCAGCATTCCGACGAGTCCCGGCCAGGTCCCGGACCAGTTGGCAAGCGTGAGGATTGGCCCTTCGTGGTTCATCAGGCCCGCCAGCACGTGATGCGAGTATTGCCAGACGGCTTCGGCAACGACGAGCGGCGACTTGCGCGGAATGTCGTGAAAGACCCGCATGCCCACGTGCTGGGAGTCGATGAATCCGTGTCCCGCGTCTGCATTGAACGGGTGGGCGCGGCGGACCGTAAAGCCGCATTGCCCGACCGCCTGGGTGAAGGATTCTTCAAGTTCGGCCTGGGCGGGCCAGCATTGGCGGTTGGCGGCCAGCCGCAAATCACCGCTGGCGACCAGCCAGACTTCGCGAGCGGGACCTTTTTTGCCAGTGGCCCGTTTCGTGCCGGAGCGATGCAATTTGACGGGCATGAACGACTCGAAAACGCGGTTTTTCAAATCCGAGTCTCGGAGAGACTCGGCTACGTAGCAGCGTCTCTCCGAGACGCTGTACGACCGTGCCTATTCTGCCCGAAACCCGGCATCCTGCAAAGAGCGTGCCCAACGTACCTCGCCTTTCAGCATCCCTCCGGGTTCTGCCGGTTAAAAGGGCATTGTCGAACGCCTGAATTCAATGCTAACCTTTACGTGGACAATACGTCCGCAGTTGTTTTTTCAACTTATCAAGGCCATCACCATGTGCGGCATTGTCGGGTACGTCGGGACACAAACCGCCAACGAGTTTCTTCTCGAGGGACTGCGACGACTGGAATATCGCGGTTACGACAGCGCCGGAACGGCGACGGTTAACGGTGCCGGTGAAATCCGGATCGTCAAGGCCGTGGGGCGCATCTCGGGTCTGGCGAGCAAGATATCGCAGCAACCCGGCACGGCGACGATGGGGATCGGTCACACACGCTGGGCGACCCACGGCGCGCCGACAGAAATCAACGCGCACCCGCACCTCGGCGGCAACTCGGAAGTCGCCGTGGCGCACAATGGCGTCATTGAGAACCATGTCGAATTGCGACGAATGCTCGTCAACAAGGGTTACGAGTTCGTCTCGGAGACGGATACGGAAGTCATCGCGCACCTGATTGCCGAATTGCTCCGCGAGGAAACGGAACGAGGGAACCGCGAGCCGGACGACCTGGCCGTTCCCGCCGCCGCCGTTCGCCGCGCCGTCAAGCGACTGCGGGGCACTTACGGACTTGCGATCGTCTTTAAACGCTATCCGCGCGCGATTTTTGCCGCGCGACTTGGCAGCCCGCTTGTCATCGGCATCGGCGAGGGAGAGAACTTTCTTGCCAGCGATGCCGCTCCCCTGGCGGGCTACACCGACAAGATCGTTTATCTTTCCGATCATCAGATGGCGGTTCTCACCCAAAATGACATCGTGGTTTCGCACCGCGACCAGGGCCAAATCGATCCGGAGGTTTGTATCCTCGAAGTGAGCAACGAGCAGTCCGATATGGGCGGCTACGCCCACTACATGCTCAAGGAGATATTTGAGCAGGGCCAGTCGGTCAGCAACACGATGCGTGGCCGCCTTAACGACGACGACGCCACGGCGGTTTTTGGCGGGCTGAATCTCACGCCGCGTCGCTTGCGACGCATCCGGCGCGTGGTTTTTACCGGTTGCGGCACGAGTTGGCACTCGGCGCTCGTCGGCGAGTATCTGTTCGAGGAAATTGCCCGGATTCCCGTCGAAGTGGAATACGCCAGCGAATTGCGCTATCGCAACCCGCCCATGGACAACGACACGCTTATTTTCGCGATTACCCAAAGTGGCGAGACCGCCGATACCCTCGCGGCGCTCCGTGAGATGAAACGGCAAGGGCACTTGACGATGGCCATTTGCAACGTCGTCGGCAGCTCGATCGCCCAGGAAGCGGACGGGGGAATTTTTCTCCACGCCGGTCCGGAAATCGGTGTCGCCTCAACCAAGGCGTACACCAGCCAGTGTGTCGCGCTGATCATGCTCGCGCTGTATTTTGGCCGGTTGCGGCACGTCAGTTACAACGAGGGCCGACGGATCATTGAGAACCTCAAACGCCTCCCCGATTTCATTGAAAAGACCCTTGAGACCAACGCGCGAATCAAGATCATTGCGGAAAAATATCAGGACGCAAAAAACTTTCTCTACCTCGGACGGCACTACAATTTCCCGACGGCCCTCGAAGGTGCCCTTAAGCTGAAGGAAATCAGCTATATTCACGCCGAAGGATATCCCGCGGCGGAAATGAAACACGGGCCGATCGCGCTCGTCGACGAGCGCACCCCCAGCGTCTTTGTTATGCCGCGCGGGTTTATTTACGACAAGGTCATGTCGAATGTCGAGGAGATCAAGGCCCGCGGCGGACCCGTCATCGCCATCGCCGCCGAAGGCGACAACCGGATCGCCGAAGTCGCCGACGACGTGATCTATATTCCCTCGGTCGAGGATTATCTCCAGCCGGTGATATCGGTGATTCCGTTGCAACTGTTGTCGTACCACATCGCCGTCCTCCGCGGCTGTGACGTGGACAAGCCGCGGAATCTGGCGAAAAGCGTCACCGTCGAGTAGTCAACTCAAGTCATCAATTAGAGCGGATGAACTTGCCGTTTTTCCGAAAACAAATCTGTCACGGCGCAGCCAAACCAGGCTCCCTCTCGCAACGTAGCCGAGTCTCTCCGAGACTCGGACCCGCGACCAAAAACAGCGCTGCAAAAACCATGCTCCCTCGCGTAGCCGAATTCCCAACAATTCGGGCGCATTACGGACAGCCCCGAACTCTTGCGAGTCCGGCTACCAAAACCCGGATGATTACACGCAAATAATGCTTACGGCGTTGCCCTCACCCACGCCCGGGGTGCCCGGGGCGGGTGAGGGGGAAATTTGAGCCCCCGTCTCGTGCCGCGCGCAATGCCGTTTCTAACGGTTCCTCCAACCACGACAGCCTGCTAGCACTTTTTCGTCCCGCCGGCGGCTCGCCGGACGATAATGTCGATTGGACCCCGTCAGGAAGCCGTTGCCGTTTCGCGAGGGTAGCCATGCCCTTGGAAAATACGCTGGTGGCGGCGTGACAGCAGCGACAGCAATTGCCCGACGGAGGCGATCCTTGTACTCTCCGCGCCCTCACGATTGAGGACCCCGAAAAAAAGTCGCGACGAATGGAATCGAAACGAAAAAAAAACCCAATTCAAGGGATTGCGGTGGCGCGCCGCGCGTTTCCGATCATCGTTCGCACGGCGTTCTGCGCACTTCTTGCGCTTCCCGCCGTCTGCTCGGCGCAACTGGTGCCGGTCGAGCCACGTGGGGAAAGCAAGCCGGTTTCCAGCGAGACGGCGGACGAACTCTTCTCGCTGGCGGCCAGTGACTACGCCAACGAGCAGTGGGCGGCGGCGATTCACAACTTTCAGCGGCTGGTCGAGAAACATCCGAACGACGAGCGAGCCGCTTCGGCGAGTTTCTATATTGGCGAATCACGCATTCAAACCGGCGAATACGCGGAGGCCGAAGCGGCCTTCCGGGATTATTTGAACCGCGCGCCCGAAAACGAACTGGTGCCTCGCGCGGCGTTTCGCATTGCCGAAAGCCAATATCTGCGCGGTGATCGCGATAAGGCCCTCGGTGCCTTTGACGAATTCCTCAAGAGCCACCGTGACGATCCGCTTGCGGAATTCGCGCTGCCCTACCTCGCGGAATTGCAGTTCGATGCGGACAAGACGACCGAGGCCCGCGAAAACTACGAAGAAGCGCTGCGGCGTTTCCCCGATGCGTCCATTTCCGACAAGTGCCGGATTGGACTGGCCCGCACGCTCCAGCGCCTGGGCGAACTTTATGAAGCGGACCGGTTCTATTCCTTTGTCGCCGACAAGCCGGAGAGCGATCTCGCCGACGGCGCATTGCTGATGTCCGCGAGGATGTGGGCCAGCAACGAGGACTGGAATGCCTGTCGCCAGCGCGTCGCGCAACTGGAAACATGTTTTCCCGACAGCGAACTTCGGCCGCAGGCAACGTATCTGGCCGCCAAGGCGACAATGGCCGACAGCGACTGGGAGGCGGCATGGAAATTAATTGAACCGTTGCTTGACGCGCCGTGGCGCGGGGAACTGTTCGCGCCGGTGGCGCTCGACGCCGCGCTCGTCGCAATTCGACTGAACCAATTTGCTCGCGCCGGTGAACTGGTCGCCCGCGCGAGGCGTTCGACCGACGATCCAGCGATGCTGGAATGCGCTGACGCACTGGAAATCGACGTGGCCAACGAGCAAACCACGCTTGATGGGATGGAATCGCTCGTAAACCGCTACGAGGCCGAACGGCCCGATTCTCCCTGGCTTCCTCGTGCGATTGAACTACTGGCTCGACGGCTCTACACGAGCGGTGAATATGCTCGCGCGGCACCGCGATACGGCCAACTCGTGACGATGGCCGGGCGCATTCCCGACTTGCAGCCCCATGTGGCGGCGTGGCGTTACCTTCACGGATTGGCTCTGATCGGCATGGGAGACTACGGCTCGGCGACGCGTGAACTGCGGGAGATCGATTCGTTTGACGGAGATCGAACCTTTGAAGGCGCCGCCGCGTTCGCGCTCGCGACGAGCCTCGCCGGAAGCGGCATGTTTGACGTGGCGATCCCGAACTATCGCAAGTACCTCGACCTGGTCCCCGACGGTGATGATGCGATACGCTGCCATGCGGACCTGGCGACGGCGCTGGTGAGGAACGACGAACTGGACGCCGCGGTGGAAGTCCTCGCGAAGGTTGCATTCGAATATGGCAACGACCGATCGGTCCTCGCGGCGAGTGAGTTTATTGCGGAAGCAGCGTTGCGTGACGAGCGCCCCGAACTGGCCCAAACCTGGTTTCGGATTCTGGCTGACAGCGGGCACGAGGATTTCGCGCGGCGCGGCGCGACGGGTTCCATCTGGTCGGGCGATGAGGAATCGATTGAGAGACCGCTTGTCGAGAAGATGTTGCAACAGGGGGACGACGCCTCGCTCGAGGCGCTCATGGCGCGAGCCGTCAAACTGCAAGCCGCCAAACAGTACGCCGAGTCCCGTCTGCTTTTTGAAAAAATCGTTGCGTCGGCCCCGCAGGGTGAGTTCGCCGGCAGCGCGCGGGTCCGGCTGGCAATCACCTTGCATCGGCAGGGCGGGAACGCGAACGCCGCCGAGGCAAAACGATTGCTGGAACAGTTCGTTGCAGAAGTCCCGAACCACCCGCTTCGCGACGTCGCGTGGTACGAACTGGCATGGATGCGACAGGAAGCCGGCGAAAGCGAAGCGGCGCGGGAAGCATTTCAGGCAATTGCAAGCGAGTTTTCCGACAGTCAGTATTGGTGCGATTCGCTCTACCGGGCCGCGACGCTCTCCCGCGAACTGAACGATCCCGAATCGGCCCAACAAGACCTTTCCCGGCTTATTGAATCACGGCCCGAAGACCGGCTCGTTCCATTTGCCCGATATGCACTTGGGGAAATGGCCGCCGGGCGGCAGGACTGGACGAAGTCCATCGAGCAGTTCGAACTGGTTCGGAAATCGACAACGGCGAGCGAACTGGCACAACCGGCGCTGTTCTGGATCGCCGAGTGTTATTACCAAAAGGGCCACACGGCGTTTGCCGAGCGGCATTTTCAGTCGCTTCGCGATGTGCATTTCGACGATTCGGGAACGGAATCGACCGTGGCATTGCGGCTCGCCCAGTGTTCCGCGCGGCGCGACGACTGGAACTCGGTCGGCGAGATTCTCCAATGGGCCGAAAGCAACAACCGCATCGGCAACGACCGTTACCAGTTCGATTACCTTCGCGCCCGTGTTCTGTCGTCCGAGGCGAAATTTGAACAGGCGCGAGAATTACTTCACAAGGTACTTGGCGATCCGGCGGCGCAGGGGACCCCGACGGCTGCGATGAGTCAGTGGCTGATAGGTGAGTCCTGGTTTCACCAGGAAGACTATCAATCGGCGCTGCGAGCGTATTTGCTCGTCGACACGTTGTACGATTTTCCGCAATGGCGCGCGCTGGCGCTGCTGCAGGCGGCCAAATGTCACGAGCACCTGGAAAATCGTGAATCCGCGATCCGGACACTGGAAAGGTTACAGACGACGTTCCCCGAATCAGGTGTCGTCATTGATGCGCGTCGCTATCTCGTTCGGTTGCGCGGCGAAACGGGGCGGACCGGGACTCAAAACGCGAAATACTCACAGCAAGACCCATGAAACAAATCGCCCTGAAAATGTTGTTGCTCGCGGCTTGCGGACTGCTTGTCGTGCCGCTATCGGTCGCGCGTGCCCAGTCACCCGAGTCGGAGCCGCCCGTCGTCAACGCACATGCCGGCGCGGACCACGACAGCCAGATCATTGCCTCGCGACGGTTACTGGAAGTCGTCCGGAACGGCGGTCCATTGATGATCCCGATCGGCTTGTGTTCGGTAATTCTGCTGATTTTCGTGTTCGAGCGATCGATCAGCTTGCGCAAAGGCCGGATTATCCCGCGTCCGTTCGTCAAACGAGTGCTCGAACAGATTCGCGAAGGAGCGCTCGAGCGTGACGAGGCGCTGGAGCGGTGCGAAGGCAATTCAAGTCATGTGGCAAGCGTTTTCGCGGCGGGAATCCGCAAATGGGGAAAGCCGTCGGTCGAAGTTGAACAAGCCGTGCTCGATGCCGGGGAACGCGTTTCAAACGACTTGCGAAAATACCTGAGACTCATCAACGGAATCGGAACGGTGACGCCGTTGCTGGGATTGCTCGGCACGGTGCTTGGCATGATCCAGGCGTTCGACGCCATCGCCGCCGTCGATCCGTCGGTCGCCGACCCCAAGGCCCTCATCGCCGCCGGCATCAGTCAGGCCCTGCTGACTACCGCTGCCGGAATGTCCGTCGCGATTCCGGCGATAATCGCCTACTTGTACTTTGTCGGGCGCGTCGATCAACGGGTGATGGAAATCGACGCGCTGAGCCAGCAGCTTGTTGGAGAAATTTCCGCCGAAGCGATCGATTCGGGCCGCGGCAACTCGCGGTCACGAAAGTCGCCAAGGAAGCCCGCCGCCTGAGTCTGCTTTTATTACGGATCGCTCAAGAATTGATTGTCGCCTTTGATCGTGGCCGTGGCTGCCAGCCGCGGTACCGGGACAAGCTGCCCCAGCCACAGACCCTTTCACGGCCGACGGCGAATACTGAATCAGGAGTCAAGCAAAATGGCCTTGCGCATCCAGCGCGACGACGGTGTGGCGATGAACCTCACGCCGCTGATCGACATCGTCTTTCTCCTTATCATCTTTTTCATGGTGGGGACGCGGTTTACGGAACTTTCCGAGGCCGAGCGAAATATCGAACTGAACGTCCCGCGCGTTGCCGAAGCCGGCGCGCTCACGACGCCACCCAAAAAACGCCAGATCAACGTTTACGAGGATGGCCGCGTGACGCTTGACAACGTTCCGGTCAGCATCAGCCAGTTGCGCGACGAGCTGGAAGACGGAAAACGGCAATATTCGGCGCTTGGAGTTATTGTGCGCGGAGACGCCGCCGCCATTTACCAGCACGTGGCGGACGTGCTGGCCGCCTGTCGCACCGCCGGGATCGCCGACCTGGGAATCTCCGTTCGCGTCGCGAGGAAGGAGTAACCCCGCCATGGAGGGATTCCTCAGTCGCCTCGGCGACACGTGGAAATGGCTGGTCTGGCAGGCGACGCACATGACCCTCGGAATGGCGTTGTGGGTCGGGCTTGTCGTGCTGACGATCGTTCTGCTCGTGTTGATGCGAACACGGTGGGGACAGGTCGCGCCCTTGTGGAAGTGCGCCGTCCTCTCCGTTTTTGCTCATATCCTGTTGGGCGTCTACGCGTGGACGACGCAACTGGTGTTTGTCGCGCCGCACCCGCCTGCTTCCGAAACGTTTTCACTGACCGTCGTCGATCCGGACGAGGAGAACGAATCAACCGACAACGCGACGACGAAAACGCGCCCGTGGGACGAGTTTGACTTGTCCACCGACGCGATTCCAGACCCCGCGTCCGCTGAACGAGTCACCACGAAACTTCAGGACGAGCTCCAGCGCACTCAGCCGCATCTGAGCCAGGAATTCAATGCGCCGGCCTTTGAGACTCCCGCACAAATCGATTCTCCAAAGCCCGACAGTCCGGCGATTGCCAATGAATTCGAGGGGACGACGGTCCGACCCGTTGCAAACCGCGAGCCGGTACGGCCTCAAGACATTTCCATTTCGCGAGACAAACGCGAGGAATCGGATGAAGCGATGGGACCCGTTGCCGAATCGGCCGGACGGCTTGATTTGATTCCCGAATACAGCGCCCCGGTTCACGCCGAACCTCCGAATCGCACCGAAAATGCCACAGTGCCGCGCGAAGCGATCGAATCGTGGCTCAAGGAGGTCGTCGACGAACTGCGTCCGCAAGGCAATTTGCGTACGGCACCGGCCGGGAATCTCAAGACAAGACCGGCGACCACGACCGACCACCGCGAGCTTAAACCGACTGTCAACGACGACGCGATGCCTCGGCCAAAATCTGAAGTCGCCCCGCGACGGCTGGCCGATGGAAAGCCGGTTCCCGACCTGTATGCCGGGCGCAGTCCCGATGAACGCAAGCGTCGCGCGACGAAACTGGGTGGAAGCTTGCAAACCGAACAAGCGGTTGAAGCGGCCTTGTGGTGGCTGGCGGCAAATCAGGAACCGGAAGGCAACTGGAACCCGGTTCGGCAGGGAGGCGGACAGGAGCAATTAATACTTGGCCATGACCGGCAAAACGCCGGAGTCAACGCGGACAGCGGAATCACCGGACTGGCGCTGCTGGCGTTCCTCGGCGCGGGCCACACGCATCTGGAAGGCGAACACCGGGACATCGTGGAACGGGGACTTGAATACCTTGTCCGTCAACAGGCCGGCAACGGCGACCTTGCCGGAAACGCCCGATTGTTCGCGCGCATGTATTGCCACGCCATGGCGTCTCTGGCGTTGAGTGAAGCACTTGCCACGACCGGCGACCCGCGGCTCGTCGGACCGGTACGCCGTGCCGTTGAGTATTCGCTTGCCTCCCAGCACCGCTTTGACGGGGGCTGGCGTTATCGTCCCGGCGACGAAGGAGACATGAGCCAGTTTGGCTGGCAGGTGATGGCGCTCCGCAGCGCGCGAATGGGCGGCGTCGAAATTCCAGGCGAAGCGTCACGACTGATGCGCCAGTTTCTCGAACGATGCTCGCGGGGCAGTCACCGAGGACTGGCCGGTTATCAACCCGGACACCCCCACACGCCGACGATGACCGCCGAGGCACTGCTCTGTCGTTATTTCCTCGAAATCGATAGCGAACCGCAGTTGATCACGGAAGCGTCCCGGTACTTGCTCGACCAGAAACTGCCGGGTCAGGGTGAAGTCAACTTTTATTACTGGTACTACGCGACACTTGCACTTTTTCACGTGGGTGGCGCCGAGTGGGATACGTGGAACCGCCAGTTGACTCGGACCCTCACCGCCAGCCAGAATCAGTCCGGTGCGGCGGCCGGCAGTTGGGACCCCGTCGGTTTGTGGTGCGGTTACGGTGGCCGAGTCTACAGTACCGCAATGGGAGCGCTTTGTCTGGAAGTCTACTACCGGTATTCGACCGCTAAATGAGGGGGAACGAGTGACCGGGCTGCCCGATTTGACACAATTTGACCCGGTTCTACAATGATATGGTTCACGAAAGTGGCATGTTCGCGAGAATGAACGCCCATAGCCGCCCGTCGCACCGTCCGCTAAATTGGTCGCTGGCGTGCGATGACCATCCCTGATCAGGAAACGCTCTATAATGTTAGCCTTTGGTATGCCTGGTTTGCCTGAGCTGTTAATTGTCGCCGGACTGTTCGTCTTGTTGTTTGGCGCGACGAAATTGCCCAGCCTCATGCGGAACATGGGGCGAAGCGTCAACGAATTCAAACAGGGGTTGCGCGATGAGCCAACCGACATCCGGTCAGAGGACGACAAGGAATCAAGGAAACTGGAAGACCACGAACGAGTGACGTGAGCCGCGAGTCGCGGGTGAGTTACGTTTAAAAACCGGCGGCTAGCGCCTTGCCGCTCATCATAACATTCAGAACTGGCGGCTGGTGCCCTTGCCGCTCCCACATGTTTCCAGGAATTGGTATTGCGGAAATGGCCGTTCTCGCCGTCGTGGCGGTCCTGCTCTTCGGCAGCCGACTCCCCCAGGTCGCGCGCAACGTCGGTCGCAGCTACGGCGAGTTGCGAAAGGGTTTGACGGAACTCAGGTCGACCGTGAGCGCCGAAATCGATGACATCGAAAAGGCCGATTCCAGGTCGAGCCGACGGTCGAGCGAAACCGCGGAGCGCAATACAGCCATTGACGATCGTGACGAGCCGACTGCTCCGCGACTCGTCCCGCCCGCAAGGCAATCCTGATCGGTCGTTTTCCCGTTTTTTTTGCAAGTTGTTCGCTTGCGCTTCGGGCTTTTTTGTCGTTTTATGACCTCTCGCTACCGTGAGTTACGAATCGGTGACGTCTGCTGAATCAGGACTTGTGAACTCCGCTCCAACCGATTCCGATGTCTTGCTCGTCGATACCAGCGAGATCGTCGAGACGGGTTTGGCCGGGATTCTTGTCGATACGCGGCTCCGCATTGTCTGTCGGGTCAGCCGCGCCGCGGCAGCCCTCAAATGGCTGGAGGGCCGAACGCCCGCACTGGTTGTTGCGGAACTGTTGGTTGACGATGGTGAAATCGGCGGCCTTGTCAAAGGATGCCGGCGACGAAAAATTCCGCTAGTCGTCTTTACGGCCTGGGAACATCCCGAATTCATCGCGCGGGCCATCCGCGATGGCGCGGCGGGCCTGATCTCCAAATGGGTGGACGAAGCGAACGTTCGAGACGCGATGATTCGTGCGGCGGCGGGTGGACAACTTTGGACCCGTGCCGACTCACGACGGTTGGCGGCGTCGAGAGTCACCAAACGCCTTGCTGGTGAAATTGAATTCCCGCTCACGGTTCGGGAGCTGCAGGTGTTGCGGCTGATGGCCGACGGATATTCCAACCGCCGGATCGCGGAGCACCTGGATATCGCGTTCGAAACGGCCAAGGAACACGTTCAGCGTGTGATTGCGAGGCTGGGCGTCGCCGGTCGAACCGAGGCGGCCATCCTCGCCGAGCGCGCGGGAATTCTCCTGTAGCCAGGTCTCAGCTTGTCAAACCCTCCGGAGACCCTCCGTTGCCGACAGACGCCCCGAACAAGCCGAGGGAGTCGTCACGCATGATTCACCAAACAACCAATTGGTTAATGAACGTCGTTGAATTGATTGCCACAAAACGCGACGGAGGACGACTGGAGCCTGAGCAGATCAAAAACGTCGTTGACGGGTTTTCCGGCGAAGGGGTGCCCGATTATCAGATGGCCGCACTGGCAATGGCGATCTGGTTCAACGGAATGGACCATGAAGAAGTTGTCGCGCTCACCCGGTCCATGCTCCATTCGGGCAAGGTCTTTTCATGGCAGGGCATCAATCGCCGGGTTGTTGACAAGCATTCGACGGGCGGGATCGGCGACAAGGTCTCGATTGTCCTTGCGCCCCTGCTCGCCGCCGCGGGGTTCGCCGTCCCGATGATCTCCGGGCGGGGGCTCGGTGCCACGGGAGGAACGCTTGATAAACTGGAGTCGATTCCTGGATTCCAGGTCGACATGTCGATGGAGCAAATCCGTCGGCAGGTCGAGGAAACGGGTTGTGTCATTGCCAGTGCGGGGCCGGAAATCGCACCGGCCGACCGGCGGATGTACGCCTTGCGCGACGTCACGGCCACGGTGGCTTCGGTGCCGCTGATTACGGCCAGCATTCTCAGCAAGAAACTTGCGGAAGGACTCGATGCACTGGTTCTCGACGTCAAGTTCGGTTCCGGGGCCTTTATGAAGTCGCGGGAATCGGCCCGCGAACTGGCGGTGTCGCTGGTGGATGTCGCGAGCGAATTGGGTTTGACCGCGTCGGCCTTGTTGACCGACATGAACCAGCCGCTTGGGAGAATGGTGGGCAACTCCTGCGAGGTCAACGAATCGCTCGACGTCTTGAAGGGCAAGGGACCTGACGACCTGCGTGAGCTGACGATCGAACTGGCGTTTGAAGTGGTTCGAATGGCTGGCGAGAAAGACGAGGCAACTGGCGAGAAAGACGAGGCAACGTCGCGGGCCCGCATCGCGAGCCTCCTCGACGGGGGCGAGGCGATGGAGTGTTTTGAACGGATGGTCGCGGCGCAGGGGGGACGACTCTCCGGGCCGCTTCCCTGCGCGCCGGTCCAACCGCTGCTGGCCGACCGGGATGGCTGGATCGCGATTACCGACGCCGAACAAATGGGATGGGCCGTCATTGATATGGGTGGCGGGCGAAAGTCACTGGAGGACCCGCTCGATCATTCGACGGGGCTGGAAATACTTGTTCGAGTCGGCGATCAAGTGGAAAAGGGTCAGCCCCTGGTAAACGTGTTTTGCCGGACCGCACAATTTGCAACAATTGAGCGACGGCTCCGGTCCGCAATCCCCATCGTCGATGAGCCGGTGGCGGCCTTGCCGCTCATCGGCGACCGGATACGGCCCGATAGTTGTTAAGAGCCTGTCCAGTACCAGCCCGCCGCCAGCAAGGGCTTCACTTGCTGGCGCGGCGTGCTTGTAGTTGGCGGGGGCTTCACTTGCTGGCGCGGCGTGCTTGTAGTTGGAGGTTCCGGGATAGGCTCTAATTGCTTTGCGGTCAACTCGTGTTTAATTGCGGAGCGATCGACGATAATAAAATTCCTGGCTTAGTCCTTGCCTTACACGAGAGACCCGAATGGCGACCAGGTCGAACCTCGACCGGCTATACGAATTGGCGATGAAGCAACGCGAGTCGGCCTATGCGCCTTATTCTTCATTCGCGGTCGGGGCGGCCCTTGAATGTCTCGATGGCGGGGTCTTTTGCGGGTGCAACGTCGAGAATACTGTCTTCGGATTGTCGATTTGTGCCGAACGAGTCGCAATGTTTCGTGCGATTGCCTCGGGGATGCGCGAGTTCTCGGCGCTTGTCGTCGTGGCCAGCCCGCTCGCGTCCCCCTGTGGCTCGTGTCGCCAGGTTCTCAGTGAGTTTTTCGACGATCAAGTCACCATCGCGGCATTTGAGGCGGGGAAGCCCGAACATTCCACGGTCTGGACGATGAGCGAACTCCTTCCCGACCCATTTCGATTCGGCAACTGAACTATTGGGTGCCAGTCGGCCTCATTATCATTGCGAGTCTTTCACGACGTGAAAATATTTCCATACATAGTCGGTTTCCAGGGTTGACAAACCAATGACGACAGGCGAACAGTCCAAAAGAATGGACGTCCGGCAGGCCCGTGACGCATCGGCGATCGGACGAACCGTGCGGTTGATGGGATGGGTCCGCACGCGGCGCGATTCGAAGGCGGGGTTCAGTTTCATCGAAGTCAACGACGGTTCTTGCCTCGGAAATATTCAGGTTGTCGCGCCGGGCGAACTTGAAAACTACCAATCGGACGTTCTTGCGTTGACCGCCGGTTGCAGCGTCCGTATCGAAGGCGAAGTCAAGGCGTCCAGCGGAAAGGGCCAGGCAACCGAGATCGCCGCGACGCGGATTGAATTGATCGGCGGTGCCGACCCCGAGGAATACCCGCTCCAGAAAAAGCGGCACACCCTGGAAAAACTCCGGGAGTGGGCGCATTTGCGGCCGCGCACCAACACGATTGGCGCCGTGGCCCGCGTTCGCAACTCAATTTGCAATTCGATTCACCAGTTCTTTCAGGAGCAGGGGTTCATTTATCTTCACACCCCCGTCATCACGACGAGTGATTGCGAAGGTGCCGGCGAGATGTTTCAGGTAACGACTCTTGACCTCGACGGACTAGGACGCCGCCAGGTGGACCAGGTCAATTACGGGCTGGACTTTTTTCAGCGACCCGCGTGGCTGACCGTGAGCGGTCAACTGGAGGCCGAAACGTATGCCTGCGCGATGGGTCGCGTTTACACGTTCGGTCCGACGTTTCGCGCGGAAAAGTCCAATACGTCGCGGCATCTTGCCGAATTCTGGATGATCGAGCCGGAAATGGCCTTTTATGAGCTACTGGACAACATGGACCTCGCCGAGCGCTTTCTCAAGCGGATTTTCGGCGACGCCCTGACGCAGTGCGACGAGGACATGCGGTTCTTTTCCGAACGCCCGTGGGACCGCGACTCAAATGTCGAACCGATCGGGGAAGTCCTCCAGCGAATTGTCGAAAGCCGCTTCGAACGAATCCCCTACAGCGAGGCGATCGAAATCCTCGATAAAAGCGGCAAGGATTTTGAGTTCAAGCCCCAGTGGGGTGCCGACCTGCAATCGGAGCACGAACGATTTCTCACGGAACAGCATTTCCATTCGCCGGTGATCCTCCATGACTATCCGCGTGCGATCAAGCCGTTCTACATGTACTGCAACGACGATGGCCGCACCGTCCGCGGGATGGACGTCCTCGTGCCGCAAATCGGCGAGATTATTGGCGGCAGCCAGCGCGAACACCGGCTCGACGTGCTCCGGCAGCGGATGGCGGAAACGGGACTCAACGAAGCGGACTATTGGTGGTACCTCGATTTGCGGCGCTTTGGGACCGTGCCGCACTCCGGATTCGGACTGGGCCTGGAGCGCGTTGTCCAATTCGTCACGCGCATGAACAATATCCGCGACGTGATTCCATTTCCGCGCTTTCCGGGCAACGCCGACTTCTAGTGCTATCCGTCCGTTATCCGCTAGCAGTGCGGTGCTGTCGTCATCTGACGGCCCTTCGGTCCGCGCGATAGACTTCGCGACATGAGGGATCGCCAGACCGATGACGCCGGCCGGTTGCCGGACACGACTACCTGTTACCAGCCGCTCAAGCGCGCCGACCAGGCAACAATTGCGGCTTTGGCGTTTGCACTTTTTCTGGTTGCCTGCGGACACGCGTTGCGCGGCCAACTGTCGAACGGCGGGTGGCATTCGCGCGACGATGCAACGCCTCTTTCCGCACAATTTCAAGTCGATCTCAACGAGGCAACCTGGCCTGAAATCGCGGCGTTACCCGGCATTGGTGAACGGACCGCGCGTTCGATCGTGGATTTTCGCCGCGATCACGGCCCCTTTTCGACGCTCAGGGAGCTGGACATGATGGAGGGTATCGGCGCAATAACCATCGCCCGAATTGCCGGGCACGTTGACATTCCTTCAGGGATTCAACGGGAATTGCTGGTCGCCGATCGCACATCTTCGCGCACGGTCTTTGCTCGCTAACTCCGATCGCCGCATGAAATTCAGTTTGCAATCGCCCTTTGCTCCGGGCGGCGACCAGCCGGCGGCGATTCGCGCCTTGGTGGAAGGACTGGAACGCGACAAGCGCGCGCAAGTGCTCCTGGGAGTTACGGGGTCGGGCAAGACGTTCACGATGGCGAACGTCATTCAGGCGGTTCAGCGGCCCGCGCTGGTGATCTCGCACAACAAGACGCTTGCCGCGCAATTGTACGCCGAGTTTCGCGAATTCTTTCCGCGAAACGCCGTCCACTACTTCGTCTCCTATTACGACTATTACCAGCCGGAGGCGTACATCCCGCAGCGCGACATCTACATTGAAAAGGACGCCTCGATCAACGAGGAGATCGACCGCCTCCGACTTGCCACGACCAGTTCGCTCGTGAGCCGCGAGGACGTCATCATTGTCGCGAGTGTTTCGAGCATCTATGGACTCGGTTCGCCCGAGGACTATCGCCGGATGATGGTTGCGTTGTCGCGAGGCGAATCAGTCGATCGGGACGAGATGCTTAACCGGCTGATTGACATCCAGTACCAGCGGAACGACGTGGCGTTTGAGCGAACGAAATTTCGCGTCCGCGGCGATTGCGTCGAGGTGTGGCCGTCGTACGAGGAGTTCGCATACCGCATCGAATTGTGGGGGGACGAAATCGATCAGCTTTCGTACATCAACCCGCTCACTGGTGAAGTCATCGAGAAGCAGGACCACTTGTACATTTACCCGGCGCGGCATTTTGTCACGCCCGAAAGCCGCATTCAGGCCGCGGTTGGGCTTATCAAGGAGGAACTTGACGAACAACTGACGAAATTCCGTGAGGAAGGAAAACTGCTCGAGGCGCAGCGGCTGAGCGCGCGAACGCGGTTTGACATCGAGATGCTTGAGTCCGTGGGACACTGTCCTGGAATCGAGAACTACAGTCGTCCGTTGTCGGGCCGCCCGCCGGGTGCCGCCCCCGATACGCTCTACAGTTTCTTCCCCGATGACTTCCTCCTCTTTGTCGACGAGTCCCACGTGACCGTTCCGCAGATTCGCGCGATGTACGCCGGCGACCGGAGCCGAAAAGAGACGCTTGTCGGGCACGGTTTTCGGCTCCCCAGCGCCCTTGACAACCGGCCGATGAAATTCGAGGAATGGGAAGCGAAAATCCATCGCGTGATCTTCGTTTCCGCAACGCCGGCCGAATACGAACTGGGACAATCGGGCGGCGAGATCGTCGAACAGGTCATCCGCCCCACCGGATTGCTTGATCCCGTCATTGAAGTCGTCCCGGCTCGCGGACAGGTCGCTCATCTTCTGGAACAGATTCGCGCCCGGCGCGACCGCGGCGAACGCGTACTCGTTACGGCGCTGACCAAGCGGCTGGCGGAAGACCTTTCGGCCTGGCTGTGCGAGAACGGAATCCTCTGCAAATGGCTTCATAGCGAACTCGACGCCTTTGAACGCGTCGAGCTGTTGCAGGACTTGCGCGCAGGACAATTTGAGGCGCTCGTGGGCGTCAACCTTCTCCGCGAGGGACTGGACCTGCCCGAGGTTTCCCTGGTCGCGATCCTCGACGCCGACAAGGAGGGTTTTCTGCGCAGCGAAACATCACTGATCCAGACGATTGGACGCAGCGCGCGAAACGTCAACGCCACCGTCATCCTCTATGCCGACAAGGTAACCGAAGCAATGCGCGCGGCAATCGAGGAAACGCGGCGGAGGCGCAAGTTGCAGGAAGAGTACAACCGCCAGCACGGCATCACCCCCCAAACCATCGCCAAATCGATCCGGTCCGGTATCGAAGCTGACCGACGCGCGCATCAGGAAGCAATGGAAGCGGTCGGGAAATCCGGGGAAGCTGTCATGATCACGGAAGAATATATTGGCGAACTTCAAACCGAGATGCTTCAAGCCGCCGAAGACCTCGATTTTGAACGCGCCGCCAGCCTCCGCGACAGGATTGGAAGGATGAAGGACGCCGTTGGCGAGCCGCTGGCCAGTTACGAAGTCGCCGCCGGCAAAAATTCCGGGAAAGCGGCGCGTCGCGGCCGTCGCGGAACCGGCAGCGGGCGCAAGTCGCGCGGCAAAGTCCCTCGTCCGCGAAAAATGGATTGAACTCCACGCGTGGAGATCGTCCGAACGTAATTCTTTCAGCAGCGACATCGGCGTAATCCGCGGACCAACTTCCGACCGACCTCGTCCAGAGGCGACTGGACGATCTCCGCAAGTACGCGAGTGCTAGCGTCACGCGGCGGCGATTCGCATGGTCTTGAATTAATGGACCTGCCATAGTCCCGCCGGTTCTCCGCGACGGCACCGTCATGCATTTCCCGCGCCGTCGCCAAGGCGCTGACTTGAAACGGATGTTCCCGATGGCTAATGGAAAACGAATTCGACTATCTCCGCACCGGCGACTAATTTGTGACGTTGTCAACGTTGCCCGGCGGATGCCCCTGGTTCCACTCGGGACGACGATGGACTTGTCGGAGCTTGCGAATTGGAGACGCAAGGCGCGTCCTTATATTTCCTGGGCGGTCATCAAGATGCGTGCCTACGCGCTGGTGGCGCGCGAACATCCGCTGCTGCGGCGACTTTACGTTCCTCTGCCGACGCCGCATTATTATGAACATCCGGAAAGTATCGCGATGCTGGCTGTCAACCGCGAAGTGAACGGGCACTCGCGTTTGTTAATCGCTCGTTTCACCCAGCCCGAAAACCATTCGCTCGTTCAGCTTCAGTCGAAATACGACGATTATCGCCGGTTGCCGCTGAGTGAACTGAAGCAACTCCGCGCTCAAGTCCGGTTTTCTCGCATGCCCGCGCCGCTCCGCAAGTTTTCCTGGCACTTGATGACGGGCTGGATGCCGCGCGGCCGCGCGCGAATGATGGGAACGTTTGGCATGAGTCCATCGGGGACTCGCTCGATCGACGGAACGTGGCATCTCGGTCCGACCACGACGACGCTGGGTTACGATCCGTATTGCGTCGACGGAAAGGCACGCGTCACATTAACGTTTGACCACCGCGTGCTCGACGGTTTGCCGGCGGCGACCGTCCTGCAGACGCTTGGCGACGTCCTTAAGACGCAAATGCGGAATGAACTGGTGATGCTGGCCCGGACGAAGAGACCGGCAACGGAAGTCTCGCTCCGCCGCGCCGCCTGAGGCTGATTGCAGATTTGACGGAACACGTCTCGTTCTTCTACTCGTACTCAACATCGCGGTATTCGTACTCGTTCTCGTTCTGGTTCTCTCCCCGCGCTTCCGTCATTCCCGCGAAGTGCCTGCCCCCGCGAAGGCGTGGGGCGGGAACCCAGGCGATTCGCAACCCATTGAGCGGCAGCAACGGCCAATGCACGGCTCAAGGCACTCGATCCCCGCCTTCGCGGGGATGACGCGCCTTCACGCGGGGATGACGCGCCTTCGCGGGGATGACGCGCCTTCGCGGGGATGACGCGCCTTCACGTTTCCGTCATTCCCGCGGAAGCGGGAACCCAGGCGATTCGCAACCCATTAAGCGGCAGCAACGGCCAATGCACGGCTCAAGGCACTCGATCCCCGCCTTCGCGGGGATGACGCGCCTTCACGCGGGGATGACGCGCCTTCACGCGGGGATGACGCGCCTTCACGTTTCCGTCATTCCCGCGGAATCGGGAACCCAGGCGATTCGCA